>CABZRS010000007.1 GCA_902528135.1 uncultured Pelagibacteraceae bacterium | reverse complement strand
CTGTTTTTTTTGTTACTTCGTCTTGTACGTTTTGCGGTACCTTGTCGTAATGATCAAAGAACATTGAATATTGTGCTCTTCCTTGGGACATTGATCTTAAATTGTTAATGTAACCAAACATATTTGCTAAAGGCACCATAGCTGTTATCACTGTTGCATTTCCTCTCTGTTCTTGAGTACTTATTTGACCTCGTCTGCTATTTAAATCACCAATTACATCGCCCATGTAATCCTCGGGAGTTACGACTTCGACTCTCATAATTGGTTCTAAAAGTTTTAATGTTGCTTTAGTACATGCTTCTTTGAAACATTGTCTAGAAGCTAGTTCAAAGGCTAAAACACTAGAGTCTACATCATGGTGCAATCCATCAACAATTGTTACTTTATAATCTATAAGCGGAAACCCAGCTAAAATCCCACCATCAGCCACAGTTTCAACTCCTTTTTCTACACCTGGAATAAATTCTTTAGGTATTGCTCCACCCTTTATTTTGCTTTCAATTTCTCTTCCTTTTCCTGGTTCAAGAGGTTCAACAGTTAATTTAACTCTTGCAAATTGTCCAGCACCACCGCTTTGTTTTTTATGTGTATAATCATTTTCTGCTGGTGATAGAATTGTTTCTCTATATGCAACTTGAGGTGCTCCAACATTTGCCTCAACATTAAATTCCCGTTTCATTCTATCCACAATTATATCTAAGTGCAATTCACCCATTCCTTTAATAATAGTTTGACCTGACTCTTCGTCAGAAGTTACTCTAAATGATGGATCTTCCTTAGCTAATCTTCCTAAGGCTTCTCCCATTTTTTCTTGATCAGCTTTTGTTTTAGGTTCAACTGCAATTTCTATAACTGGATCAGGAAATTCCATTGGTTCAAGTAGAACTGGTGTCTCTTTATTAGCAAGTGTATGTCCTGTTATTGTATTTTTAAGTCCAGCTAATGCCACTATATCACCAGCATTTGCTTCTTTAATATCTTCTCTTGAATTAGCGTGCATAAGAAGCATTCTACCAACTCTTTCTTCTTTATCTTTTGAAGTATTATAAATTCCAGTACCTGATTTAACAGTTCCTGAATAAATTCTAATGAACGTTAAACTTCCAACGAACGGATCGTTAGCAACTTTAAATGCAAGTGCTGAAAAAGGTGCATTGTCCTCAAACTTCATTTGAATTTCATCCTCTGAGCCAGGTTTAGTTCCTGTTATAGAGCCTATATCCTCTGGACTAGGTAGATAGTTTACTACCGCATCCAAAAGTGGTTGAACGCCCTTATTTTTAAACGCTGAACCGGTAAGCACGGGTACAAAGTCAAATCCCAGACAACCTTTTCTAATACATTTAATTAAATCATCTTCTGATATATCATTTCCTGCAAGGTAATCTTCCATAAGTTTCTCATCTTGCTCAACAGCTGTTTCAACAAGCTCTTGTCTGAACTTTGAAGAAATTTCTTTTAAATCATCTGGTATTTCTGTCAGTTCCCATGCGGCACCAAGATCCTCATTTTTCCATACTACAGCTTTCATTTTAACTAGATCAACAACGCCTTTCAAAGAAGCTTCGATACCAATTGGAACTTGCATTATTAGGGGTTTAGCTCCAAGTCGGTCTTTTATCATACTTACACATCTGAAAAAATCTGCCCCAGTTCTATCTAATTTATTAACGAAGCAGATTCTCGGTACCTTATATTTATCTGCTTGTCTCCAAACGGTTTCTGATTGAGGTTCTACTCCAGCTACACCATCAAATACAGCAACAGCTCCATCTAAAACCTTTAAAGATCTCTCGACTTCAATAGTAAAATCTACGTGCCCAGGTGTATCGATAATATTAATTCTATGATCATTCCAAAAACAAGTAGTTGCAGCAGATGTAATAGTTATACCTCTTTCTTGCTCTTGTTCCATCCAGTCCATAGTAGCGGCACCATCATGTACTTCTCCTATTTTATGGCTCTTACCTGTGTAATAGAGAATCCTTTCAGTAGTTGTAGTTTTGCCAGCATCAATATGTGCCATGATGCCAATATTTCTGTATTTATCTAAATTATGTGTTCTTGACATATATTCTTACCATCTAAAATGAGCGAAAGCTTTATTTGACTCTGCCATTTTATGTGTGTCTTCCTTTTTTTTTATAGCTGAACCTCTATTTTGATAAGCATCATATATCTCATTAAAAATTTTATCAGACATTTTTTTGTCTTTACGTTTTCTAGAGGCATCAACCAACCATCTCAATGCTAAAGCTTGTGATCTTTTCGATTTTACTTCCACAGGTACTTGATAAGTTGCACCACCCACTCTTCTAGATCTCACTTCAACAGTTGGCTTAATATTATTAATTGCGTCATTAAATACATTTAATGGTTCGTCCTTTGTTTTACTTTTAATTTTTTCAATTGCATCATAAATTATTTTTTCGGCTATCGTTTTCTTACCATCATACATAATTGAATTAATTAATTTTGGTATAATTGTCGATTTAAATTTTGGATCTATTAAAGGTATTTTTTTTGGCGCTTTTCTTTTTCTAGACATTTTTATTTACCTTTTTTCGTTCCATATAAAGAACGTCTTTGTTTTCTGTTTGCTACACCTTGAGTATCTAAATTTCCTCTTAAGATATGATACCTAACACCTGGTAAATCTTTAACTCTTCCACCTCTAATTAATACAACTGAGTGCTCTTGTAAGTTATGACCTTCTCCAGGTATATAAGCGGTGACTTCAAAACCATTAGATAATCTCACACGTGCAACTTTTCTTAATGCTGAATTTGGTTTTTTTGGGGTTGTTGTATAAACCTTTACGCATACACCTCTTTTTAAAGGTTGCTTTTGTAATGCTGGCACTTTATTTCTTGTAATCTGCTTATCTCTGCTTTTTCTTACTAATTGGTTTATAGTTGGCATAATCAATTTTAATTAAATATTTATATTTTTGATGAGAATAACTGACGTGTTATTTGTGGCAGCGTTTAGTGAACTAATCACTACATTCCAACCAAAAACATGGCCAAAATACATTAGAAAATCTATTTGTCAAACTAAATAAAAACTTAAAAGTATCTATTTTATTGGTTTATTTGTGCCTCTGTTGGCTCTCGACTCTCTTGTTCAGACAAGAATTTTTGATCGTCATTAATGGCTTTTTTATTCCAAGAATTTTTAATCGAACCAGTGCCAGCAGGAACCAATCTTCCTACTATAACATTTTCTTTTAAGCCTGTTAGCTTATCTACTTTTCCTTTAATTGCAGCATCAGTTAATACCCTTGTTGTTTCTTGAAATGAAGCAGCAGATATAAATGACTCGGTTTGTAATGATGCTTTGGTTATTCCCATTAGTACTCGTTCACCTACAGCTGGCTTTTTGCCCTTAGCAATTAATTCTTCATTCATTGTCTCAAATTTTATTCTATCGATGATCTCTCCAGGTAATAATTTACTATCACCAGTTTCTTTCACTTCTATTTTTTTCAGCATTTGTCTTAATATTGTTTCAATATGTTTATCATTAATAATTACTCCTTGTAGTCTATAAACATCTTGAACTTGGTTAACAAAATACTCAGTTAATTCCTCTATTCCCAATATTCTTAAAATGTCGTGAGGTAAAGGTTGTCCATCTAGAAGATATTCTCCCTTTTTAATTTTTTCACCTTGATTAAAATTAATGTGTTTACCTTTTGGGATTAAGTAACTTGATGTATCTCCATTTTCCGCCTCTATGGTTACTCTTTGTTTACCTCTAACTTCTTTACCAAAAATTACGCTACCATCATTTTCAGCAATTATTGCACTATCTTTAGCTTTTCTCGCTTCAAATAATTCTGCTACTCTGGGTAATCCTCCGGTAATATCTTTTGTTTTCGTTGTTTCCTTAGGCAATCTAGCAATTACATCACCGGCTGAAATTTTTGCTCCATCTTTAACTGATAAAATTGAATCTGGAACTAAATAATATCTTGCTTCATTGTCATCTGCTTTTTTAATTACGTTTCCTTTTGAGTCTCTTAAAGTTATTCTAGGTTTTAAGTCTGTATTTTTTGATTGAGTTTTCCAATCAACAACTGCTTTTGTAGAAATACCTGTCGCATCGTCAACTGTTTCAGCAATTGAAACACCATCAATTAAATCGACGTAATTTACTATACCATCTTTTTCAGCAATTACAGGTGTTGTGTATGGATCCCATTCACAAATTTTTGCACCTTTTTTTATTTTTTGGTCGTTTTCAAAAAACAGTTTAGAACCATAAGGGACTTTGTAAGATGCAACTTGCAATCCATTATCATCCTCAATTGAAATCTCAGTATTTCTTCCCATAACAATTTGATTGTTTTTTGAGTCTTTTATTAGGTTTGTATTTACAATTTTAAGTTTTCCCTCTGAATTTGACACGATTTGAGAATCTTGTTTTACAGAAGCAGTTCCACCAACGTGGAAAGTTCTCATAGTTAGCTGGGTTCCTGGTTCTCCAATTGATTGAGCTGATATCATACCAATAGCTTCACCTACATGAACCATTTTCCCTCTTGATAAGTCCCTACCATAACAAGTTGCACATACTCCTTCTCTCGAGCTACATGTCATTACAGAGTATACTTTCAATAATTTGACACCAGCAGCATCTATCTTCTCGCATGCAGCTTCATCTATCATTTCCTCTTTTTTGATTATTACATTACCTGTTAAAGGATTTTTAACATCTTGCGCAGTAACTCTTCCAAGGGCTCGCTCTGATAGACTTACCATAATGTTTCCACCTTCTAGAACTTCTGAAAGTTCTATAGATCCAGGATTATCACATTTTACTTTTGTTACTGTTAAATCCTGAGCAACATCACATAGTCTTCTTGTCAAATATCCTGAGCTAGCTGTTTTAAGAGCTGTATCAGCTAAACCCTTTCTAGCACCATGAGTTGAATTAAAATATTCTAATGCAGTTAAACCTTCTTTAAAATTTGATGTAATTGGAGTTTCAATAATTTCACCTGACGGTTTAGCAATCAAACCTCTCATTCCAGCCAATTGTTTCATTTGTGCTGCTGAACCTCTCGCACCACTATCCGCCATCATAAATACAGAATTTATCTTTAATCCTTCATCAGTGACCTCTGTAGCTGAAATTCTTTTCATCATTTCTGATGCAACCCTATCTGTACATTTTGACCAGGCATCAATAACTTTATTATACTTTTCACCTCTTGTTATAAGACCTTCAGCGTATTGCCCCTCATAGTCAGCAATAAGTTTTTTAGTTTCATCAATTAATTGTTCTTTATTATTTGGTATTAATAGATCATCTTTTCCAAATGAAATTCCAGCTTTGAATGCATGTTTAAACCCTATATCTTTTAATTTATCACAAAATATTACAGTACTTTTTTGCCCTGAAAATCTAAATACATGATCAATTACTTCGGAAACAATTTTTTTTGGTAGCAATCTATCTATCAATGAAAATTTATTATTTTCATTTTTAGGAATAATATTTGATAATAAAAATCTTCCAGCTGTACTTATATGTTTTTCAAATTTTGTATTTCCTTTCTCATCAACAGTTTCAAATCTTGAAACTATTCTTGAATGCACCTTAATTTGACCTGTTTCTAATGCATGTTCTATTTCAGAAGTATTTACAAAATATCCCTCAACTTTTTCTTCTTGAACTGGCGGTTGTGATAAATAATAAATACCAAGGATCATATCCTGACTTGGTACTATTATGGGTTTACCATTTGATGGACTTAAAATATTGTTTGTAGACATCATTAAAACTCTAGCTTCCAATTGTGCCTCTAGACTTAATGGCACGTGTACAGCCATCTGATCACCGTCAAAATCTGCGTTAAATGCAGCACAAGTTAATGGATGAAGTTCTATAGCATTACCTTCGATTAGTTTTGGTTCGAAAGCTTGAACACCTAATCTATGTAATGTTGGAGCTCTATTCAATATTACTGGATGTTCTCTTACTATTAATTCTAGTGCATCCCAAACTTCAGTTCTTTCTTTTTCAACTAACTTTTTTGCTTGCTTTATAGTAGATGCTAAGCCTAATTTATTTAATCTAGCATACAAGAATGGTTTAAATAACTCCAAAGCCATTTTTTTCGGTAATCCACACTCATGTAATTTAAGATCTGGGCCAACAACAATTACTGATCTTCCAGAATAATCAACTCTTTTTCCTAACAGATTTTGTCTAAATCTCCCTTGTTTTCCTTTCAACATCTCTGCTAAAGATTTAAGAGGTCTTTTTCCTGTCCCAGTTATAACTCTTCCTCTTCTTCCATTGTCAAAAAGGGCATCTACAGACTCCTGTAGCATTCTCTTTTCATTTCTAACAATTATATCTGGAGCTTTTAAATCAATTAGTCTTTTTAATCTATTATTTCTATTAATTACCCTTCTGTATAAATCATTTAAATCTGAAGTAGCAAACCTACCACCATCCAATGGTACAAGAGGTCTTAACTCAGGCGGTATTACCGGAACTGTAGTTAATATCATCCATTCCGGTTTATTTCCTGTTTCAATAAATGATTCAATTAATTTTAGTCGTTTTATTGATCTTTCTTCATTAACTTTTGATTTTGTTTCTTTAATATTTTTAATTAATAGATCTCTTTCCTCCTCTAAATTTATCGATTTTAAAATTTCTAAAATCGCTTCTGCTCCAATTCCTGCTGTGAATGCTTCCTCACCATAATCATCTTGGTATTTTATTAGCTCTTCTTCTCCAAGTAGCTGATTTTTCTTGAGCCCAGTTAATCCTGGTTCAATAACAATAAAATTCTCAAAATACAAAACTCTTTCTACTTCTTTTAATTTCATATCAACAACTAACGAAATTCTACTTGGCAATGACTTTAAGAACCATATATGTGCGACTGGTGTTGCTAGATTAATATGACCCATTCTTTCTCTTCTAACATTTGATTTTGTAACCTCTACTCCACATTTTTCACAAATAATTCCTCTAAATTTCATTCTTTTATATTTACCACACAAACACTCATAATCTTTAATCGGTCCAAATATTCTTGCGCAGAAAAGACCATCTTTTTCTGGTCTGAAAGTTCTATAGTTAATTGTCTCAGGCTTCTTGATTTCACCAAATGTCCATGATTTTATTTTTTCAGGACTGGCCAAAGTAATTTTAATACTATTAAAGTTTTGCGCTTCGGATATTTCTGAAGATTTGAATAAATCTGATAACTCTTTGCTCATATTTTTAATTTAACTCCACATTTAGTGCTAACGATTTTATTTCTTTTACTAACACATTGAATGATTCAGGTATTCCAGACTCAAAATTTTCTTCACCTTTAACAATTGTTTCGTAAACTTTTACTCTCCCTGCAACATCATCTGATTTAACAGTTAGTATTTCTTGTAATGTATATGATGCACCATATGCCTCTAAAGCCCATACCTCCATTTCTCCAAATCTTTGTCCTCCTAATTGTGCTTTTCCACCAAGCGGTTGCTGAGTAACAAGGCTGTAAGGACCAGTTGATCTTGCGTGTATTTTATCTTCCACTAAATGATGAAGTTTTAGCATGTAAATTATTCCAACTGTAACAGGTCTATCGAATTTCTCTCCTGTTCTCCCATCCCAAAGTGTAGTTTGACCTGAGTTAGGTAATTTTGCTAAATCTAACATATTAGTTACATCTTTTTCCTTAGCTCCATCGAAAACTGGTGTTGAAATTGGAACCCCATTTTGAATATTTTGACACAAATCTTTAAACTCGGTTGTTGTCAATGTGTCGATGTTCTCAGAATATACTTCATCACCATAAACTGATTTTAAGAATTTTGATATTTTTTCTTCTTTTTCAATTTTCTTTTGATTTTGGTTTATTAATTCTGTTAATTGCTCTCCCAGTTCTTTACATGACCATCCTAAATGTGTTTCTAATATTTGACCTACATTCATCCTACTAGGTACACCAAGTGGGTTTAAAACAATATCAACTGGTTTACCATTCTCTCTGTAAGGCATATCTTCCACAGGTACTATTTTACTGACGACACCTTTGTTTCCATGCCTACCTGACATTTTATCACCAGGTCTTAACCTTCTTTTTATGGCCACAAAGACTTTTACCATTTTCATAACACTCGGTAGAAGGTCGTCTCCCTGTCTTATTTTAAGAACTTTATCTTCAAATCGATCTTGAATATCCTTTTTTGCATTCTCATACTGTGATCTTAGTTGATATAAAGCCTCAGTTTTCTTTATATCATCGACTGTTATTTTAAATAAATCTGATACAGAAAGATCAAAAATAATTTGTTCATTTAAGTTTAAGCCTAAATCATAATTTTTGATCTTTTTAGATAATTTAGTGTTTATTAATATAGAGGATGCTCTTTGTTTTATACTTCTCTCTAAAATTTCTTCTTCTACATTCTTATCTTGTTGTACACTTTCAATTTCAGCTCTTTCAATTGTTATTGATCTCTCATCTTTTTCTATTCCATGTCTATTAAATACTCTAACGTCAACGACAATTCCTCCACTTCCACTTGGCATCTTAAGAGATGTATCTGTTACATCAATTGCTTTTTCACCAAATATTGATCTTAGAAGTTTTTCTTCAGGACCAGATGCTGAATCTCCTTTAGGAGTTACTTTCCCAACAAGTATATCTCCTGGTTTTACTTCAGCTCCTATATAAACTACACCTGACTCATCAAGATTTTTAAGTGCTTCCTCATTAATGTTTGGAATATCTCTTGTTATATCTTCTTCACCTAACTTAGTGTCTCTCGCCATAACTTCGTATTCTTCGATATGAATAGATGTAAATACGTCGTCTGTTACACATCTTTCAGAAATCAAAATAGAGTCTTCAAAATTGTAACCCTGCCATGGCATAAATGCGACAGTGACATTCTTGCCTAAAGCTAATTCTCCAGTTTTTGTTGATGGCCCATCAGCAATTATATCTCCAGACTTAACTTTATCTCCTACTCTAACAAGTGGCTTTTGGTTAATACATGTGTTTTGATTTGACCTTTTAAACTTTTGTAAATTATATATATCAACACCTGACTGTGAATAATCTTTTTCATTTGATGCTTTAATAACTATTCTTTTACCATCAATTTTATCGACAATCCCATCTCTTTTCGCAACTATCGTAACTCCTGAGTCTAGAGCTACGTCGCTTTCGATTCCTGTTCCAACTAATGGAGCTTCAGGTTTAAGGAGAGGAACTGCTTGTCTCATCATATTAGATCCCATCAATGCCCTATTTGCATCATCATTTTCCAAAAAAGGTATTAACGAAGCTGCAACTGATACAAGCTGTTTAGGCGAGACGTCAATATAATCAATATTTTCAGGTTTTGATAAAATAAAATCTAAGTTTGCTCTACTTGAAACTAATTCTTCAACAAACTTTCCATTTTTATCTAGAAGAGAATTTGCTTGTGCAATTGTAAATTTTGTTTCTTCCATTGCTGATAGGTACTCAATTTTGTCCTGAACCACACCATTCTCAACTATTTTATAAGGACTTTCTATAAAACCATATTTATTAATTTTAGAATAAGTTGAAAGACTATTTATTAATCCAATATTTGGGCCTTCTGGGGTTTCTATCGGACATATTCTTCCATAATGCGTAGGATGAACGTCTCTTACTTCAAAACCTGCTCTTTCCCTTGTAAGCCCACCTGGACCTAATGCAGATACTCTTCTTTTATGAGTTATTTCTGATAAAGGATTTGTCTGATCCATAAATTGTGAAAGTTGAGAAGTGGCAAAAAAGTCTTTTAATGAGATAGTTAGTGGTTTAGCGTTTATCAAATCTTGAGGCATGGCCGACTCTACATCTAGAGTTGTCATTTTTTCTTTAATTGCTCTCTCCATTCTGTAGACACCTATACGCGCTTGGTTCTCTACAAGTTCTCCTACTGACCTTACTCGTCTATTACCTAGATGATCAATATCATCGACTTCATCTTTTCCATCTCTAAGGTCTAACATTTTTTTAATTATTGCTAAAATGTCATCATTTCTTAAGATTGTAATTTTATCTGAGCAATTTAAATCAAGTCTAGAGTTCATTTTTACTCGTCCAACGTCAGATAAATCGTATCTATCAGAGCTAAAAAATAAATTATTAAATATTTGAGTTGCTATTTCAATTGTTGGAGGCTCTCCAGGTCTTAAGATTTTATAAATTTCAGTAATTGCATCATTTTTATTATCGTTTTTATCATTTAAAATAGTCTGTAGAAGGTAAGGACCTTTAGATATAGAGTTAGTTTTTGAAACATTTATATTATTGAAACTATTTTCTATGAATTTTTGAATTAAAGTTTCATTTAGCTCAGTTCCTATTTTAAAAGAGTCTTCGTCAATAGATATATCTTCATGCAAATATTTTCCATATAATGACTCATTTGATACAAGAATTTCTTTTAAACCATCGTTTTGAAGTTTTTTTGCTATTAAAAAGTTAATTTGCTCCCCTTTTTTAATTAACGTTTTCTTTGTTTTAGCGTCTATAATTTCCTCTGAAAAATTTTTTGATTTATAATTCTCAGGATCAAATTTAGTTTTCCATTTTTTTTGATTAGAATCATAGCTAAACACCTCTTTTTCATAAAATTCATTTACAATATCTGATTTTGAGAATCCTAAGGCTTGTAAAAATGTTGAAACAAAAATTTTTTTCTTCCTATCAATTCTAAAATACAGGAAATCCTTAACATCAAACTCAAAGTCTAACCATGATCCTCTATTAGGTATTACTCTACAATTAAATAAAAGTTTACCACTAGCATGTGACTTTCCTTTATCATGATCAAAAAATACTCCTGGACTTCTGTGCATTTGATTTACAACAACTCTTTGAACACCATTAGTTATAAAAGTACCACTGTTAGTCATCATAGGAACTTCACCCATATAAACTTCTTGCTCTTTGGCAGACAAAATATCTTTAGTATTATTTTCTTGGTCTATTTCATAAACAACTAATCTTAGTGTACATTTTAAAGCAGCAGAATAAGTAAGTCCTCTTGTGATGCATTCATCAACATCAAATTTTGGTTTTTCTAGTCTGTAAGAAACATATTCTAAAGTAGCTTTATCATTTAAGTCCTCAATAGGAAATATACTTTTAAATACACGATGAAAACCTTTAACCAGATGTTGTTCAACATCATCTTTAAATTCAGTCAATTCTTTATATGAGTTTTTTTGAACTTCAATTAAATTTGGTATTGATAAACTTTCTTTGAGTTTTCCAAAACTTTTTCTGATATTTTTTTTTTTAGTAAAAGATAATTGCATATAAGTTTTGATTGCTGAAAAATATTCAGCTATCTAATTCTTTCTTAATAATATTTACTTAAGTTCTACTGTTGCGCCCGCAGCTTCTAACTTAGCTTTTATTTCTTCTGCTTCTTTTTTATTAACACCTGACTTTACTTCTTTAGGTGCACCTTCAACTAAATCTTTTGCCTCTTTTAAACCTAATTCTGTCACAGCTCTTACTTCTTTAATGACGTTTATTTTCTTATCACCAGCTGCTGTTAACATAATTGTGAATTCATCTTTCTCTTCAGCAGCAGTTTCGCCTGGAGCTGTGGCGGTTGGAGCAGCAACTGCTGCTGCAGCAGTTACACCCCACTTTTCCTCTAATTGTTTTGAAAGCTCTGCTGCCTCTACAACAGTTAAGCTAGATAAATCTTCTATAATTTTATTTAAGTCAGCCATAATGTTAAATTTGTCCCTAGTTATTTTTTTGATTTTTCGAGCGCTAAAATAGCGATTTTTGAAGCGGGTTCAAGTAAAATACTTGTAATTTTTTGTGCTGGAGACCTTAAAATACCTACTATTTTAGCTCTTGCCTCATCAAGTGATGGTAATGTCGCAACATTTTTTACTCCAGCAACATCCAAAATGTCTGTACCCATGATTCCACCCAGTATTTTCAAATTTTCATTTTCTTTTGAAAATTTTGTCAAAATTTTTGCTGTTGTTATTGCGTCTTCAGATAATGCCACTGCAGTTGGTCCAGTAAATAAATTTGATAATTCTTTACACTTTGTGTTTTCTAAAGCTAACTTTGTAATTCTGTTATTTGTAACTTTGAACTTAATACCATATTCACGCATTCTTTTTCTAAGGTCATCAAGTTGAGTTACTGTCAATCCTTGGTAATGAGTTACAATAACTGACTCAATTTTATCAAAGCTAGATGACATATTATCAATATATTGTTTTTTTTGTTCTTTGTTCATCATAATTATATACTCTTCTCTAATTTTATCTTGTATGAAACACCCATACTAGAAGTGATAAAAACCTGTTTTACTAAATCTCCTTTAATAGCAAAATTAGATTTTTCTTTTTCTAAAGCACCTAGAACCGCATTGAAATTTTTAATAATTTTTTGATCCTCAAAAGATTTTTTGCCTATACTTAAACCAATATTTCCATCTTTGTCATTTCTGATTTCAACTTGACCGGCTTTTGCTTCTGTAACTGCTTTGGCAATTTCGTTTGTTACTGTTCCTAATTTTGGATTAGGCATTAATCCTTTCGGTCCTAAAACTTTTCCTAATTTTGATAATTTAATCATCATAGAAGGAGTGCATATTAGTTTTTCAAAATTTAGTTCACCATTTTTAATTTTTTCTACTAGGTCATCCGCTCCAACTATATCTGCATTTGCTTCATTTGCTTCATTTATTTTATTTTCTTCACAAACTACAGCAACCTTCACAGATTTACCGGTTCCACCTGGTAAATTTACAACTGTTCTAAGATTAATTTCATTCTTTTTTTGTTTATTGTTAATTCTAAAACTTAAATCTAATGATTCATCGAATTTTGTTGTACAATTTGATTTTACTGAACTTAATATTTTCTCTATTTTTTCTGATTGAAGTTCTTTAGTATTTGTTGGCAATTTTTTATATCTTTTTGATTTCATTAATCTTTCACCTCTATTCCCATTGATCTAGCTGATCCAGCAATAATTTTTGCGGCTTCATCAATATTGTGAGCATTTAAATCCTCCATCTTTTTTTTAGCAATATCTTTTAACTGCTGTTTAGAAATAGAACCTACTATACTTCTGCCTGGCTCCTTTGATCCACTTTTTAACTTCATCGCCTCTTTTATAAAATGGGATGCCGGTGGTGATTTTATCACAAAATCAAACTTTTTATCTTTATAAACAGTAATAATAACTGGAACCGGTTTTCCAGCGAATGACTTTGTTTTATCATTAAAAGTTTTACAAAATTCCATAATATTAATTCCTCTTTGACCAAGAGCAGGACCAACTGGTGGTGCTGGATTTGCTTGTCCACCTTTAATTTGTAATTTTACATATCCACTTATTTCTTTTTTTGCCATTAGCTTTCCTTTTCTACTTGGTTATATTCTAGATCAACTGGAGTTGGTCGTCCAAATATTGAAACAGAAACCTTTAATCTTAATTTCTCTTCATCTATTTCTTCGACTAATCCATTGAAAGATGCAAATGGTCCGTCTATGACCTGAACTTTTTCTCCAATATTATACTCAACTCCGGACTTTGGTTGCGCTACTCCATCTTTAATTTGTCCAAGTATCTTTTCAATTTCTTTATCTGATACAGGTATAGGAGAACCTTTGGATCCTAGAAAACCACTTACTTTTTTTAAATTTTTAATCATGTGATAGATGTTATTATCCATTTCACTTTTAATGAGAATATATCCTGGAAAATATTTTTTTTTTCTTTGTACTCTTTTTCCTCTTTTAACCTCTGTGATATCATGTGTCGGAACAATAATTTCTTCAAATTTGTCTGTAATCTTAGCTTTTTCAGCTTCATCTCTAATTAATTGAGCAACTTTATTTTCAAAACTTGAGTGAGATTGAACTATGTACCAATTTTTCATTATATACTCACTTTAAGAATAATTTCTAAAAAAAACTTTAAAACCTGATCTAATAGTAAGAAAAATAATGAAGCGAGGACCGCCATAGCAAATACCATAAGAGCACCTTGAACTGTCTCTTTTGCTGTGGGCCAAGACACCTTAAAAGCCTCTTGTTTTACATCCTGGATAAATTTTAAAGGGTTTTTCATAATGTTTTAATAACTGGCAGGAGCGAAGGGAATCGAACCCCCAACCTCCGGTTTTGGAGACCGGCGCTCTACCAATTGAGCTACACTCCTATAGAGTTTACTCTATAATTTTTGTTACTACTCCAGCTCCTACTGTTCTACCACCTTCTCTTATTGCAAAATTAAGTTTTTCGTCCATTGCAATAGGTGTAATTAGTTTTACTGTAAATTTTGCATCGTCACCTGGCATGACCATCTCTGTGCCTGACGGTAATTCAACTTCTCCAGTAACATCTGTTGTTCTAAAGTAAAATTGAGGTCTGTATTTAGTAAAAAATGGTGTGTGTCTTCCACCTTCCTCTTTTTTTAACACATATGCTTGAGCTTCAAACTTAGTATGTGGTTTAATAGATCCAGGCTTACATAGAACTTGACCTCTTTCAACGTCAGTTCTCTCAACACCTCTAAGAAGTGCACCTATATTATCACCTGCCTCACCTGAGTCTAAAAGTTTTCTAAACATTTCTACTCCAGTGCAAACAGATTTTTTTGTTTCTCTGATTCCAACTATTTCAATTTCCTCACCAGTTTTAATTACACCAGATTCTACTCTACCTGTTACTACAGTTCCTCTTCCAGAGATAGAAAATACATCTTCGACTGGCATCAAGAAATCTTTATCTTTAGGTCTATCCGGTTGTGGAATAAATTCATCTACAGCTTTCATTAATTCCATTATTGAGTTTTTGCCAATTGCTTCATCTTTTCCTTCGACTGCTGCTAAAGCTGAACCTTTAACAATTGGAGTTTTGTCTCCGGGGAATTTATAAGATGTTAATAAATCTTTTATTTCTTCCTCAACTAAGTCTATCATTTCTTTGTCGTCAACCTGATCTACTTTATTTAGATAAACAACGATTGCAGGAACGCCGACTTGACGAGCTAGAAGAATGTGTTCTCTTGTTTGAGGCATAGGGCCATCAGCTGCGTTTACAACTAAAATTGCACCATCCATTTGTGCGGCACCTGTAATCATATTTTTTACATAGTCTGCGTGTCCTGGACAATCTACGTGAGCGTAATGCCTGTTTGCAGTTTCATATTCTACGTGAGCTGTTGAAATTGTTATTCCTCTCTCTTTTTCTTCTGGAGCCTTATCAATTTGGTCGTAGGCAGTAAATTGTGCCCCACCAGACTCTGCTAAAACTTTTGTTATTGCTGCAGTTAATGTTGTTTTACCGTGGTCGACATGACCTATAGTACCAATATTGCAGTGCGGTTTATTTCTTACAAACTTTTCTTTTGACATTACTTTTTTACCTCTTTTTATTTTTTAATTTTTGGAGCGGGTAAAGGGAATCGAACCCTTACATCCAGCTTGGAAGGCTAGCGTTCTACCATTGAACTACACCCGCATCACCCAAGTATACTCCTAAATTATTTAAATTTTTATTGAATGGTGGAGGGGGAAGGATTCGAACCTTCGAAGACCGAAGTCAACGGGTTTACAGCCCGCCCCATTTGACCGCTTTGGTACCCCTCCCTAATAGCAGGGGAAGCGTCCCCATGTTCAATAAAGCTTTAAACAACATGCGTTTTATATATTTTTATTGTACAAATGCAATACGTGAATTTCAGAAAAAATAGTGTAAAAACCTTGTAAATTCATAAAATATGACTCAAAAATCATCTTTTTTTATAGCTGGACGTCATGCTGTATTTGGAGCTTTAAAGAACCCGGAAAGAAGAGTGCTCAAGATATTCCTAACTGAGGAAAGTAAAAAAAATATTCACAAACAAAACCCTCATAAAAATTTATTAAAAGATGTAAAAGTTTTTTTTAAAACTAAAAAAGAATTAGATAAATACTGTAGAAGCGAAGATATATTGCATCAGGGTTATGTTGCTGAAATAGAACATTTAGAAAATCTTGAAATAAAAGACTTTATTAAAGACAAAAAAAATTTAACATTTGTTTGTTTGGATGAGGTTACTGATCCAAGAAATATTGGTTCATTAATTAGAAGTGCAGCTTCATTTAATATTGATGGACTTATTGTAAAAGAAAGACATTTTCCAAGTGAAAGTAAATTATTGTATAAATCAGCTAGTGGATGTGTAGAGTATTTAAATGTTTTTCAAGTATCGAATATAAATACAACTTTAAAATATTTAAGAGATAAAAATTTTTGGGTTTATGCCTTTACAGCTAATAGTGACAAAAATTTTACTGATGTTAAGTGGAGTGGAAATAATATTTTACTTTTTGGTTCAGAGGGACATGGTTTAAATAAACATACAGAAAAGTATACAGACTTTTCAGTAAAGATTAATATTAACAAAAATATTGAAAGTTTAAATATATCTAATAGCGCTGCAATAGTTTTTCATCATATAAATCAACAAAAATAATTTCTTGATAATATATTAAATACCATTAAAAAACCCATCATGCCCTTGTAGCTCAGTTGGTAGAGCAATTGATTTGTAATCAATAGGTCCGCGGTTCGAATCCGTGCGGGGGCACCATTGTTCAATTTTTCAACTTAGATTTTTTTAAGAAAATTTCCTTTATAAAAAATTTAAAATTAGTTTTGCGTATATTGTGAAGAAGTTTTAATTTAAATATTTAATTTTAAAACTCTCAGGAAATTCATTATACATACGTTCACACCCAATAAATTTATCAAAATACTTATCAAATTTTTTAGCTTTGGATGATGCTGTCATATTAGGTACTTCTTTTTTTATTCTTTCATAAATTAAAATATCTCTTGATAATTCTAATTTTTTTTTTTCTTTGCTAACTTCTAAAGATAAAGTCATAGCTCTATTAAAAATTTTATCTTTCTCATTAATCCAGTTTTTGAGTTTTTCCATTCCACTTCCTGTTAAAGGTGAAGGGTTTTTGGAAATCCAATCAGCTGTATCTTTTTCAGAATTATCCATTATTTTTTTTATTCTTTGTTGATGTATATCTATATCCTCATTTAATTTTAATATTTCACTGTCAAAAATATACAAACTGGTCAGCTCTTTTAAATATTCAAATTCAAGTGACAAGAAACCCTTATCAGCACAATTAATAATCGATTGTTGTTTTTCACTGACTTTAGAGAATGCATTGCTACATAAAAACAATCCTACAATTACGATATATAAAAGCTTTTTCATTATTGTGATGCCATTATAACTTTATCACTGAGTCATGCGTGTGAACAGAACTAAAATTAATTAACATTATTTATGTAAATAAATGTTTATTTAAATATACTAATTGATTTTAAATCAATATGCTAACTCTTTAAGTGCATGTAGTGATACAATTTTTATATTAAAGATTTTGAGGTAATTTTTTTTTTGGATCAAAAAAAGGTTTTTCAATAACTTCACATTTAAAGTTTTTATCTTCAATTAAAACATTGATTTCTAATCCAATTTTAGAATATTCAATATCAACCATAGCTAAAGCGATATTTTTTTCTAAACGTGGTGAATAAACAGCTGAGGTAATTTTTCCTATAATATTATTATCAACTGTTAGTGGCCAAAATGTAGTGTTGGGTCCATTTAACTTTTTACATTTAATTTCTAAACCAACCTGCAATCTCTTTACCCCATCAGCTTTAATTTTTTTAAGTGCTTTTTTACCTATGAAATCAATATTGCTATCTAAGTTTATTAAACGATCTAATCCCAATTCAAAAGGGTTAGTGTGAATATCAGCATCGGCATGATATGAAAGCATTCCACCTTCTATTCTTCTAATAGATGATGTGTGACCTGGCTTTATGCCAAATTCTTTTCCAGCAGTCATAATTTTTTCATATAGTTGATTTCCTTTTGATCCATCTCTTAAAAATAATTCATAACCAAATTCACTCGACCAACCTGTTCTCGAAACTACTAAAGGAATTCCATCTAAATCTAATTCTTTAAACCAGTAATACTTTAAATCTTTAATGCTTTCTCCAAATAATTTTATCATTATTTCAGCAGAATTTGGACCTTGCAATTGCAATGGAGAAACATCAGGTTCTGCTATTGTCACATCTAATCCAGAGTTAACAGCTACACCCTGAGCCCATAATAAAATATCACTATCACCTAAAGATAACCAAAAGTGATTTTCTCCCAACCTTAAAAGAACTGGATCATTTAATACGCCACCATCAGAATTTGTAATTAAAACATATTTACATTGTCCTACAGATAATTTTGATAGATCTCTTGGAGTTAATAATTGAATAAATTTAAATGCATCTGGTCCAGTTATTTCAACTTGCCTTTCAACCGCAACATCACAAAGTATAGCTGTCTCAATCAAGTTCCAAAAGTTCTGTTCTGGGTCACCAAAATCACGCGGAATATACATGTGATTATAGACAGAAAAACCTGTTGCTCCCCATTTTACTGTTGAATCAAAATATGGAGATTTTCTTATTTGAGTACCAAACCCAAAATTTTTTTTAATCATTAATTTGTTTCTTTTCTGATTTGCTCTATTTTAATTTTTTTTTGAAGACTTCTATTTGAGTCATACAGAAGATTAAACTTAATTTTTTTATTTATTTTAATTGAGATAGTTTTTGCATTCCTTACTTCATAGTTATCAGCTACCGCACTAATTGGTCTTTTTTGTATGTTAAGATTTTTGATTACAATTTTTGATTTGTCACTTACCACCCTTCCTTTCCATCTTCTTGGTCTAAAAGCACTAATCGGTCTAATGGATAGCTTCTTTGAGTCTAAGTTTAGTATAGGACCATAAACTGACATGTTATATGCAGTGCTTCCAGCTGGCGTAGATACTAATATTCCATCAGAAACTAATTTTTTTATAATTTTCTGAGATCCACTAGAAATTTCTAATGAAGCTGTTTGCCTGCTTTGTCTTAATATCGATACTTCATTTATTGCAATAGACTTCTTGATTTTATTATATTTGTTTCTAACAATCATTTCTAAAGGTGAAATTGTAACAGACTTTGCTTTAGGTAGGTTTTTAATGGTATTTTTTGAAGAAAATTTATTCATTAAAAAACCATAACTACCAGCATTGATTCCATAAAATGGTTTTTTATACTTGTTATATTTTTTGAGTGCTGAAAGCATAAAACCATCACCACCAACAACAATGATCAGATTACACTTACCTAAAGATATATTTTTAATTTTATGATCTAGAAAATTTTTAATTTTTTTTGATGTTTTGGTATTGTCAAAAAGAATATGAGATTTTAACATCTAGTGGTGCCCTCGGCCAGACTCGAACTGGCACTCCATAAATGGCAAGGATTTTAAGTCCTTTGTGTCTACCAATTTCACCACGAGGGCATGAGTTGTTTTCATGAGTGTTTATGCCAATATTTATAATTCAACAAGACTAATAAGTAAATTTTTTTTATTTTATCTCCCTATCGTCTAGTCTACGTTTAGTTGTCCTATAAAATCCTATTTAAATTTTAGTTAATTATTATTTAACATTGGCTTGTAAATAATTTAAAATGGAACTTGTTCCACCTAAAACGCTCTCAAACAATTCAAGAGCCTCGACGTCGTCTACTTCTTTAAAATAATCATAGTGACACTGTTGGTTTTTTGCGATTTTTTCATTTTTGGTCATACTTATGAAGCTCATCCAACCCCATTGATTTAACAATCTAGTACCACATTTACTTTGAATATTTTCTCGGTGTCTAAAAAGAGGTATAATTGCGTCTTCTCCAGGTTCTTCTCCAATATTAATTACTAAAATTTGGTCATCAGTATCCAGTTTTCTCTTATAAACCAAAGCTTCTTCAAGTTTCACTTTCTTATCAACTTTATTTATTAAATTTCCTTTTATAATTGATTTGTATAATTGATCTTCTTTTTTCCTTTTTGGCTTTATTGGATTTGTATTGGATGAGAAGTTTACATTGTTTGATTTAAGTTTAAATGTTCCATTTTCATAATTAAAGATTGTAAAATTTTGTTTTGTTGGTTCGACAATTTCCTCAATTATTTTAGCTTTAGCTATTTTTTTTATATCATATGGTAAAGTTCTTAAATTTTCATTATCTTTTAAATATTTTAATATAGAGTTTGACCCAGCCAAGATTGCCTCGAATAATTCTAAAGACTCAGCATCATTTGATTCTGAAAAATAATTATGAATACATTGTTGGTTTTCTGCAATTTCTACATTATTAGTCTCACTTATAAAGTTCATCCAACTACTGTCGTTAAATCTCGTACCACATTTATTTATAATATTTTCGCGGTGCCTAAACAAAGGCATGAGTGCATCTTCATCTGCCTTCCTTCCTATATAAACAGCTAAAATTTGATCCTTCATTTCTTCTGTTAATTTATCCTGGTAAACCAATGCTCCACCAAATTTAATATTTTTATTATCTTCAGATATCAAATTTCCTTTAATACGTGCTTTATATAATTCGTGATCTTTTTGTTTATTTGGCTTAATAGGATTTGTGCTTGATGCAAATTTTACATCATTTGATTTAAGCTTAAATATTCCTCCAACAATATTATTAAAAATTTTAAACTCTGAATATCTAAATTTTTTTTCGTAATCAGTTGGTTTTTCAGATAGTTTTTTTGTCCAAAGATTGCCCCCCTCTGACATTATATTTGCATTAAATATCTCAATTGGTTGAATGTGATAGTAATTACCATGAAAGGGAAATACTTTAACTTCATGAGGTGAAAATTTTTCTTCAAACCACTCAGGATGTTTTTCTGTCACAAATCTCATTGACCAATTGATATAATATTGTTTATCTGGGATCCTTCCTGTTTTTAAATCATGTTGGTAATTTTCAAGACTACCACGTTCATAAATAACGTGTTCCATGTGTGTTTTAAAAGGTTTTGTTCCACATGAAAATGCGCCAACTCCTTTTTTTGCTATATGCTTTATTAAAGTAATATCATCATATATTTTGAAAAGTTGCTCGTAAGCTTCAGCTAATGTTTTTCCATGCCTTGTTTTATAATCAAGAAGATTAAATTTTGCTAAATTTAATAACTCAACATTAGTCGAAAATAAACGGCTTGTTGAAAGCGAATATCCAAGTGCTTTACAACCTTTAGCAGCTGTTGGAATAAAATATCCTTCTTTACCTACCATGCTTAAAACATAATCTAAATCCCACAATCCTTTTGACCAAAGTTCTTTATCTTGCATAACTATAGCCATAGCTAATTGAGCTGAAGCAAATCTTAATCTTACTGTTCCACAATTATTAACTTTATGTCTTTGTTTATTCAGCTTCATAGGATTTTTAATTGGACAAAGTTTTGTTCTACTACGATTGCCATCTCTATCAAGTCTTTCAATCATTGATTTATCTTTAAAATAATTTTGGATAGTTTTATGCTGATCTTCTGTAAAATTAAATTGATCATAATTTACCGTATAAAAAGTAAATATTGGGGAAAGCATACCCCATACTTGATAATCTTTTGGATTAAATTGATCTTTACCTGAGCTTTCATAAACCCAATAATCTTTTTTGGCAGTTGTAATATTTAAAATTATTTCTCGATACAAATCTATTCCACCTTCAAAATCTGTTGTGGCATAACTTGCTAAATTCCTAAAACATCTTCTGAAAATTTTTTCTTCAATTGTAGGTATATTTTGAATTTTAAATTCAATTATAACTATTTTACAAAATTGTTTAGTTAAAATTTTTCCATCAATTTCCTCTTTCCAGAGATCTTTCGTATAATTCCAATTATTTGCCATTACATTTGTTCGATAAAATTTATATCTTTCGTAATCTTTTATAATTCTATTTATTTTGGGAAGCGGAACCTTGAGAAGATCACTTCTTTTAACATGATCATCCATCATTTCTTTTGCTTCGTCTGCATAAATAACTTCAGATGCAATTGAATTTGTAAAAGTAAAGATTGAAAATAATAAAAATATAAAAAATTTTTTCATATATTAACAATAATATTTTATCTCACTGATTTCTAGTTTGTTTCTGGTTATAGCGAATAACTTTATTAAAAAAATTATATTAATTTAATCTAATATTTTACTACTTTACCCCATAAGGATTGAGATGGTCCATACCCCAGTCGTGCATCTTCCATTTTGAGAACTCTACTATAATCAACCATCATATTTATACCTGGTCCATAGATTTCTATATATTTAGATAATACGTCCTGATCATCAGCTTCAACCATAAACTGATTCAATTCTAGTGGACTAATGATTTTATCAATTACATTCCATCTATAATCTTTCTTATCAAGATTTTCTGTTAAACCTTCTGATTCTAGTAATATTTTCCAAGATCCAGCCTCAATAAATCTTTTAGATTGCATTTTAATTCGTTCTACAAATATTTCTTCCTCGATAACCTTGGAATGTGCAAACGCAACACCAACCTCATTAATAACTTTTATCCCTTTGCCTGTTGCATTTTCGATCAGTCTACACATCTCATCATCATCTAAAGAACGAGCAATTCTTGAAATTTCAATTATATCAATACCAAGATTAACAACAGTATCTAGATAATCATCTACCACTTCTTTACCACCAGACAATGCAACGTCCATAATTGGATTTCCTAATGCAACTTGAACACTATGTTTTTTGCATGTTTCAATAAATCTTAATAGAGATTTTTTGCTCATCATTGCACCTTGTTTCCCAGAAATCTTAAAGATATCAACAAGTTTTGCATATGCCTCCAGGTAATCATCAATACAATTTCCCACCATCACAGGTGCTCTTACATAATTTATACCTGTCTCACGAGGTTTTTCCTTTCTTTTTATGAAAGGTAATTTAGGAAATGTTACATCAGTCATTATAAATTCTATTTATTTAATTCATTTGCCCGCCGAGCCACCAAGGCAAATCAATTAATAATCCTATCAGTCCATTTGGAAACTGTAAAGTTAGCAGGGATGACAACGACCAGAGTATTACCATCAATACAGCAGAAATACAAATTGATGAGACATAAGCTTTCCTATTATGAAATAATATAAATATATTAATAAAAAGTGCTGCAGCAATTGGAAAACCAAATATAAAATTCATTAATAGGAAACCAATAAAACTTAAATAATAAAAAAGCTGGTTATTAAAGTTACCACTAATTTCAAAAATATTTGAACGAGCAAACTTCATCAAAGTATTATTTAAAAATGGTAAATTTTTTAATTCTGCGATTTTGATAATAAGTATAAAAACTAAGAGTGATAAAGCTATTACACTTAGACTTATTGGAAACAAGTTAGCACGATAATCTAAACTACTAGTAAACCAAATCATAGATAAAGGTAGATAGAGTAATATGACTATATAATAAATTTGAGTAAGCTTACCTTTAATGCGATCAGATCTATAATTGTTATCAAACTTTTGCTTTGTCAAAAGAACGATAGTAGCAAGACATAAAATTATAAGAATTATTGAAACAGGACGTGATAAAAAACTTAAACCATATACTGCTTGAGTTTGATAGCTTAGAAGTTCAACTTTGCTTGATAAAAAGAACCCTATTAAAAGTGCCGGTCTAGACCAACCAAAGTTTTTAAATGTAATACCAAGTATACCAAATGATAACAATCCAATAAAATCATACCAGTCCCTATTAATGTTAAATGTTGCAAAAAATATTAAACAAACCATCACAGGTGCAAGTATGTAATATGGAACTAAAGTGAATTTTGAAATTTGGGATGAAAAACCCATACAAATTCCAGCACCTAAAATATTTGCAATAGCTAATGACCAAATCATTAGATAGGTAAGATCTAAGTTTGTAGTTACCATATCTAAACCAGGTTCAATTCCAATTAAAACAAAACCTCCAAGTAATAAAACCTTATTACCAGAACCAGGTATTCCAAAAATCAATGTTGGAATTAACGCTCCACCCTCTTTTGCATTATTTGCAGACTCAGGTGCTATAACTCCTCTGATATCTCCTTTACCAAATTGAGAAGTATCTTTTGTGGTTTGTTTTAAGTGACTATAGGCAATCCAATCAACTACTGTTCCTCCTAAACCTGGTAAAGCTCCAACTAGACAACCAAGAGTAGAACATCTTAAAACTAAAAACCAATTTTTTACTACATCTTTTAAACCTGTGAGCCACCCTTTTTTTGTATTCAGTGATTTTGCAATTGAGCCTTTAGCATCAAGTAGGCCAACTATTTCTGGAATTGCAAACAATCCTAGTCCAACAACAACAAGAGGAACACCTTCTAAAAGATACAATGTATTAAATGTATATCTTGGATCTCCTGTAATTGGGGCTGTTCCAATTGAACCAATAATTAAACCTAAAAAACAGGAAGCAATACCTTTAAATAAATTGTCACCTGTAAGAGCTCCAACCATCAATAAAGCAAGCACAACTAATAGGAACTGTTCTCCAAAACCAAATGCCATTATTATTGGAATGGCATAATAAATAGATATTGATAATATAAATGCCCCGAAGATACCCCCAAGCAACGAAGCACTAAAGGCAGCACTTAACGCTCTTGCTGCCATACCTTTTTTGGAAAGTGGAAAACCATCCATCACTGTTGCTTGAGATCCTGCAGTACCAGGTACTCCCATAAGCACAGCAGGAAAAGTATCAGAAGTTGTCGTAGGAGCCAAAACTCCAATCATCATTGCAAGAGCATGTGAGGGCTCCATTGTAAAAACGAAAGGTAAAACAAGGGCTAAACCTGATGTTCCACCCATACCTGGAAGTATACCAACAATTAAACCAAGTAAAGTACCTGCAAATAGAAATGCTAAATGAGTAGGCTCAAAAAGTTGAAAAAGTGCAGCTAATAATTGTTCCATAAAAAAAGCTGCTAGCTATTAGCTAGCAGCACTTTTTTTATTTGTTCTATTGAACTCTATATGTGAATCTATGTTTCTTTAAAGCTGCATTTAATTGCTTTTTAGTAGTATCAGAAAATACTGCAGCCTTTTTAATAATTTCACCAGCTTCTTCTCCTATGATTAATGGAAATGGTCCAAGAGCTTTTACAGCTTTAGCCTTAAACTCTGGGTCATTTGTCATTTTAATAGCTGCATCTCTGTATGCTTTTACTATTTCATCGGATGCATCTGCTGGGAGCATCATTGCTTTAGATGCTTGAGACCATGCAGCACCTATTGCATAATAAGCTTCTAGGTCATCACCCTCAAGTTTTTTACCATTCACCTTCTCATACATTTCAGGAAATGTAGGTGCATTTGGTGCCAAAGGATTTCTAGAAACTGAACCGTCAGCTCCAATTATTCCAAGTGTCATTAAATCTACAACTTTTCCTTTTTCTATTTCAGGCTTAACTTTTTTTACATAATTCGCTGCACCATGTGAACTTAGATGAATTTCACCTCTTAGAAATGCTTGATAACCTCCTGAGGATGAAAGACCAGGTATAGGTTTAGCTCCTTTGATACCAAGTTTCTCATAAATCCATATATGAAATAAATCTGCAGATGCAGGAGTTTTCAATGCATAGAGAACCAATTTTCTTTCTTTAATTTTTGATAGATCGTGAGGCTCAGCTAAATCTGAACGTGTGAACCAATGAGTATTTTGCGGTAGCAAAACTACTGGTCGGTATTCACTAAGATTATATTTAACAAGTGGATTTCCAGTCGCAACATTAACTATAACTGAAGTTGAGCATCCAAAAATAAAAGTTCCATCTGCTTTAGCATTTTTTTCAAAGTAATTTGAACCCTTAATAGCTCCTCCACCTGGTATGTGCATGATTTGGACATCAGGATTTCCAGGTAAATATTTTTTTAAGAAAGGTTGAATAAATCTTGCAAATCTACTCGTACCACCACCTTCTTTAAATGGCACAACCCATGTAACTGTTTTGCCAGCGAAATTCACATCTGCATTTCCAATGGATACAAACGAGAATAACGACATTAATATTAATATTAGAATTTTACGCATAATTTCCCCCCTTGAGAATATTGTTTAACATAGTATAACGTGTCCATTATGGGTCTTTCAACTAATTATATTTTTTTTTATCTTAAAGAACATTGAAAATGAAGTTTTTGGTTAGAAATTTATCTATTTGACTAATATAAAAGTAAAAACATGTCTAAAACAAAAAATTCGATATCAAAAGTATTTGATTTAAATGCTATAGAACCTAAGCCCAGAACTAAATCACAACTATGGTTGAAAGATGTAGGTTTTGACGAAGGTCCTTGGTACCAAGAAAGAATGGGACTTCGTGAATTAGAAGACTTTCTAGAGGTTGCTGGTAATAGGATTGACCATGTTAAAATTGCAACAATGCAAGTACTGGGACATCCAAAGGAATGGTTGGAACGTAAAAATGATCTTTACAAAAAACATTCGATAGAGCCTTACTTGGATCATGGTTATTTTATAAAGGCTTTTAAAAAGGGAAAAGTAAATGAAGCAATTGATGTTGCGGCAGATTTAGGATTTTCTGCAATGGAATTCATGAATACATTTGGAGACATCCCTGAAAATCAAATTAAAGCTTGGTGCAATCATGCGATTAAAAATGGAATGAATATAATTTATGAACATCATCCAGAAAGTGGATGGGACAAGACAAAAAAAAATACTCCTGCAACATTTAAGCAAATTGTTGAAAGTGCTGAACCTTTTTTTGAATATGGCGCATTTTCAATGCTTATTGATCATGAAGAAATTGAACTTCATGATAGTAAGTCAAATGTATTAACTGGAGTTCTTGAACACTTTGGTAAAAATAAAGTTGCATTTGAAGTGACTTCACCAAAGGAAGCTGAAGTGAGATGGTATTCAGATATACTTAATTATTTTGAACTCTTTGGCGCAGATTGCAATTTAACTAATATTATGCCTAGCCAAGTAATGCTGATTGATCCATTAAGGTCTGGAGAGAGACCTGCTGAAATTTTGTTTGATAAATATCCAGAATTAATTTCTGTGAAAGATAAATAAGTTAAATCTTTCTTTAAAAATATTTTAAGTGCTGTGTGACTAAAAATTCCAATACGAGGGTATATATGATTTACTTTTAAAATTTGCCACACACACAAATATATCTGATGTATTAGGTGTTATTAATATAAATAATTTTGGCATTGAGCATTTAAAGTTGTTCTACCAAGTGTTTTAATTAAATATTTATCATTATTATCAAAAATTTGAACAACTTTAAATTTTCCATTAAACTTGTCTAACATAAAATGAAAGTTTTTATCTTGCTCATAATCTCTATAAAACCCTATCAGATATTCATCTGAATTTAGAAGAATTTCCGCCACTATAAAGTTTGAATAATAAGCGAGTTTTCCATAATCCCCATCTACTAATTTTGAACTGACAGTTAATGTATTTAAATTCTTATCTAATTTTAATTTTAAATTAAATTCTTTGACATCAGCTCCATCAAGTTTATTACTTTTACAACCTAATTCTAAATCTTTAACTATCATAACATTGTGCTTAACTTCGTAAAGAGGTTCACTTAATTCGAAAGAGCGAAAAATTTTTTTATCTTTTGTATCTTTATCAATTCTGATGCCTAATCCATGATAATTATCATTTTTAAAATAACCTATGTATTTTTCACCTCTTTGAAAATAATTGCCATAACCATTCCATCGATTGTCTTTAAATTGTCCAACATAAATAGAATTATTTTCTATATAATATTCAGTCCCATAACCATTTCTTTCTCCATTTTCAAATTCACCAATATAAATACTATATAGTTCTCCATCCAAGATTAATTCAAGAATACCTTTTCCATTGTACATGGGTTTTTTGTTTTTTGTTGGTCCCATCTCTCCTGAGTAAATTTCAGTAGCGTTTTGATAAGATTTCCAAACAATATATTGATTTCGTGTGACATTGAAGTATTCGTAAAGTAGTGTACAGTTGTACCATTTAGAACGATCTTGACCTTTGCATGGAGAATGGTTTATTTCACTTAATGCAGTTTCTTGTTCTTCACCATTTTTAAAGAGTTTGTGAGACCATGCTCCTCCATTTATTACTGTTCCAAGACCATGCCAATCTCCAGCTCTATTAAGCTGACCGACATAAACACCGTTATATTCAAGCATGAAAGAAGTCCCACTTACGGGGACGTCAAGATTATATTTCGAAACTTCAATAAAATCATTTTCTATATATGTTACTAATCCGTCCAATTTATCATTTTTAAAATTACCAATATATGTTCCACCATACTCTCCATTTAAATAAACCTCAGCAATACCTTTTCCATTAGCCAAACCTGGCAGGTCTCCAAATTCACCTATATAATTATTAGTTAATCCTGGATAATTATATATTTTTGAGTAATCTTTATCTTTATATGAACCATAACAATTAACATATTTATCATAATTTTTTCCTTTGCATGGAGGTAAATCACTAATAGCTGATGCGAAATTAAAAATGAAAAAAGAAAAAATAAAAATGAATAAAATTTTCATGAGTATTTATGTTAATATTTATAATTGAACAAGAATTTTAATCAATTTGTTTTACACTTTTATTTCTGAATTATATTGAGGATGTTTTGAAACAGGTCTGTTTTTATGTTTTACAACAATTGATCCGTCAACAACTCTAATATCATAACCCCAATTATCCCATCCTTTTAAAGATAATGGTTCACTAAGTTCATCTTCCAGAGTACGTGGATAAACATAACACCCTTCACTATCTCCATATTGTAATCTTGCTTTGTCCATCTTCTTTTTAACTTCCATATGCAAATCTAATGGCACATTTAAATGTTGTCCAAGTAAGTAACTTAAATTCATGTCTTTACAGGCTAAATCCATTGTAAATCCTGCTTCATATTTTTGATTAAATATATGAGGTACAACTGTTTCCCAGGCAAAAGAATTTCCAGCTGAAACTCTAATTGCATCAAAAAAACTCTCTAAATCTAATCCTGCTCTTTTAGCAATCATCATGCATTCCGATGCTGCCACCATATTAGTAAATGCAAGCATGTTTGAAACAACTTTTGCAATAGCTCCTGCCCCTATATTTCCACAAAGAACAACAACTTCACCAATTGCATCTTGTAAAACTTTTTTCCATTTGTTGAAAATTTTTTTATCTCCTCCAGCTAAGCAAACCATATTATTATTTTGTAATGCATGAACACCTCCAGTTAGAGTAGCCTCTAACATTGAAACACCAAAAGTTTTTGCTTTTTCTGACAATTGTTGTGTTTGTTTAAAATCAGTTGTGGATGTGTCTATCCAAATCAACCCAGAGGTTGCATTTTGTAATAAACCATCTTCACCATCAACAGCCTTCAGAACATGTTCTGGTTTAGGTAAACATGTTAAAACTGCCTTACATTTCTCCGCAAGTTCTTTAATAGATTTCGCTTTAATAATTTCTTTGGGAACTTGATTAAGTTTGCTCTTATCAATATCAAAAGCAATAAGCTTATATTTCTTAGATTTATGTAAATTATTTAAAATTGGTTTACCAGCATTACCTAAGCCAATAACTCCTATTACAGTGGGATCTTTCATAGGTTTTTCCTTTTGGTTAATAAATAAATTTGTCAATTTTTAACATGAATGTAAATAATTTAAAATTTTAATGGAGATATTTTGAACAATTTCTAGCGCGACAAGAATTAATCTTCGAAATTATTGCTCATAAGATAAAAAAAGCGCATGTTTAAAACTAAAAAAGATTTAGATTATCTACTAGCTTGGTCTGTTCATTTGTTAACATGTTCTGGACTTATTTCAGGTTTTTTAGCGTTAATATGCATATTCAAAAATGATAAAATTTCAGCCTTTTTGTTTTTAGGTCTTGCATTATTAATTGATGCTGTCGATGGAACATTAGCTAGAAAATTTAAAGTATCTGTTTTTGCAAAAAATATAGATGGAAAAATGCTTGATAGTGTAATTGATTTTTTTAATTACATAATAATTCCATCAGTAATGATATATTGGTTTAAGTTTGTTCCCACACCTTTTGAAATAATTATACCTTCAATTATTTTGATTATATCAGCAATATCTTATTCAAATAATAATTTGATGACCTCAGATAATTTTTACAAAGGTTTTCCATGCATTTGGAACATATTAATTTTTTACTTATATTTGTTTGATCTATCGCAGATTTATAATTTATTTTTTATATCTGCTTGTATATTATTAAAATTTATACCAATTAAATTTATTCATCCATTAAGAGTAAATAAATACAGAAGATATTCAGTTATATTTATGGTTCTATGGTTTATTTCCTCTTTTAAAATTTTATTAAGCTCATTTTTTGTACTTAAAAGTAATTTTGATTATTTGTTTCTTGGTATATGGCTAGTCTCAAATATGTACTTTATTTGTCTTACAATTTACGAACTTTATCGTCCGATACTTAAAAATATTTATTTAAAATTTAAAAGACAAAATACTTAAATTTCTTAAATTAAAAGAAATACTAAACAAATCATTTGAACAAAATTAATAACCACAGAGATAAAGTGCGAATATTTAAATTTTTTATCCTGCTTTTCATCTCTATATTTATTAATTAACGGCATTAATAAATAATTTGATGCAGCAAATAAAATTGTGATCGCTAAAATTAAATAAAAATCAATACCTAATTTACTAAGAAACAAAAATACCAATAAAACAATTAAACTTATCGCAAGATTTACATTGTAATAAAAGGGAAATATCCTCCTGATGAACTTCCGAGCATTTTCCTCGTCTAATGTAGTGAACACAACAGGCGCTATGACAAAAGAAAAGAATAGCATTATTCCCAAAATCATTGCTGTTAAATAAATACTAATCTGCTCAATCATAATTTAGTTTTCTATTGAATTTTCTTCTTTCATTAATATTGGTCTTCCATCATGCGCTGTATTAAGAGGTATTATTTTACCTTTATACTTTGCACACAAAGTTGGAGCACTTCTAACCTCTTCACCTAATCTGACCTCTAAATCAACTATTACTAATTTCGCATCATCTAACTCTTTTAATATCCTCATATTTCTCTCCTATTATTTAAGTTTAAATTTTACTTAGAGCACCACTTCAAAACCCTCAAAATTTGGAGCTCCAAGATATAAATCTTTATGTTGACCTGCATTTTTATGAGCTAGTCTAAATGCCTCTGATTTAGTCCAGTTAATAAAATCTTCTTTTGAATTCCATACACTGTGCGAAGCGTATAATGAAAATTCATCATTTTTTTCACCCTTCACCAAATGAAATTCTTTAAAACCATTAACACCATCAAGATGAGTATCTCTTTCTCTCCAAACTTTCTCGAATTTAGCTTCTTTTCCTAATACAATTTTAAATCTATTCATTGCTATAAACATCTTAACCTTTTATTCTAATTATTTGATTCTATACAAAATATGATTGTCGCAGAATTAGTCAGAATTAAAAACCTACGATGAAGAAGATATTTATTGCTTATGGACATCATAATACAACAAATTCTTTTAATGCAGCTATTAGAGATACTTTCATAACAGAAGTTAAAAAAAATGGTTACGAAGTTGATTTAATAAATCTATTTGAGGAAAAGGAACAACTTCCATTTTATAATCAAAATGTAAATCCACCACCTCAATTGGTATTAGATTATCGTAAAAGACTAGAGGAATGTTCAGTTATGATGTTAATAGGAAGTTGTCATAATTTAAGATTAAATGCAATTTTAGAAAATTGGGTTGATTGGGTACTACATCCAAAATGGTTCTTTTCTTATAGGTCACTAGTTCCAGGTAATAAATATTTTAAAAATTATGGTTATCCAGTACCAGGAGCTATGAAAGGCAAACTTGGTATTGTTTCTATTACATATGGTGGACCTATGATTACTTATCAAAATTTTTCAATTTTTGACAACATTCCATTTAGAAGGATAAAAAAAATTGTTTTTAAATTAGGTGGATTAAAAACAAAATATCTAAGATTTTACTCAGTACTACCGAATATGGAAAAAAATGTTTTTGAAAAACATATGGAGAAAGTTAAAAAATTAGCAAGAAGTCTTTAAATTAATGACAAGCTTGATTATGCTTCTTAAGTCTCCAATAATTGTAAGGCCAAGGGGTTACAAATCCAACTGCTAACATTATAGGCACCACCCACCATGTAAGTATGGCACCGCCTGTTAATAGATAATCAGTAACATTCATTGCTACTTCCATACTAATCATCGAGATAAAGCTCATTCCTAATGCAGTCTTTAAAGCTTTTTGAAAAGTAAAATTTTGTTTAATTAAAATAAATGTCTCTAAAATTACACTTGTAATCAAACCATTAATAATAGCTAAAATCATAATACTTAAAACTGGGAATGGAATTTTAGTTAATTGAAAAAACAATATAGTTCCAAAATCACCAATGGCACAACCTAACAAACACCAAGCTGTATTTTTAGCACTTCTTTTCCATGTATGTTTACATTTCCAATTAAAATTTATTGCTTCAGCACTCATTTATTTCAACTTTTTAAAGGATGTATTTATCACCAAGATACATTGCAAAAGCAATTGCAGCACCTAATAAAATATATTTCATATATTAGTCTTATACCCAAAATAATATGTGTTTAAAATGTGATATTTTTTCATAATCGTAACGAAATTAGAACCTAATTAAAACAAATCAATATTTTAGAAATAGAATCATGAGATTATCATTATTCTTTTTTCTTCATTTAGTTGCTTTTGTGATCTTACTAATCGTTCATCCGCATGCAAAAGCTGCGGGTGAATGGTTAATAGAAGATGTTGGAAGTCATGTAATTACAAGTGTTTCTGGTGAGGTTATACACGGCGATAAACTGAAATTTATATTAAATAAAAAAAATTGTGATGAGGTTGGTGTATTTTTTACATTTATGACTACTAAGGCACCAGATACTATTAAAAGTCTTCAAGGTACTAAAATACCTATTCAAATTAATGATTTACCTACTACTGGTGCAGCTGAGGTTTGGATAGTAAAACCATTTCTTAAATTTGGTCATTTAGTATTAATGTCAGCACCTGGTCCAAAAAATCTAGAGAAATTTACAAATGCACTTATGGTCATATATTCAAGACAAAATAAGTTTGGAATTAAACTATTAAATGAGGATGGCTTTAATCCTAATAAATATTTTGATTTAATAGAGAATAATTGGGCGCTAGATAAATTTCCAGAGCATATTGGTAAAGCTTATGAAATATGTGCTGGTAAACCATCAAAAATATTAAGGAGTTAATTGTGTTTATTGGAATGGAAGCATTGTTAATACTGAGTTTTTTTGGAATTTTTTTTTAGTTTAATTTTATTGTCCAAGAGACTCTTTTGCTTCTTCTACTGAATAATTTGTTCCATGTTGTTTATTATAAGCAGCTACCGCATCAGCAAAACTTCCATAACCAAGCCCTTGTGCTGTTGCCTCCAGGTCAACTGAAACTCCAGCGCTTGTTGCAGCTCTAATCGTATCTGCAACTTCTTGCAGACCACTATTTGCTGCAGCAGCTAATCTTCCAGCATCAAACGAACTTAAAGATCCTGATTGAAGTGCATTTATCATATCAACATTATCTTGGTATGCAGTCGCATATTCCTCTACAGACCAATTAGCATTGTGTTGTGCATTTGCTAGATCAGTTAGATCAGCATAATTGTTTATATCCAAGTTGTAAGTAACACCAAATGATCTGGCAAAGTCATCTAGTGTAAATGAAAACTTAAATGTATCAGAATTAATATCTAAATTTTTTGCAATATCGTTAAAGTTATTTGCTTCATTTTGTATCAAATTACTAAACGAATCTAGATCTAATAATTCTTTGAAATTTTTCATCGCTAATTGAGCTTTGATTGATTCAATTTCTTCTGGTGAAAGAGAAACCTCGATACCTGCATCATCAACTATAATCTCAGGAATTGGATTTTTCCAAGCATTTGCCCAATCACTTAATTTCCAGTCTTTCATTTTAGACGCTGAAGCAACCTGAAGATTAATATCGTCAAGTCTCACATTTAATTCATCTCGATAAACTTCTAGAAATCTATTTACAGGTATACCTCCATTTTCAAGATTCATTATTTGTAACTGAATATCATTAGACTTCTCATTTTTAGTAGCATTCAATGATTTTGTAATATCGCCTAAAATTGATAATTCATTTTGAGAGAATATTTCAAATTTGGCATTTGAAAGATCTTGCTCATACTTTTTTGTAATTTTATCATTCTTAATCTCTTGAAGAATATATTCTGCAATTTTATATCCACTCAATAATCCTGAATTATTTCTATTTTTATATTTATCTATTTGAATAATAAAAGATGTTAAGAGTTCATAATCTTTGATTGTTATCGTTTTTTCTAAATTTTTAGAAAGTTTTTTAAAATTTTTTTTATACTCGCTATTAAATTTTTTTTCTGTCAATCTATTACTTAATTTATCGAATGTTATATTTTTTAACTGAGATATATTTTTGGAAATCTTAGTATGTAATTTTGAATTATTTTTTTCTTCTTTCGTTAAGTTGATTGTTTTTATTTCAGCTTGATTTAATAGTTTATATAGGACGTAATATCTTTCTATAGCCTCTTCAGGGGTGTTATCCAAAGATAGGCCTAGAGCTTCTCTCATTGATTTTCTAGCTTTATTTAATCCATAAATTTTTTGAATATTTTTCTTAGTAGCTGCATTAATTTTAGGATATTTTTTCTCAAATATTTCTAAAGACTTTTTATTATCTTTTAATTGTTGCATGTAAAAAAACTCAAAGTATGCCATTCCAAGGATAACTTGATCCGTATTTTTTTCCATCTGCCCTTTTTTGGTAATAAATGTTTCAATGAACTTTTTCTGTGAAATTACCTGTTTTTTATGAAAAGAATTTTCAGTATCAGAAAACATACCAGCAGGTGTATCATTTATTTTTTGAAACTTTCCAAATTTTTGAAAGTCTTCCATGAACACTCCGATCTTTATTTCTTTTTTTGTCCTTTCTGTAGAATTAGCTGTTCCAAAAAGAACAAAAAAAAACGAAATCAATAAAAATAATTTATTAACTTTTTTGCAATTGATATATAGATACATAATGTTTCTTTTTAGGTAATGGAATAATTACAGGTACATCAGTACACCTTGGAACAATTGATTTTTTTCCATAAATAATATTTTTGTCATAATTTTCAAAGTTTGTTTCTGGGTGTGGATTTCCATCGTTTATAATTGGCCATGCATCACATGCTCTATAACCAAATAGTATTAAAGGTCTTGATCCATTAGTGTGATTTAAACCTGAGCCATGAATTGTTCGACAATGAAAGAAAGCAACTGATCCTGCTTTTCCAGTTAATGAAACTGACTTTTTAAAATTAATCTTATTTTTTTTAGTATTAATTTTGCCTACAAAGTAATTATCATTACTATGATGACTAAATAATTCTTTTTTATGAGAGCCCTTAATAACTTTTAGAGGACCATTTTTTTCATAACAATCCTCAAGATAAATACCTACTGTTATTAAATCATCGTTTGTATGCGGATAAAATGCAAAATCTTGGTGCCATTCAACTAGACTTCCTTTTTTTTTATTAGGTAACTTAAAGTTTAATTTGCCAAGATGAAATCTTACTGTTCCACCAATAAGCTTTTTAACAATATCAATTATTTTTTTATTTCTTGATAAGTCATAAAATAATTTATTGTTATTTTGAGGGTTATTTAATCTTAATATTTCTTTATTTTTTGATGATTTGCTATTGAATACAAAATGATAATTATTGTAACTTTGGGTTCCGCCTTGATCTTTAACTTTTTTTTTACTGTTCTTTTCTTTGGTTACAATCTTATTGATAAGAGTGTTTAACTTATTAATATTTTTTTTTGAAATAAGCTCATCTTTAAGCAAGAAACCGTTTTTTTTATAAAAGTTTATTTCTTTATTGTTAATACTCATTAGATTAATTTACTTAAAAGCATATTAATTCCAATAACTTCCATTATTAAAATCAAACTCTTTTAAAGATTTTTGTTTAATTCTAACAGAATATCCAGGTTCTGTCGGAGTAACATAACCCCCTTTTTCAATTATTGCTGGATTTTCAAAATGTTCAGAGCAACTTTCAGCATATTCGCTTAGAGATAAATCATTTTTAGTAATAATAAATTTATTGATTAAATTTAAGTGTTGAACATACTCACACAGCCCAACTCCACCAGCATGAGGTATCACTGGAATATTATACTTACTAGCCATTAATAGAACTGGAATAATTTCATTAATGCTTGCAATTCTACAACTATCTATTTGACAATAATCTAAGGATTTATTTTCAATAAATTGTTTAAACATTACTTTATTTTGGATCATCTCACCTGTAGCTAGTTTAACATCAGGATGGGCATCTTTAATTTTTTTGAAACCAATAATATCATCAGGATTTGTTGGTTCCTCATAAAACATTATATCAAACTGTTTTAATTGACCAATGTATTCAATAGTTTCATTAACACTCCATATTTGATTAGAATCAACCATTAATTTTTTATCTTTACCAATTATGCTTCTAATTAATTGGCATCTATGAATATCTCTCTTTATATCTTGGCCTACTTTCATTTTAAAATGTGTCCATCCATTTTTTAAATTCTCTTTAGCAAGTTTTGTCATTTTTTCATCAGAATAACCAAGCCAACCAACAGCTGTGGTATAAGCTGGAAAAATTGTTGAGCTTAAAGAGGATGTATTCTCAGGTAGTTTTTTCTTATTTTCGTTTATAATTTCCTCTGCTTCTTTTTTTGTTAAAACATCATCAAGATAAGTAAAGGAAAGTTTATCAATTAAATCTTTTGTATCTAAATGAATAATATATTGCCACAAAGGTTTTTTATAATATTTAGAAATCAAATCCCAAATTGCATTAAAAAAGGCTGCAGCTGCTAAATGAGTAACACCTTTTTGAGGACCTACCCAACGTAATTGGCTATGATTTGTTACTTTTTCCCAAATTAATGAAATATCTTTTTCAATCTCTGGTATCTTTTTGCCCTCTATAAATTCTTTAAAATATTCAATTGATTTACAGCATAAATCATTACCTTTACCAATTGTAAAGGTCAATCCTATACCAGTAAGATTCTGATCATCAGTTTCGATTGTTACATAAGTTGCTGAGTAATCACAATCTACATGAACTGCATCTGTACCAAGATTTTCTTTAGATGTTGGAAAACGTATATCTTGAGTATTAACCTTTAAAACTCTCATTTAATTAAAATTATATTAAAAATATAATAATCCAATATGAAAATAGTCCAGATAATATTGTAGCTATTACATTTCTTGAAAAATAACCAACTAATATAGCAACTATTGCTCCAAAGATTTTAGGATCATTCATTTCTATAAATGTTCCATAATCATTAATAAATATTCCTGGAAATATAATTGCTGGAAAGACAGCAGATGGAACATAGGCCAGTACTGCCTTAATTTTCTCTCCTAATAAATCTCTATCTACTAGAGCTACCATAGTCATTCTAGTAAAATAAGTAATTATTCCTGCAATAATAATTGATGTCCAAGTCATTTTTTTAACCTCAATACTAATGCAGCTACAAACAATGCTATAATTGGAGATATTATTATGTAGGATTTGAAAGGTGCATCAAAGAATAACAATGAACTTAATCCACAAGTGATCATAACAATTACATGATCTAATTTTTTTAAATCCTGAACAACAATCGCAATAAAAGTTAGAGGAACTGCAAATTTCAATCCAATCTCCTCTGGTACAAATGAACCAAGAATTATTCCAGATAATGTTGATAACTGCCAAAAAATCCAAAGAGTTACTCCAGTGCCTATCAAATGATAATGAAGATATGGTTCAGTTTTATTTTTTTGAAAGAATTTGTTAGACTCTGCAAACCCTTGGTCTACTACTATGTAGGATATTAATAACTTCTTAATAAAAGATAGTTTTTCCAAATACTCAGATAAAACTGCTCCATACAATAAATGTCTTGAATTAATTACCCCTACTGAAGTAATCGCAATAAATGCGGATGCTCCTCCTGAAAGAAGCTGTAAAAATACAATTTGAGAAGCTCCACCAAAAATAATGATAGACATTGCATAAACTAATATTGGGCTAAAACCTAATTCAATACCAATTGCTCCACATACAATTCCAAAGGGAATTACTGAAAACATATGTGGTGCAACCGCCAATATTCCTTTAGTAAATATTTGTTTTTTTGATAGCATTTACTTAATTGGTTGTAGCGCAACTTTTAAGTATTTAGTATCTAACTTACAGTCTTTGTAACCTCGTTTAACAACATTTAAATATCTTACAGTTGGATATTTAAATTCAGTTTTATTAACCATAATGTAAGTCATCACTTTTTTATTGTAATAAGTGAAATATAATTTCTTATAAAGAATTGGATAATCTTCATAAACATCTAGTTTTTTTTCATCACTTTTTGATATTTCAAATAAAGCACCAGGAACTAAGGAATTTTTACTCTTTTCTATGTCGGCAGCTCTATATTTGCTTCTAAAATTTAATCTGTAACCTTTAAGTTCATATTTTTTTAAGAAAACAGAGTCTTTACATCTTCGTTTCATTTGAAAAAGATTAAGATTACTTCCGTAAGCAAAATATAACATTACTCTAGTTCAACTATTTTAATATTTTTTGCTTTTACAAACTCTAGGATTAATGAGTTACATAAGTTTATTTTATCTTGATCCTTTGATCTTAATACAATTGATACACCTAATTTACCTTGTCTAAAAAAAGGATAACTACCAATTTCTACATCTTTGTTATTATCTTGAACATCAGTTAATGAATCTGCTATCTCACTTTCATAAGTCATTAGATTTATTGTCTTACTAAGAATTGGATCGCCACCAACTAATACATTTCCAAGTCCGCCAATCATTGCTTTTAATATTGAGGGAACACCTGGAAGAGAAAAAACATTTTCAACATAAAACCCTGGAGCACCACTTGTTGGATTTAAAATAAGATTAGCTGTAACTGGCATCTTTGCCATTTTTTGTCTACCATCATTAAAATTACCTGGCTCGTAGTATTTTTCTAGAATTGCAAATGCCTCTTTATGAAATCCATATTCAATATTAAAAGCTTTTGATATTGATTCTGCAGTTATGTCATCATGAGTAGGACCAATACCACCCGTAGTAAAGACATAGTTGTACTTTACTCTTAACTCATGAACAGTATCTATTATTGTTTTTTCTACATCAGGAATTACTCTTACCTCTCCAACAGAAATTCCAAGAGAATTAAGCCAAGTAGCTAATGTGCTTGTATTCAGATCTTTTGTTCTACCTGATAATACTTCATTACCTATAATGATAATTGCTGCAGATATTTCTTTTTTATTAGTCATTTCTAAATATAAATAAAATTCTATGAAATTTACCAACACTTTATTAAAAGGCAAATTACAACGGAGATATAAGAGATTTTTCACAGATATAGAAGTAAATAATAAAACTGTTGTAGCGCATTGTCCAAATACAGGCTCTATGATGGGTTTATTAGATCAAGGAAATGAAGCTTGGATAAGCGAGCATAATGATCCTAAACGTAAATTAAAATTTACCTTGGAAATGATTAAAGTAAAAAAAAGAATAATTGGAGTAAATACACATAGAGCAAATAGAATTGTTGAGCATGCTTTAGAAAATAAATTAATAAAAGAATTTAGCTCTATAAAAAATATTAGAGCAGAATTTAAGTACTCTGATGATACTAGATTTGATTTTTTGTGTGATAAAAAAATATTAGAGGTAAAAAATACAACATTAATGAGGGAGGACGATATAGCAGAATTTCCAGATGCTGTTACTTCTAGGGGTACAAAACACCTTCAAAAGTTAAAAGAATCAATTAAAAAAGGATATAAACCTTATGTCTTATTTTTAACTCAAATTCAGGGTATAAATAATTTTAGAATAGCAAAAGATATAGACTCTACTTATTATAAAGAATATTTAGATGCTAAAAAATCTGGTGTAAGCTTTCTTGCTTACAGATGTAGCTTAAATTCTAAAGAAATAAAAATTGAAAAGAAAATAAAAATTTTAGATGAGTAATTATTCAGAAAAATTTGAAAAAATGAGAATTGCTGGAAAGTTAGCATCTCAAACTTTAGATATGCTTACGAATGAAGTTAAAGAGGGCGTGTCCACAGATAGAATTGATCAATTGGGTTATGAGTTTATAAGAGACAATGGTGGCCACTCTGCCCCACTATACTACAGAGGTTTTAAAAAATCACTTTGTACATCATTAAACCATGTTGTTTGTCATGGCATTCCTTCTGATAGAGTTTTAAATAACGGAGATGCAGTTAATATTGATGTCACGGCAATAGTTAATGAGTACTACGGTGATACCAGCAGAATGTTTACCATTGGAGATATTCCGGTAAAAGCTAAAAACTTAATTGACACAACTTACGAGTCTATGATGAAAGGAATTAAAATTTTAAAACCAGGAGTAAAATTAGGAGATATTGGATTTGAAATTCAATCCTTTGTTGAAGAAAGAGGTTTTTCAGTTGTAAGAGATTTTTGTGGTCACGGTATTAGTAATACTTTTCATGAGCAACCTAATATTCTTCATTATGGTAAGAAAAATACAGGTCATGAACTAACACCTGGTATGACTTTTACAATAGAGCCTATGATAAATGTAGGTAAATTAGATGTAAAAGTACTTAATGATGGATGGACAGCAGTTACAAAGGACAAGTCTTTATCTGCACAATTTGAGCATACAATAGGAATTACAGAAGACTCTTATGAAATTTTTACAGAATCTGTTAAAGGTTATGAGAGGCCTCCATATAATTAATGATAACAAGATACTCTAGAAAAGAACTTACGGATATTTGGTCCGAACATAATAAATATCAAATCTGGTTAGATGTCGAAATTGCTGCAGCTGAAGGAATGGAAAGATTAGGAACTATCCCAAAAGGTGTAGCAAGTGCTGTTAGAAAAAAGGCTAGAATTAATGTTAAAAGAATTCACAACATTGAAGCCAAAGTTAAACATGATGTCATTTCATTCTTAACCTCTGTCACTGAAAAAGTGGGAATTAAAGCAAGATATTTGCACCAAGGAATGACCTCATCAGATGTTGTAGACACAAGTTTTAATATTCAATTAGTTCAATCTGGTAAGATTTTGTTAAAAGATATAGATCAAATTTTGAAAGTTTTAAAATCTAAAGCTAAAAAATATAAATTTACACCATGTATGGGTAGAAGCCATGGTATTCATGCAGAACCAATTACATTTGGACTTAAGTTAGCTTCATATTATGAGGAATTTAAAAGAAATAAAAAAAGACTAATTCGTGCAATAGATGAAATCTCAACTTGCGCAATATCTGGTGCTGTTGGGACATTTGCAAATATAAACCCTAATGTAGAAAAACATGTTGCTAAAAAACTGGGATTAAAAGTTGAGCCAATATCTACACAAGTTATTCCAAGAGATAGACATGCTTACTATTTTTCAGTTTTAGGAATAATAGCTGGATCAATTGAGAGAGTTTCAACAGAAATAAGACACTTGCAAAGAACAGAAGTTTATGAATTGCAGGAATTTTTTTCAAAGAAACAAAAAGGTTCAAGTGCGATGCCACACAAAAAAAACCCAATATTAAGTGAAAACTTAACTGGACTAGCTAGAATGGTGAGAAGTTATACTATACCAGCATTAGAAAATATTGCTCTTTGGCATGAGAGAGATATTTCTCATTCAAGTGTTGAAAGAAACATTGGACCAGATGCAAACATAACATTAGATTTTGCATTAGTAAGACTAGCAAATTTATTGGATAAGATGATCGTCTATCCAAAGAAAATGCTCAATAATCTTAATATAACAAAAGGTACAATTTTCTCCCAAGAGTTGATGTTAGAGCTAACAAAATCAGGTTTAACTAGAGAAAAATCTTATAGATTAATTCAAACACATGCCAAAAAATGCATAGCAGATAATCTTAATCTTTTAGATGTTGTGATGGCTGACAAAAACATTACATCTAGAATATCAAGAAAAAAAATGAAAGTAATATTTGATTATTCCTCACACTTTAAGAAAGTTAATTTAATTTTTAATAGGGTCTTTAAATAATGAAAAAAGGTAAAAAGTTATACGAAGGGAAGGCTAAAATTATTTATGCTACTACTGATAAAAATTTGGTAATTCAACATTTCAAAGATGATGCAACAGCTTTTAATAATCAAAAAAAAGATGTTATTGAAGGCAAAGGAATTTTAAACAATAGAATTTCAGAACATATACTTACACAATTAGGTAATGTTGGCATAAAAAACCATTTAGTAAAAAGGCTTAACATGAGAGAACAGCTTGTAAAGTTAGTAGAAATTATTCCAATTGAGTTTATCGTTAGAAATATTGCAACAGGATCTTTAACCAAAAGACTGGGGATAGAAGACGGAACGGTCCTAGATTATCCATTAGTCGAATATTGCTTAAAGAATGATGAATTAGGGGATCCATTAGTAAGCAAAGAACATATTTTAACATTTAAATGGATGGATGTTTTCGAATTAGATTTTATTTATGAAGAGGTAAGAAGAATAAATGACTTTCTGCAAGGCATGTTTAGAGGCGTTGGAATTAAATTAGTAGATTTTAAAGTTGAATTTGGAAGATTTGAAGCTGATGGCAAAAGAGAAATTATGTTAGCTGATGAAATTAGTCCTGATACATGCAGACTTTGGGATATGAGAACAGATAAAAAACTAGATAAAGACAGATTTAGAAATAACCTAGGAAACTTAGTTGAAGCATACCAAGAAGTGGCAGTTAGGCTTAATATATTACACGAACAATCAAATATAAGACCATTAACTTATCCTAAACCAAAAGCTGTAAAAATTAAGAAAAAATGAAAGTAAAAGTAATAGTCACTTTAAAAAATGGAGTGCTTGATCCTCAAGGTAAGGCGATACAACAAACCCTAAATGGAATGACTTTTGATAATGTTTCAGAGGTTAGGCAAGGTAAATATTTTGATATTGAAATGAATGAGAGTGATGAAAGTAAAGCTAAATCGCAAGTAGAGGAAATGTGTAAGAGGCTTTTAGCAAATCTAGTTATAGAGGATTATAAAATCTTGTAACTAATTAATGAAATCATCTGTAATTATATTCCCTGGTTCAAATTGTGATAGAGATATGGATGTGGCTCTTAAGAAATTTGGTTTTGAAAATCAAATGGTTTGGCACAATGATGCTGAAATTCCTAAAAGTGATTTAATTGTGTTACCTGGAGGCTTTTCTTATGGCGATTATCTTAGATGTGGAAGTATAGCCGGTAAATCGAGAATTATTAAATCTGTAATTGATTTTGCAAATTCTGGAGGATTAGTGCTTGGTATCTGTAATGGTTTTCAAATATTAACTGAAACTGGTTTGCTTCCAGGAATACTTCAACAAAATAAATACTTAAATTTTATTTGCAAAAATGTTTTTGTAAAAATTAAAAATAAAGAAAACAAATATTTTAAAAATATAAAAAAACAAGTTTTAGAACTTCATATTGCTCACAACGAAGGAAATTATTTTTGCACAAACGATGAGTTAAAATCAATTGAAGATAATGGTCAAATTGCTGTTACTTATTGTGACCATAAAGGAAATGATGATGAAAAAAATAATCCAAACGGCGCCTTAAAAAATATAGCTGGAATATTTAATAAAGATAAAAATATTTTAGGTATGATGCCTCATCCAGAAAGAATGATAGATCCATTTCTTTCAGGTGAAGATGGATCATTATTTTTTGAGAATTTAATTGAAAGCTTATAATGGTTGAAGTTAATGAAAAAATAGCAATTGAGCATGGATTAAAAAGTGACGAATATAAGAAAATCTGTGATCTTTTAAAAAGAACACCAAATATTACTGAAATAGGTGTTTTTTCGGCGATGTGGAATGAGCACTGCTCTTACAAATCATCTAGAAAACATCTGAAAAAATTACACACTAAAGGTGACCAGGTAATTCAGGGTCCAGGAGAAAATGCTGGAGTTGTAGATATTGAAGACGATGATGCAATTGTATTTAAAATAGAAAGTCATAATCATCCTTCATTTATTGAGCCTTATCAAGGAGCAGCTACAGGTGTTGGTGGGATTATGAGAGATGTATTTACAATGGGTGCCAGACCTATTGCTAACTTAAACTCTATTCATTTTGGCTCACCCAACCATGAAAAAACAAGAAATCTATTAAGAGGAGTTGTTAAAGGTATTGGTGGATATGGTAACTGTATTGGTGTTCCAACAATAGCTGGTCAAACTTGCTTTGATGAATCTTATAATGGAAATATTTTAGTAAACGCAATGACATTGGGTTTAGTTAATAAAAATAAAATATTTTATTCAAAAGCAGCAGGAATTAACAAACCAGTTATTTATGTTGGTTCAAAAACAGGAAGAGATGGGATTCATGGTGCAAGTATGGCATCCGCAATTTTTGATGACAAAATAGAAGAAAAAAAACCTACTGTTCAAGTTGGTGATCCATTCACAGAAAAACTTCTACTTGAAGCTTGTCTTGAACTTATGGCTGGTAAATCAATAATATCAATTCAAGATATGGGTGCTGCAGGTTTAACATCTTCTAGCATTGAAATGGCATCTAAAGGAGATTTAGGTATTGAAATAGATTTAACAAAAGTTCCATGTAGAGAAGAAAATATGACACCTTATGAGATAATGCTATCAGAAAGCCAAGAAAGAATGCTTATAGTTTTAGAGGAAGGAAAAGAAAATGAAGCAAAAAAAATATTCGATAAGTGGAACCTAGACTTCGCTGTAATTGGAAAAACAACAAATAGTAAAAATATTGAATTGTTTTTCAAAAATGAAAAAGTTGCTGAAATTCCAATTGATTTTTTAGCGGAGAATGCGCCTATGTACGATCGAAAATGGATAAAAACAAAACTTCCAAAAGAAATTAAATTTTCAAAGGATCAATTTAAATCTTTAAAACTGAGCGATTGTTTAAAGAAAGTTTTAATTGATCCAAATATTGTAGATAAAGAATGGATCTGGGACCAGTATGATCATACAGTTATGGGCGATACTATACAAAAACCTGGCGGAAATGCTGGTGTTGTTAGAGTTCATGGTACAAATAAAGCTGTAGCCGCATCAGTAGACTCCTCGGCAACTTATTGTCATGCACATCCATTAACAGGTGGTAAACAAGTGGTTTGTGAAAGTTGGAGAAATATGATTTCTGTAGGCGCAAAACCAATAGCAATTACAAATTGCCTAAATTTTGGTAATCCAGAAAAAGAGAAAAATATGGGTGAATTTGTTGAATGTGTAGAAGGAATTACAGTGGCATCTAAATATTTAAATTACCCGGTAGTTTCAGGAAATGTCTCTTTTTATAATGAAACAAAAGATAAGGGAATTAAACCCACACCCTCAATTGGAGGTATAGGATTATTATCTAATTACAAAGAAATGATGACAATGGAATTAAAGAATGAAGGAAATTATCTTTTAGTAATAGGTAAAACTGAAGGACACTTAGATCAATCAGCATTTGCAAGAAATATATTATCAGAATTTAACGGTCCTCCACCAGAAGTTAACTTATTCAACGAAAAACAAAATGGGATGAGTGTTTTAAATTTAAAAAATAAAAATTTAATTGAGACCTGTCACGACGTATCTTTAGGAGGAATCTTAATCGCGATATCTAAAATGAGTATTAATAGTGGTAAAGGGGTGAAATTATTTCCATTGGAGGGCTTAGTAAATAAATTTGAGTATTTTTTTGGTGAAGATCAAGGAAGATATATTATTGAAATTAAACCAGAAAATTTAGAAAATGTTGAAAATATGTTAAAAAAAGACTCCATTTATTTTGATAAGTTGGGTTTGGTGGAAGGCAATAAAATTATATTAAAAAATGAAATAAAAATATCTATTGAAGATATTAAAGAAGACTATAAAAAATGGCTAAAGGAATATATGGTTAACTAATGGCAATGGATTTAAAAGAAATTGAAAGCTTAATAAAAGAGGCATTGCCAGATGCTAAGATAGAAATTCAGGATCTTGCAGGAGATGGTAATCATTACTCAGCGACAGTAATTTCGTCGCAATTTGCAGGAAAGAGTAAAATTCAACAACACAAAATGGTATATAATTCTTTAAAAGGTAAAATGGGTAACGAATTACATGCATTAGCAGTAAAAACTAAGGAGAACTAAATGGACAGTCAAACAAATGAATTAATTAATAATGAAATTAAAAGTAACGAAGTATGTTTATTTATGAAAGGAACACCAGACGCTCCTCAGTGTGGTTTTTCTATGGCAGTTACTAATATTCTAAAAATGCTGGAGGTCAAATTTAAAGGTATAAATGTACTTGCAGATCAAAACCTTAGAGAAGGTATCAAAGTTTTTAGCGACTGGCCGACTATACCTCAACTGTATGTTAAAAATGAGTTTATTGGTGGATGCGATATTGTAAAAGAAATGTACGAAAGTGGTGAGTTAGCAAAACTTTTTGAAAATAATGGAATTGAATTTAAAAAGAAAAACTAAATTTAAATAGTTATTTAAAAATCATTCTTATCTTTTTTGATATATATTTTTTTAGCAAATTTATATTAGATATTTTTTCTAACTTGTTTGCACTCTCTGTAATAATTTTGAATTCAATATTATCTTCCCATATCAACTCTATGATAAGACTTTCTTTGAAATAATCTTGTAGAGTTTTTGCCATACCAACAGTTAAAATAGGGTTAACATATTGAGTTTTTTTAGAAATTAAAAGCTCATTGGTTACATCGTCAAATATTAAATGCCATAAATGAGCTTTTTCATTTCCAAAAACTAAATTATCCTCAAGTCTTGTAGGAACCTCAATATAACCTTTTCTAGCTACTCTTGAAAGTTCTTTTAAAAAAAAAGAAACATCATCTACATGCTCTACAACATGTGATGCAATTACAAAATCAAACTCCTTATCTTTAAAGGGTAGTTTTTTTTCAGAAAGTCTTACAAATATTTTATTTTTATAAAATTTAGATAAATCTAAAACATCACAAATTGTATTAGCAAACTTACTCGCACTTTCTCCACAACCAATATCTAATACATTCCAGTTAGGATTTCCTGAGAGAGTTTTTTCTATATAGGTTTTTGATGTTCTTTTGATCAGAAAAATTATCTTGAATAATATTCAATTACTAGATTTGGTTCCATTACAACTGGGTAAGGAACTTCTTCAAATTTAGGAATTCTAACAAATTTAACTTTTTTATTTTTTTCGTCCAATTGTAAATATTCTGGGACTTCTCTTTCTTTGTTCGCAAGTGCTATATCAATTAAAGCTAATTGTTTAGATTTGTCTCTAATCTCAATAGTGTCTTCTTCTTTTACCTGGTAACTTGATATATTAACCTTTATTCCGTTTACTCTCACATGCCCGTGGTTGATTAATTGCCTTGATGAAAAAATAGTATTTGATAGTTTTGACCTATAAATTACTGCATCAAGTCTTCTTTCTAATAATCCGATTAAATTTTCAGCAGTATCACCTTTTTTCATTATAGCTCTTTTGTACATGTTTCTAAACTGTCTTTCGTTCATGTTACCATAGTAACATTTTAATTTTTGTTTAGCATGAAGTTGAATTCCATAATCAGAAGGTTTTGATGATTTTGTTTGGCCATGTTGACCAGGGGGATATGCTCTTGTGTTAAAAGGACTTTTGGGTCTTCCCCATAAATTTACTTTAAGTCTTCTATCAACTTTGTGTTTTGAGTTTAATCGTTTTGTCATATTGCAGATATTGGCTTTATAGACATCAAAATTTTTTTGTCAATCAAGGTTTTTTGCTTAGACCAGCAAATACACTTGATAAAATGCGTGTTTCTTTTTGTGAAAGCTCCATTTTATAAAAAATACTTCTTAAATTTTCAAGCATTATTGGTTTTTTATCTATTTGTTTAAAAAAATTTTTATTTTCAAGGCTTGTTATACAAAAATTTAACATTGTTGATATCTCTTTCTTGGTTGCTTTTTGGATTTTTTTTGACATTTGAAAATCAAACTTTTCTTTTGAGATAAGGTTTGAAACAGTTTGTGCTACGATTACTAGACTGTGTGAAAGATTTAATGAATTGAATTTAGCATTACTTGGAATTTGTAAAGTGTAATCAGCATAACTCACTTCGTTATTTGTTAATCCTGAAGCTTCAGAACCAAACAAAAAACTAACTTTTTTTGAAAAATCAATTTTTTTTAATTCGTTTAATGAAATATGTTTAATATTTTTATTTCTAAATCTTGCTGATGTTGCAATTAGAATATCAGTTTTATTTAATGATTTTTCTAAATTAGGATAAACTTTTGCTTTTTCTATTAAGTCTTTAGCTCCAACTGAAGTTGCTGTAATTTTGTCATTTGGAAATATTGCCTTTGGTTCTATCAATAATAAATTTTTAAAACCAAAATTTTTCATCCCTCTAGCACACAATCCTATATTTTCAGATAGTTGAGGTTTGTTTAAAATAAATGATATGTTATTAAAATTCATTAAGTACTTGCTGGTGCGTTATCTTTAAATAACTTGTAATCAAGACTATCTATTAATGCTTTGAACGAAGCATCTATAATGTTTGGAGAAACTCCAATTGTGAACCAGTTTTTTCCTTTAGAGTCTGTACTCTCAATAGAAACTCTAGTTACAGCCTCAGTTCCAGTATCTAATATTCTTACTTTATAATCAACTAATCTTAAATCTTTAAGATAGTTAGAATATTTAGAAATCTTTTTAATATTGTTTCTGATTGCATTATCTAAAGCATTTACTGGACCATTACCTTCTCCGTCACAAACAATTGTCTCACCATCTACTTCTAGCTCTGCTTTTGCTGATGAAACAATTTCTCCAGAAGAATTTTTCTTAACAGATACATCGTAAGCTTTAATTATTAAATATCTTGGAATTTCGCCTACTATTCTTCTAGCTAATAATTCAAACGAGGCATCAGCGCCATCATAACTGTAGCCAATAAATTCTCTTCCTTTAACTTCTTCTAAGAGTTGTTTAATTTTTGGATCATTTTTTTTTATACTAATTCCTATAGTTTCTAATCTTGATAGAATATTAGACTGCCCAGCTTGATCTGAAACAACAATATTTCTTATATTGCCAACTTCCTTGGGATCAATGTGCTCATAAGTTTTTGGGTCCTTTTGTACTGCAGATACATGCATCCCTCCTTTGTGTGAAAATGCTGCAGCACCAACATAAGGTAAGTGTTTATTTGGTTTTCTATTTAAAATTTCATCTAAAAGTCTAGAGCATTGTGTTAGATGTTTAATATTCTCCTTATTTATATTTATTTCATAATTATTAGAAAATTCGTGTTTTAAATACAAAGATGGAATTAATGACATTAAATTAGCATTACCACATCTTTCTCCCAAACCATTTATCGTCCCTTGCACCTGCCTAACACCAGCTTGAATTGCAATTAATGAATTAGCAACTGCATTTTCTGTGTCATTGTGTGCGTGAATTCCTAAATTTTTTCCAGGTATGTGTTTTGCTACTTCTGTAACTATTTGAGATATTTCATGAGGCAATGTTCCGCCGTTAGTATCGCAAAGAACAATCCATCTAGCTCCTTGATCATATGCAGATTTAACGCAACTTAGCGCATAGTCTTTGTTTGATTTATACCCGTCAAAAAATGCTCAGCATCGAACATAAATTCTTTTCCTGAGTTAATAATATGTTTTGCACTTTCGCTAATATTTTTTAAATTTTGTTCTTTTGATATACCTAAAGCAACATCAACGTGAAAATCCCAAGATTTTCCAAACAAACAAATTGAATTTGCCTTAGAATTTATTAATGATGAAATCATTGGATCATTTTCAGCGCTATGATCAGACTTTTTGGTCATCCCAAAGGCT
>CABZRS010000006.1 GCA_902528135.1 uncultured Pelagibacteraceae bacterium | reverse complement strand
TCACCTCTTTCTGAAAGAATTTTCAGCTTTTTACTTTTAAATATATTTAAAGTATCTTTTCTTAGTCGACCCTTGCTTGGAATACCAATTTTAATCATTTAAACTTATTGCACCTCCAACTGCTGGTATTTTTTTTGAAGATCCTAAATCTGAAATAAGATTGTCATAACGACCTCCATTAACTTGTATTTTTTTAGAGTTTGAATTTATTGCAATTTTAAATACCATCCCAGTGTAATATTCCAAATGTCTTCCAAAACAAGATGAAAAATTTACATTTAATTTTGAGACCTTATCTTTTGTGATTGGAAAATAATTTTTTCCAACGGTAAGATTTATTTTATTTTTTTTAAAAAAAGCATTTAGAATGGTTGCTGCATTACTCATTTTGCAACTAATTTTTAAATATTCCCTTATGATCTTTACTACATTTTGACCTTTTATTTTTCTTCTAGGATCTTTAATTTTGTTATCAAATCTGATCAGTATTTCTCTTAAGGAACGCCCTGCTATATTTCTGTTTTGATTTTGTTTAAATAGTTTAAGATATCTTTTTTTATCCAACTCAACGATAGATTCATCAACATCTGAATTAGTCTCTAAACGTCTTAATAATTCATTAAAATATGCCTCACGCCAAAAATGTCTTTGTAATCTAAGTTTCCACCTTTTTGGAATATCTAATTTATTTATAAATAGGTGAAAAATTTCCACATTTCCTATTGTTATATTCCCAGACTTATAACTAAATTTATTTAAAACTTTAATACCAGTATTAATTATTTGCCTATCATCTCTTTTTTCATCTTTTGATCCTATGATCTCGAAACCTATTTGATCTCTAATAATTTTTTCATTTTTTTTCTGAACTTTTCTGAATGCTTGACCATTATAAAATACTTTTGAAGATCTCTTTTTTTTTTGATTGAGATATTTGATGCAAGAAGCAATGGTTAAATCAGGTCTTAAGCAAATTTCCTTTCCATTCTGATCCATAAATGAAAAAATTAAACTTCTAAATGACTCCCCAGATCTCTCAAGAATTAGATTGGTAGGAATTACTGTATCTAAATCTATATAATCAAATCCACTTGATTTTAAAGATTTAAGTATATTTTCAGATAAGTTTTTTGACTTCATCGATTAAATCTTTCATGGGAATTGTTTTGTTGTTCTCACCCTTTACACCCTTTAAATTTTTAATGGTCACTGTATTATCTTTAAATTCATTTTCTCCACAGATTACTGCAACTGGTAATTGGCGTTTGTTTGCAAAAGTAAGCTGCTTACCAAGATTTTTTTTGGTATCTAAAAATATTTCTGAATTAATATTGTTTTGTCTTAAAAGATCTAAAATTTCGTAATAGTTCTTTAAGTATTTTTGATCCATCACGCACACTAAAACTGGTTTTTGTTCATCTAATTGAAACTGATCTAATTGCATTAATGCAAACAAAAGTCTATCTACACCAAAACTTATACCTGTACCTGGAATATCCACTCCTTTAAATCTTGATATAAGTTGTGCATAGGCTCCGCCTGAACAAATACTCCCAATATCTACCTCTTTACCTTTATTATTTGTAACTTTAAAATTTAAATTAGTTTCAACGATGAAATCAGAATAATACGCCAAGCCTCTGACAATTGTGAAGTTGGTTTTGACTTGATCTAAGTTTGATCCATATCCAAGGACCTCAAAAAAGTCTTCTAATTCATTGATTCCTTCTTGCGATAGTGAGTTTTTTAAATTTTGTTTCAATTCATTTAAATCTTTAATTTTTAAATAATATAATATTTTAGAAACCTGCTCATCATTTAAGTCTGCACCTTTTGTAATAGCACCACTAGTATCTTTTCTTTCCTTTCTCAAAAGATCCTCTACTCCTTTTATTCCAAATCCAGGCTTATCAAGTTTATCAATTGCCCTAATAACTTTTAATTGTTTTTCCTCAGTTATTTTTAATTCATTTAGCAAGCCTTGAACTATTTTTCTGTTACTTATATTGATTGTAAACTGATCTTTCTTTAATCCACATTCTAAAAGTGTTGCTGAAATTAAATTACAAAGTTCAGCGTTAGCTTGTGATGAACTAACATTTCCTACAATATCAAAATCCGCCTGCAAAAATTCTCTATATCTTCCATTACCAGACTTTTCGTTACGAAATACATTTTGAATAGCATACCTTTTATAAATTGATGGTAATTCTTGATTATTTTGAGCAACAAATCTTGCTAGAGGACTAGATAAGTCATATCGAAGAGTAATACTTTTATCTCCATCTTTAAATGAAAATACATCAGACATAGGATTAGCTTCATCTTCTGCTAGAAAAGATCCTATATTTTCACTTATTTCGAACGATGGTGTTTCGAGTGGTTCAGCACCAAACTTAATAAAATTATTCTCAATTACTGATAACAGCTTTTTTTTGAGAAGAAGTTTCTTATCCCAACGATCTTCAAATCCTGCGGGCAACCCAGGTATTAATTTATTTTCTTTATTCATTTTTTGGTACCCTGGCTTGGAATTGAACCAAAAACTAAAGTTCCACAAACTTTCGTGATAACCATTTCACCACCAGGGCCTGTTGTTGTTTTATACTAATTAGAGTTAAATTTAAATTTTAAAATAGTTAAATAGCTAGCTGTAAGCCAGCATGAAAATGATGTCTTTTGTGATATACGAATATTTTACTATTTTTAATCATGATGGTTAAATAGCATTTTAGACTCAAAATGCAAGAATGTATTGTATAGGAATATTCATAGGGTTTGTCTACTTTTATTCCTATACAAAATTTTAAATGAAATAAATTTTAAGAAGTTTTCTTTAAATTCACTGCGCTTGGACCTTTATCTCCATCCTGAATTTCAAATTCTACAGCGTCGTTCTCATTCAAAAAACGAAGTCCAGCTTCACGAACTGCGCTCGCATGAACGAAACAATCTTTTTCTCCGTCTTCTCTTTCTATAAACCCGTAGCCCTTCTTACCGTTGAACCACTTTACTTTTCCTTTTAATGTACTCATACTTTTTTTTTACTCTTTCTTTATTATATTAAACTTAGCTAAACTTCAGCTAGCGGGATAATTATTAGATTTTAAAATTGAATGCAAGCATTTTTGCTACAAGGTTTTTATTTCTAAAATGGTGGCTTCGGCGGGACTCGAACCAGCGACACAAGCCTTTTCAGGGCTCTGCTCTACCAACTGAGCTACGAAGCCATAGTTAAAACCTAAAAATAATTCTCCCTTTTGTCAAATCATAAGGTGTTACTTCCACTGTTACATTATCACCTTGAAGAACCCTAATCCTATTCTTCCTTAACTTTCCAGCTGTGTGAGCTGTAACAATATGATTATTTTCAAGCTTTACTCGGAACATGGCGTTAGGTAATAGATCGATTACTTTACCTTTAAATTCCAATAAATCTTGTTTCGACAAATTCTGTTACTCCTTATTTATTCTAGATTTTATACTCAAAGCATGACCTTTTAATTCTTCATACTCAGCGAGATGTGTAGCGTATTCTCCTATTTTCTCAACACCTTTTTTTGAAAGAGTTATAAGGCTAATTTTTTTATAAAACTCACTTAAACTTAAGCCTGACGAAAATTTAGCTGACGAATTAGTTGGTAATACATGATTTGTCCCAACAGCATAGTCGCTTAATGCCATAGGAGAATATTTTCCTATACAAATACTTCCCGCATTAAAAATTTTTTCCTTATACTTTTTATAATTGCTAACATTTATTTCTAAGTGTTCAGGAGCTATCTCATTAATTGCATCAATAATTTGTCTATCATTATATACTTTTAAAATTAGTCCATTATTTTTAATGCTTTTAGATGCAATATTTTTTCTTGGTAAATCTTTTAATTTTAATTCTAAATCTTTCTTAAATTTGTTGATCAAATTAGAATTTTTAGTGATCAATATACATTGAGAATTTGAGTCATGTTCTGCTTGCCCAATCATAGATGTAGTAACTTCATTTAAATTAGTTTTGCTATCTGCTAATATTGTTATTTCAGATGGGCCAGCAATCATTCCTTCAATACCTACATCTCCAAAAACCTGCCTTTTAGCTCCAGCAACAAAGATATTGCCCGGTCCAACAATTTTATTTACTTTTTGAATATAAGCCAAACTACCTATAGCTTGTGCACCTCCCATTGAATAAATTTCATTAATTCCTAATTTTTTTGCTGCATATAAAACTGCAGGATTTAATTTTCCATTATTTTTTGGATTTGCTAGTACAATTCTTTTAACACCTGCAATTTTTGCTGGTATAGCATTCATCAATAGTGTTGATGGTAAGTTTGCTGGGACATAAATACCAACCGATTGAATTGGTAAATATTTATACTCAATTTTATTATTTAGATTATCTTTATAAAAGATATCTGTAGTTTTTTGTAAAGAATGAAATTTGAGTATCCGTTTGTAAGCATAATCTATAGCTCTTTTAATCTTTGGGTCTAAAGATTTAATTACTTTATTAATTTGCTTAATACTTGGCTTAATTTGACTATTTTTACTAAATTTTTTCTCATATTTTAAAAGACTTTTATTTTTATTGTTCTTAATATCTTTTAAAATTTTATATATTGTTTTATTTTCATTTTTTTTTCCAGATCTTCTAAGATCTAAAAATTTTGTTAAATTATTTAAGTAATTTTTTTTATTACAATTAATTATTTTTATCATTTACTATTTTTTGATCCTCTAGTGTCACTTCAATTACTTCAGCGGCTAGAGTTATAATTCTATTTTTCGAAAATAACATAGTTATTTCAAAATTCTCCCCTTTCTTAAAAATATCAATTGTTAATAATTCTAATGTTAGATTAGTGTCATTTTGGTCTATATTCTTAGATTTTGACGAATTAATAAATTCAAATTTGATAATACTGTTTATTAATTTATTTTTATTTTCCTCTTCTTTACTAAATCTTGCAATTGAAATTAGGAAAATCTTGTTAGAAGATAAATATTTAACATCATCAATATTAACTTTACCCTCAGAGCAACAAGCTGAAATGATATGAAGATCTTCGGGAGTTTGTGCAATTATCTTTTTTAAATACTGGTTTTCCATCAATTAACACGTCGAATGTTTACCCCAACTTTTCTTAGTTTATTCTCTATATTTTCATATCCTCTATCAAGGTGATAGATTCTATTAATTGTGGACGATCCTGTGGCAACTATTGCAGCTAAAACTAATGCAACCGAAGCTCTTAAGTCACTAGACATTAATTCTGCGGCTTGAAAGTTAGTATCACCTGAAATAAATGCCTTATTTTTTTTAATTAAAATCTCAGCACCTAATCTTCTTAATTCAGCTACATGCATAAATCTATTTTCGAAAATACTCTCAGTTATTGAACTTTTACCTTTAGCCTTACAAAGTAGAACCATAAACTGAGCTTGTAAATCTGTAGGGAAGTTTGGATATTCTTTAGTAACTAAATTAGTTAAATTTTTGATTTTTTTTGGACCAGATATATGAATTTGTTTTTTGGCTACTTTAATTTTAGCTCCAACTTTTTTTAGTAATGATAATTCAGTATTTATAATTTTTGGATCAAAATTATTTATTTTTAAATTACCTCCAGTTAAACATGCTGCTACACAAAAAGTTCCTGTTTCTATTCTATCTGACATCACTGAATAACTTGTACTTTCTAAAGATTTAATACCCTCTATTTTCACAGTACGTTTACCTATAAATTTTATTTTTGCACCACCTGATTTTAAAAAATTTATTAAATCAATTATTTCTGGTTCAATTGCACAGTTTCTAAGAATGGTAATTCCATTTGCTAAACATGCGGCTATAATTGTATTTTCAGTTGCTCCAACACTAATTTTTGAAAATCTGATTTTTGCACCTTTGAGTTTTTCTTTCGTATGTGCGTGGATATAGCCTTTCTTAATATCATATTTCATTCCAAGTTTTTTAAGCGCATTCAAATGATAATTTACAGGTCTTGCCCCTATTAGGCAGCCACCAGGCAAAGAAGTAATAGACTTTTGATATTTGGCAACAAGCGCTCCTAAAACTAATATTCCAGCTCTCATTGTTCTAACAAGCGAATATGATGCAAAAACATTTTGCTTTTTTTTCTTTGTTATTTTAACAATTTTTCTATTTTTATTAAATTTTATTTCAGAGCCAAGAGATTTTAAAAGATTTATCATTGTATTTATGTCTTTAACACGAGGTAAATTTTTTATTATGACCTCTTTTTCAAATAAGATTGTCGATGCCAAAATTGGTAATGCAGCATTTTTTGAACCCGAAATTGAAATTTCGCCCTTTATTTTGCAAGGACCTTTAACAATAAATTTGTCCATTATTATATTTTTGGAAGTGTAACTCCCTTTTGACCTTGGTATTTACCATTTCTATCTGCATATGAAACAGCTGGATCCTCATTGCCCTTAATAAAAACAAATTGTGCAACTCCTTCATTGGCGTAAATTTTTGCCGGTAACGGTGTTGTATTAGAAAATTCTAATGTTACATGTCCTTCCCAGCCTGGTTCAAGAGGTGTAACGTTTACAATTATTCCACATCTTGCGTATGTAGATTTTCCTAAACATATAACTAAAACATTTTTAGGTATCTTAAAGTATTCCACTGTTCTAGCTAATACGAATGAATTGGGTGGAATTATACATTCAGATGAGTTTTTTGTTATAAAATTTGAAGATTTAAAATTTTTTGGATCTACAATTTCTGAATTTACATTAGTAAAAATTTTAAATTCATCAGAAACTCTCGCATCATAACCATATGATGAAACACCAAATGATATTTTATTTCCTCTAACTTGTTTGTCTTCAAAAGGAGAGATCATATCATTTTCCCTAGCCATTTGTATAATCCACTTATCAGATTGAACTGACATTATTTATTTTTTTTCTTAGTTTTTTTTTGAAATTCTTTTCTTTTTTTTAAATTTTTTCTTAAAGCAAGTTCAAGTTTACTAAAATTATTCTTTTTTGAACTCATTGTTTATTTTTTGTCAGGATTTGTAAGATGGTCAAGAGTTATAACCTGATCAAGTGGAATGGTTTTATCTTCTTCAATTTTAACTGGGCCAGTTTTCACTTGCTTCTTAGCTCTTTTTTCAGCAAGTTTTTTTTCTCTTTTTGCTTTTTTTTCCATGAGCTTTGCGTTTTTATTAGCACCGTATGTGTAGTGAATTCCCATAACATTTTCCTTGAATAGATATAACTCATTTTAAAAAAAAATTAAGGCAATAATTTGAAAAAATTAAATTTATACACTAATTTAAGTAAATATTGCCCCTATAGTTAAATGGTATAACACATCCATGGTAAGGATGAGTTTCCAGTTCAATTCTGGATGGGGGCACCATTGTTATTTTGCGTAAAATTTTTTTTTTAGCAAAAGACCAATTAAAACTAAAATTACAATCCCCAGAATTGGTAAATAGATGTCAGGAGAAAAAATTAATTCGAAAACACTTGGTAACTCAGAATTTTCCTTCAAAATTTTGCTTAATCCAGCACCAAGAGATGCTCCAACAAATAATTGTGGTGTCATTCCAATTATTGATCCTAAAAAGAAATTTCCAACTTTTACGTTAAATATTGTTGGTAAAATATTTGAAATAAAAAAAGGGATACCACCTATAAATCTATAGATTAGAAAAAAAATAAATTCATTTTTTTTAAACTTTTCTGTTAAGTTACTAAAACGAGATGAAAATTTTTCCTCAACCAAATTCTTTAAAAAATAATTTGCAAACATATAAAGAAGTGTTGCACCAACAGATAATCCAAATACTATGAGTACGGTTCCTAACCACTTTCCAAAAATAAAACCACCAACCAGAAAAACTGGTGATCCAAAACCTAATAAAAGGACCCAGACTATGGTGCCTATTAAAAAAATAATACTTGATAAAAAAATATTACTATTTTTAAAATTTTCTAAAGAATCTCTATTTTGTCTTACTAATTCATAACTTGAAAAATCCTGAAGGGAAAAGTTGTTGAAAAAAATCAATAAAAAAACAGATACTATCAAAATGTAGGCAAAGCCTAAAAATAGTTTAATTTTTTTTTCTCTATTCATTGATTTTTAACTTATTAAAAATCGCTGTACTTATATATATATATTTGTATAACTACCGAAATTTAACATTAATTTAACAACAATGAAACGTACATATCAACCAAGTAACAGAAAAAGAAAAAGGGCTGTTGGATTTAGAGCTAAAAAAAAAACAAAGGGTGGAAGAAAAGTATTAAAAAGAAGAAGAGCCAAAGGAAGAAAAAAATTAACAAACGCTTAATGAAAAACAAGATTGTTAGCCTTTCTAAAAATGAGGATTTTAAGTCTATTCTGAGTGGAAAAAAAATTTCTAACAAATACTTAACAATTTTCTTTAAAAAACTTTCTGATAAAAATAATAATAGATTAAATATAAGTTTTGTAACCAAAAAGAAAATTGGGAATGCAGTAACTAGAAATAGAATTAAAAGAAGGCTAAGAAATATTATGAACGAAGCTGTGAAATCAATTAACCTTAATCTTGATTACTGTTATTTATTGATTGCAAGAATATCCGTTAGCAGAGATCCTTACGAAACAATAAAAAACGCAACACTAAAAGACTTTAAAAAAATTAAATGACCAATTTTATCAAATTTTTAATGATTAAGATTATAAGGTTTTATCAAATTCTGATGTCTCCATATTTAGGAAATAATTGCAGATATCTTCCAACATGTTCTGATTATTTTATTGAAAATTTAAAAGAAAATGGAATTTTAAAGGGAAGTATTAATGGATTTAAAAGAATACTTAGTTGCCATCCAATAAAATTTTTGGGTGGTGGAGAAGGATTTGATCCGGTTAAAAAGAAAAAATAATTTATGGATACAAAAAATGTAATTGCTGCGATATCTTTAAGTGCAGCAGTAATAATTCTTTATAGTTTGTTCTTTGCTCCAGCTGTAGTGGACCAAAAAGATATACAAAATGATAAAAATATTACTAGTGAAAATTCTACAACAGATGCACCGTCATTAGTTCAGGATGAGGAAATAATTAAAATATCTAGAAATGAGGCTTTAAAAGAAAATGATAGAATTCTTTTTGAAAATGATAAAATTAAAGGATCAATTTCATTAATTGGGTCATCAATAGATGACTTAACTTTTAAAAATTATACTAATACTTTAAATGGAGATGATAATGTAGTTCTGCTAAATCCTAAACAGTCTAATAATGGATATTATGTAGAGACAGGTTGGGCAACAACTAGTAAAAATATTGACTTACCAAACTCAAAATCTCTATGGAATATAGAGGGAAATAATAAACTTACACCTAATTCCCCAGTAAAATTAAGTTGGACTAACAATCAAAATATTAAATTCATAAAAGAAATAAGTTTAGATAAACAATATCTTTTCAATATTAATCAAACAATTATTAACAATTCAGATAAAACTTATAATTTTTATCCATATGGACAAATTATTAGAAATGTAGCCCCAGATGTAACTAATTTTTACATTTTGCATGAGGGCTTAATTGGAGTTTTTGATGATCAATTGGTTGAGGAAGATTATGATGATATTGAGGAAAAAAAATATTCCAAGAATGCGCAATCTGGATGGCTTGGTATAACCGATAAGTATTGGCTTACTAGTCTGATCCCTGAAAAAGATAAAAGTTTTAGATCTGATTTTGATTACAAAAATAAGTTTAGAGCAAATTTTATTGAGACAAATGCAACTGAAGTTGGTGCAAATGAAACAAAAAGTAACTCAATCAGGTTAATTATTGCTGCAAAAGAAGTAAACGTTATTGATGGATATGCTGAGAGTGAGAATATTAATAAGTTTGATTTAGCAATAGATTGGGGGTGGTTTTACTTCATTGTAAAACCTTTATTTTTTGCAATCCAATATTTCTTTAACCTAGCTGGCAATTTTGGAATAGCGATTATAATGATTACTGCTTGTATAAGATTAGCATTTTTTCCACTTGCAAATTACTCTTTTAGGTCAATGGCTAAAATGAAAGTTCTTCAGCCAGAAATGACAAGATTAAAAGAATTACATAAAGAAGATAAAATGAAACTCCAACAAGAAATGATGGCTTTATATAAAAGAGAGAAAGTTAATCCAATAAGTGGATGTCTTCCAATTTTCATTCAAATACCTTTTTTCTTTGCAATTTATAAAGTTTTATTTGTAACTATTGAGATGAGGCATCAGCCGTTTTTTGGTTGGATAAAAGATTTAAGTGAAAGAGATCCTACATCTATATTTAATTTATTTGGATTAATTCCATGGGATCCTCCTTCTTTTTTACTAATAGGGGTGTGGCCATGCTTAATGGGTGTTTCAATGTGGATGCAACAAAAACTAAATCCTACACCTCCCGATCCCGTTCAAGCAAAAATATTTATGTTCTTTCCTTTATTTTTGACTGTAATACTAGCTCCTTTCCCAGCAGGATTAGTTATTTACTGGACTATAAATAACATATTAACAATGGCACAACAGTACATAATAATCAAAAGAACGACCGTCAAAACTGTTTAATAAAATGGAAATAGAAAAAATAGTACCAAAAGATGGTCCTTCCATCAGAGAGGTTAAAAAATATATAGATAAATATAAAAATGAATTAATAGTCATTAAATATGGAGGAAACGTTTTTATTGATAGAAATATTTTTAACAATTTTATTTCAGATATAAATATTCTAAATAAGTTAGGATTATCAATAATAATAGTTCACGGAGGTGGTCCTAGAATAAAAAGAGAGTTAGAGAAATCAAATATTCAATCTAAATTTATTAGAGGTTTAAGAGTTACAGACGAAAAAATTATAAATATTGTTGAAGATGTCCTTATTGATTTTAATGAAGATATTGTAAATTCTTTAATTGAAAAAGATTCAAAAGCAATCTCATTAAACACAAAAAAAAATAATGTTATTGAGGTTATTCCAGAAGCAGAGGAACTTGGTTTTGTTGGAAAACCAAATAAAATAAATACAAATATTATAAAAGATATAATTAAGGTAAATTCAATTCCAATTATATCACCTCTAGGAAAAGGTAAAAATAATCAAACATTTAATATTAACGGAGATACAGCAGCTGGTGCTATAGCAAAATCTTTAAAATGTAGAAGACTATTATTAATGACAAACGTTGAGGGTGTACTGAATAAAGAAAAAAAACTAATTGAAGAAATCACATCTTCAGAAATCTTAGAGATGATAAATAATGGAATTATAACTGAGGGCATGATACCTAAAATCAATACATGCTTAGACGCAGTAATGAATGGGGTTACAGGTGTTGGAATTATTGATGGAAGAAAAAAACATTCAATTTTATTTGAATTATTTTCAGATAAAGGAGCTGGAACATTAATAAGAAAATGAAAAATATAAAAAATATTCTATTCGATTGTGATGGTGTTCTTTACCAAGATTTAGATTCTGTATTTGGTCAAGTAAGTAAAAGAATGACGCAATACATTTCTGAAAAATTAAAAATTAACTTAGTCGAAGCTAAAAAATTACAAACCGACTACTTTCATAAATATGATACAAGTCTAAATGGATTAATGATACATCATGATATTCCTCCGAAAGAGTTTTTAAATTTCGTTCATGATATTGACTTATCTTTTATGAAAAAGGATATTGTTTTAAGAGACGTAATTGAAAAATTAGATTTAAGAAAGTTCGTTTTTACCAATGGTTCTAGTGCACATGTTACTAATATAACTACACATTTGGGTATTGATGATCTATTTGAGGATGTATTTGATATAGTTGATGCGGAATATAGTCCAAAACCTGCAGCCAAAGCATTCGATCTGATGATAAAAAAATTTGATATTGACCCAACAGAAACAATTTACATTGAAGATATTGCAAAAAATTTGTCAATTGGAAAAAAAAGAGGAGCTACGACAGTTTGGCTAATCAACAATGAATATTGGGGTAAAAAAGAATCTGATAAAGACTATATTGACTATAAAATAGAAAATCTCTCTTTATTTTTAAAAGAAATAAGGTTATTAAAAAACTCATAAACTATGAGTATAGAAAACCTTATAAATGATGCTTGGGAAAAAAGAGATCAAATAAACCCTGCTTCAGATCAGTCTCTAAAAGATACTATCAATCAAGTTATTGACGATTTAGACAGTGGAAAGTCGCGTGTTGCTGAAAAAATAAATGGCGAATGGATAACTCATCAACATTTGAAAAAAGCAATAATGTTAAGTTTTAGATTATATCCAATGGAGAATTTGAACGGTCCATATAGTAGTTGGTACGATAAAGCTCATTTACTTAAAGGTAAAACAGCAGGATGGACAAAAGAAGACCATGAGATAGCGGGCTTTAGAATGGTGCCCAACTCTCCAGTGAGAAAAGGAAGTTTTGTTGGAAAGAATGCAGTTTTAATGCCATGCTACGTAAATATTGGAGCATACATAGATGAAGGAACAATGATTGATACATTTGCAAGAGCAGGAAGCTGTAGCCAAATTGGAAAAAATTGTCATATCTCAGCAGGTTCAGGTGTAGGTGGAGTTTTAGAACCTGCACAAGCTTTACCAACTATTATCGAGGATAATGTTTTTTTAGGTGCAATGTCAGAAGTTGTAGAAGGTGTAATTATAGGAGAAGGGTCTGTGCTAAGTATGGGAATGTATATCGGACAATCTACAAAAATTGTTAATAGAAAAACTGGAGAAATTACTTATGGAAAAATTCCTCCTTATTCAGTTGTAGTTCCAGGTTCACTTCCTGATAAAAATAGCTCGTCTGCACCATCACTATATTGTGCTGTAATAATTAAACAAGTAGATGAGAAAACAAGATCTAAAACTTCTATTAACGATCTCTTGAGAGAATAGTTTCGATGAAAATTATAAATGAACTTCAGTTAGCCAAAGAGCTAATTAGATTTCCAACTGTAACTCCTATAGATGCTGGTATAATGAAATTTTTGGAAAAAAAATTAAAAAAGCTTGGCTTTAAAACTAAAATTCTAGAGTTTAAGGAAAAAGAAAATGCTTCAGTTAAAAATCTATATGCAAGATTAGGGGATAAAAGTCCAAATTTTTGTTATGCAGGACATCTTGATGTTGTTCCTGCTGGAAATTTAAGAGATTGGACAGTAAATCCATTTAAACCATCAATTAAAAAAGGACATTTAATTGGAAGGGGTGCAAATGATATGAAAAGCTCCATAGCTGCATTTGTGTCTGCTGTAAGTGTTTTTGTTGAAAAAAATAGGGAATTTAATGGATCGATAAGTCTTTTAATCACTGGAGATGAAGAAGGTGTTGCCGTCAATGGAACTAAGAAAGTTGTGGACTATTTAAAAAAGAAAAGAGAGAAAATAGATTTTTGCTTGGTTGGAGAGCCAACTAATCCAAATAAATTGGGTGAAATGATTAAAATTGGTAGAAGAGGAAGTATGAATGGTAGATTAACAGTTACAGGAATTCAAGGGCATGTGGCATATCCTCATATAGCAAATAACCCTTCGACCGCTCTAGTTAGAATACTTAAAGAACTAAAAGATTTACGATTTGACATAGGGACAAAGGATTTTCAACCAACAAATCTTGAAATTACAAAAATTAATATAAATAATTCTGCAGATAATGTAATTCCAGGACTTGCGTGTGCTTCATTTAATATAAGATTTAATAATATACATACTTCAAATTCCATTAAAAAAAAAATTAATAAAATTTTAAAAAAAGTATGTAATAAAACTAAATCTAAATATAAAATTGATTACAGTGTTTCTGGTGAAGCTTTTCTTACAAAGCCTAATAGTACAACATTTATGATACAAAATATTATTAAAAAAGTTACTAAAATAAAACCAAAACTTTCAACTACTGGAGGCACATCAGATGCAAGGTTCATTAGGAAAATAGCTCCTTGTTTAGAATTTGGCTTAGTAGGAAAAACTATGCACAAAGTTGATGAGGCTGTCTCACTAACCGATTTAAAAAAATTGAGTTTAATATATTCAAAAGTTTTAAAAAATTATTTTAAGTGAAGACTGGTCTAATCACTTCAGACACTTATAAAAACCATAATACTGGAAATGGTCATCCAGAAAAAGTTGATAGGGTTACCGCAATAATTGATAACTTTAAAAAAGTAGATAACAAAAATCTTTTATGGAAAAAACCAAATAAATTTGACGAATTTTTTTTAAATAAAACCCATTCAGTAGAATATATTAATCATGTTAAACAATCTTTTCCAAAAAAAGGTTTAGTATTTTTAGATGGTGATACAATTGTTTCCCCTGGTAGTAAAGATGCTACTAAAGATGCAGTAGGTTCAATTATTGCAGCAATAGATGGAGTACAAAATAAAGAATTTAAGAATGCTTTTTGTGCTGTAAGACCTCCAGGTCATCATGCAGAAAAAGATAAAGCTATGGGATTTTGTATTTATAATAATGTTGCAGTTGGTGCTAATTATCTAATTGAAAAGTATAAATACAAAAAAATTGCAATAATTGATTTTGATGTTCATCATGGTAATGGAACTCAAGATATTTTTTATGATAATGAAAAGGTATTGTACGTTTCGACTCACCAATACCCTTATTACCCTGGCTCAGGTTTACATAAGGAAAAGGGGAAATTTAATAATGTATTGAATATTCCACTAGAAGCTGGAACAACATCTGAAGTATATTTAAATGCATATGAAAATGTTTTAAACAAAATAAAGCAGTTCATGCCTGAATTTTTGCTATTTTCTGCGGGTTTTGATGCACATATTGACGACCCGTTAGCGCAAATGAGATTAAGTACAGAAGATTTTTACAAAATTACCAAAAGGACTTTAGAGCATTCTAAATCTTTTTGTAATGGTAAAGTTGTTTCAATTCTTGAAGGTGGTTATGATCTTAAAGCATTACAAAGTAGTACTCAAAGACATGTTGATGCGTTGATAGAATTTAATTGATAATATTTTTTTAATCAATACACACAAATATATGAAACTATATAAGATTAAAAAGTCTGATATTGATAAAAAAGGTAAAGGACTTTACGCCACAAGAGATATAAAAGAAGGTGAAAAAATAATAGATTATATTGGAAAATTAATTACAAAAAAACAAACTGAGAATTCTGATAAATACGATAACAGTAAGCCAATATATTTATTTACAGTAAATAAAAAATATGATCTCGATGGAGATTTCCCATGGAACACAGCTGGTCTAATAAATCACTCTTGTGAAAATAATTGTGACTACGATGGTAAGGGAGTTAAAATTTGGGTTAAGGCTATAAAAGATATAAAAAAAGGTGAGGAATTAACTTGTGACTATGGATTTGGTTACGACAAAGATTACAAACAATTTCCTTGTAAATGTAAGTCAAAAAATTGTTGTGGCTATATTGTTAGAGCAGAATCAAGGTGGAGAATTGATAAAAAATTCTCAATGGGTAATAGGAAAAATTAGTATAAAACTTTTTTCAAAAATAATCCTTCCGCTGGTGCTGGTGGTGCACATAAATTTCTATTTTTTAATTTAATAACACTTATAAATTTTTTTAATGTCCACTTTTTTTCACCAATATATTTTAAACATCCAACCATTGATCTAACTTGTTGTTTTAAAAATGATTGAGATCTAAACTCTAATTCAATTTTGTTTTTAATTTTATTTATTTTCACTGATTTAATTGATCTTATTGGGCTCTTTGCATTACATCCAGATGCTCTAAAAGTTGAAAAATCATGAGTTCCAATTAACTTTTTTGCTGCTTTTTTCATTATCTCTAAATCGAGCTTATTAATTACAAACCATCCTCGCTTATTTTGAAGGATAGGTTTACTCAATTGATTGAAAATAACATATTTATAAATTCTTTCTTTCGCGGAAAAACGTGCATGAAATTTTATATTTCTTTTTTTTATTTTTAAAATGGCTATTTCGTATTTATTTAAAAAATAATTTATTGATTTTAAAAATTTATTTAAATTTTGGATTTTTTCAGTGATATCAAAATGCGCAGATTGCTCAATTGCATGAACACCAGTATCTGTTCTTCCCGAGCCAATAAGTGTAATTTTTTCATTTAAAAGATAAGAAATTTTTTTTTGAATTAATCCTTGTATAGTTTTGCCTTTTGTTTGTACCTGCCAACCTATGAAAGAAGAACCAACATATTCTATTAAAATTTGATATCTGAACATATTTAATTCAAATCAGTACCTTTAGTAATTTGGCTACCACGCAGAAATTCCTTAGTTTTATGCACAGTTTTACCTTGTCTTTGTATCTCAATGATCTTTATTGAATGTTTACCACAACCAATTTCAAAATTATCTGATAAGACATATCCTGATTTTCCACTTAAAATTGATTTTTCTGCTTTTAGTATCTTATATCTTTCCCCTTTAAATTCAAACCAACCTCCTGGATTAGGATATAGACCATTAATTTTTCCTATGATCTTTAAATTACTGTCCTCCCAATTTATTTTTCCTTCTTCTTTTTTAATTTTTTTTGCATATGTAGAGTTACTATGATCTTGCTCTTTAAAAGATGCTTTATCATCCAATATATCATCGATATTTTGAAGAATTTTTTCAGATGCTAGATTACTTAATCTTTGAGCCAGATCCTCACTATTTTCATTTTCTAAAATATTTAAAGAATATTGATTACAGACGGGACCAGAGTCTAAACCCTCATCAATTTTCATAATAGAAATGCCTGTTGATGTTTCATTGTTCATAATAGCTCTTTGAATGGGAGCTGCACCTCTTAATTTTGGTAAAAGTGAATAATGAATATTTATCCATCCATATTTTGGAATTTTTAAAATATCTTTTTTAAGAATCTGCCCATAAGCAACAACGATACCTAAACTTATATTTTGTTTATGAAGAAAGTTTTTTTCTTCAATATTATCTAATGCAATTGGAGTTCTAACAGGTATATTTAATATTTCAGCCATTATATGCACAGGTGACTTATTTAATCTGTGACCTCTATTTGATGCTACAGGAGGTTGAGTATAAACAACCTCAATATCAAAACCATTTTGATACAATGATTTGAGTATTTTCCCAGAAATGGTGGGGGTGCCCATAAAAGCAATTTTTTTGCTCATTAAACAATAATTCTATCAGGAGGATTTTTTCTTTTTGATAATTTTTTAACAATCATTGTTTTTTTCAATTTTGATAAGTAATCTATAAACAGAATTCCTTCAAGATGATCCATTTCATGTTGAATACAAGTTGCAAGGAGCCCAGTGGCTTTTAAAATTTTATTTTCCCCATTATAATCTAAATATTCAACCTCACAATATTTAGGTCTGTCAACCTCTGCGAAATAATTAGGGACAGATAAACATCCCTCTTCATATGTTGTTTTTTCTTTGTCTTTATTTTTGATTGTAGGATTTACAAAATACATTGGATTTTTCTTTCCATCTTTTGAAATATCCAACACTATAATCCTTTTTGGAATACCGATTTGAATCGCTGCTAAACCTATACCATTAGCTTCATACATTGTTTCCAACATATCATCCATTAACTTTCTTTCTTCATTACCAACTGTTTGTACTGGTTTAGAGACTTGTCTTAAAATCTCGTTAGGTTCAGTTATAATTATTTTTATTGTCATGATTGATAGAAGTATTTTAAACTTTTAATGGAAGAATTTCCAACAATAGTTCGTTTCTCAAGCTAATTAATTTTGTTCTATTCATAATTTCAATTACAAAATTTAGTGACTCACTATTTAATTCATTCAATTCTTTTTCACCAATAATTTCAACTAATTTTAATAGTATCATGCCTGACTCATTATTCTCTATCATTTTGTCAATTTCGGAATTTAATTCAGATTTATATTGAGAGAGTTCATCAATTTGATCTATTTGAATTCCATCTGCTCTCAATGATTGTAATAATACAATATCTTTAAAGTTAAAAGAGTAATTCTTGTCTTTTTTCATCTTTGACAACAAATTGTCAGTTAATTTTTGTGTTTTAGGTAAGCTTTGCTTATTCAAAAAATAATTTAATACTTTTGATTGATGAAAAACTTCATTATTAAACTTAATTTTATTTTTTCTGTTTTCTTCAGTAATTAAATTAATTTGGTAGAAGTCAGAAAACTTTAAAGGAATTTCTTTTTTATCCATTTTTTTTAACAACTTAGATAGTTCATCGTCAAATGACTTTTTAAAATTTGAGTTTTCAAAGGAATTATTCAATTTTGATAATAATAAAAGTTTATTTTCAAGATTATCTGTTAGTAAAAACCTCTGGTACATCAGAGCTCTTCCTTCATAATCAGGTAAATTTTTTACTTCATCTTCATAATTAATAAGGTCATCAATCTCAAATTGAAATTTTTTGTACAAATTTAATAGATCTTTTTCTTCAAAAATACCTTCACTGGTTGCTTTCTCTAAAAACTTTACTTGATCAATATCACTAAGATTAAAATCCTTGAGATTTTTAAGTAAATTCCAGTTAGATAAATATTTCCAAATAAATTCTTCAGACTCTACGGATGGATAGTATAAAAATTTCTTATCTGTCTTGTGAGATAAATGAAAATAAAGAACATTTTCATCAGACAATATAAAATTATTATCCTCATATCCCATTAATACTTCAAACTTTTTTACAAAAAAGTCATTCAAAGTATCTAGCTCCGAGTTAAGATCAAACAACAATTGAGCCTCATCTTTTTTATTCTGAGTTATTAAGCAATAAATTTTGAAATATGTTAAGTATTCATCGGTTATTAAACTTAAACTATCAACAGCAGAGCAAGAATTTTCTATTTTGTTTAATGACAAGTAATAATCAGCTAAGTGTTTTATGAGTCTTTCTTTATCTTTTATTGATGAATTTTTTTGAATAAATTCCTCAACTAAATCAAAATCTTTTTTTTTAATTAGATGGTCAAGTGTGAAATTTTCAAATTCATGTAATGAAAAGTTTTGATTTGGAATATAAGAGTTTGTTAATAATGCTACGTCCATTAATCTTTCAGAGAAACTTGATAAATTTTTAGACTGTATTTGTTCCAGTAACTTTTTTATTTTTATTCCATCTGTTTTTGACCACATATTGAGGTTTAGATCGTTGTCATCGGGGTCAAATAATCCAGCCAACAAAATATCAGAATTGTCTAAATTTTGATCTACTACAATATTCTCATCAGAAAGTTTTACTTTGACACCTTCAAGCTGGTCTGTATTAATAAATGTTCCTACATCATTTTTTTGCTCAGTATTTTTAATCTCTTTTTTTTCTATTTCTGACCAAATCTCTTTAACTTCCTGAGCTTGGGCTGATAGAACAAACAAAAAAAAAGAAGCAGAAATTAAAATCTTACTTAATTGTTTTGAAATTTTCATTTGGTAAAATTTTTTCAATTTGTTTGTCTGGAGCGGGCAAATTAATCTGGTTAATCACAATAATGCCAAATACAATTATAAAAATGGTTATTACAATTTTTAAAATTGTCCCTAAGCTAAAAATTTTGTCTTTACTTGTATTTTTTGTAAATTGCATATAATTTAATAATTTCAAAATAAGACATATTTGTGTTTTTTCAATATAGAAACTCATGAAATCAAATAAAAATATTGTACTAATTGGAATGATGGGATCTGGAAAATCATCAATTGGTAAAATTTTGTCAAAAAAATTAAATTTAACGTTTATTGATATTGATCAAAAAATTGAAGAAAGTGAGGATTCTAAAATATCAGAAATTTTTACTAAATTTGGAGAAGATTATTTTCGTAAAATTGAAGAAAAAATATCTTTAAAATTTCTAAGTTCAGAAAATTCTGTAATATCTTTAGGTGGAGGTGGTTTTATAAATACCTCAATCAGAAAAATGTGTAAGAAAAATTGTTTATCTTTTTGGCTAGATTGGAAAAATGAAACAATAATAAAAAGGATATATAAGAGTAAGAAAAGACCATTGGCAATTAATCGAACTAAGGGTCAAATTAATAATTTAATAAAAGAAAGATCAAAATTTTATAGTTTATCTAGTTACAGGATTAATTGTGATAAATTAGACAAAGTTGAAATTATAAATAAGATATTAGAAATTTATGAATACAAATAAAATTTCAATTAAAACAATCAATAAGAACTACTCAATTGTAATTGGAAGAGATTTAATTGGTAAAATTGATAAAATTTTTAAGGCTAACCGTCTAAAATTTGATAAATGTTTAATCGTTACAGATAAAAATATTCCCCAGAAATTTAAAAGACTCTTATACAAAAAGTTAAAAACAAATAAACTTGTTAAAATAGAAATTACAGCATCAGAAAAAAATAAGAATTACCGAACAATTGAAAAAATTCATAAAGTTTTATTTGAAAAAAGGTTTAATAGAGAAGATTGCGTTATTTCTTTTGGTGGAGGGATTATTGGGGATATAGTTGGATTTGCATCTAGTACATTTAAAAGAGGCATGAAATTTGTAAATATTCCCACAACTTTACTGGCTCAAGTGGATTCATCCATAGGAGGCAAAACAGGTGTAAATAATAAATTTGGAAAAAATTTGATTGGTAGTTTTTATCAACCTGATTTAGTTGTTTCTGACATGAATATTTTAGTTTCTTTACCAGAAAGAGAAATTATTTGTGGATATGCTGAAATATTAAAAAGTAGTATTATAGATAATTTTAATAATTTTATCTATTTAGACAAAAATTTAAAAAAAATTTTAAAATTAAAATCACCTTTCATTGAAAGATCGATAATTAAAAGCTGTAATTTAAAAAAAAGAGTTGTTGAAAAAGATGAGAAAGAGAAGAACTACAGAAAGGTATTAAATTTAGGTCATACCTTTGCTCATGCTTATGAGTCTACTTCAGGTTTTTCTAAAAAATTAAATCATGGAGAAGCTGTAATTTTAGGCATTAAAAATGCAGTTGAATTCAGTTTTAAAAGAAAAATTTTATCAAAACAAAAATTTAATATTATTTTAAATCATATTAATAGAATCGGGATGAAACCAAAAATTGAAAAATTATTTAAAAAAAGACATTTGTCTAAAATTATGAATTATATGAGAAGTGATAAGAAAAATAATTCAAATAATATTAATTTAATTTTAGTGAAAGATTTTGGAAAAATAATAATTGACTTTCAGATTAACCCTACAAATTTAAAAAAATATTTATCTAGTAGTTTAAATTAATTTGATTTGTAACGAATGAATATATTTTTTTAATTCATCGTCTAAAATTTTGTAAATAAATCTTGTTGAATATAACTTGCTTTTATTCTTTAATTCATCAGACTCAATTGAAAGAACAATATGAAATTTTCCATCTTCGTTAGATTTGTGATTTTTGTGTAAGAATGACTTGTCCTCTATATAAACTTTTGAAATACAATCCTGCGACAAAATTTTTTTTTCTATAGTTTCAATTAGTTGATTAATGTTCATTTTATAAAGTATTATACATCATGAAAAATATTTGCGATTGGAATAATTGCTCGGAGGAAGGTCTTTTTAAAGCACCTAAAGAAAGAGATAATAGCAAAGATTATAGATTACTATGTTTAAACCATGTTAAAGAATTTAATAAAAGCTGGAATTATTTTACAGGTATGAGTGATCAACAAATAATTGATTTTTTAAGGTCTGACATGACTTGGCACAAACCAACACAAAGTTTTAGTTCATCTGATAATTTCTTCAAAGTTCTTTGGAGTAATGCTTTAAAAGATGAGATGGATAAATTTAAATTTAATAATGACTTTAATAATATGAATAAATTTAAATTTAATAACAACGATTTAAAAGCCTTTAATATATTAGGGATTAGTGTTGGATTAAAATGGGAAAAAGTTCAAGAAAAATTTAAAAAGCTTGTCAAAAAATTTCACCCTGATATGAATTCTGGTAATAAAAAATTTGAAGACAAGCTTAAAGTAATAACTCTAGCTTATACTCAATTAAAAAATACATATAAGGATAAAATTGACACCAAATATTAACCATACCCCTGACATAAAATTATCTATTAAACAAACTTTTGGAATTGAAAGTGACATGGAAGTTGATGCATTTTCAAAAACAAGTGAGTACGTACCAGAAATTGATAAAACTTATAAGTTCGATAAAGATACAACATTAGCTATTTTGTCAGGATTTTCTTTTAACAAAAGAGTTTTAATTCAAGGGTACCATGGAACTGGGAAATCAACGCATATTGAACAAATTGCTGCCAGATTAAATTGGCCTTGCATAAGAATTAATCTTGATAGCCACGTTAGTAGGATTGACTTAATAGGAAAAGACTCAATAGTAATTAAAGATGGTAAACAAATCACTGAATTTAAAGAGGGAATTCTACCTTGGTCAATTCAAAATCCTGTTGCTTTAGTTTTTGACGAATATGACGCTGGAAGACCAGATGTAATGTTCGTTATTCAAAGAGTACTCGAGTCAGAGGGTAGCTTTACTTTATTAGATAAAAATAAAGTTATTAAACAAAATAAATTTTTTAGGCTTTTTGCAACAACAAATACTGTGGGACTAGGTGATACAACCGGATTATATCATGGTACACAACAAATTAATCAGGGGCAAATGGATAGATGGAATATTGTATCTACATTAAACTATCTTAGTTTAGATAAAGAAATGGAAATTATATTAAGTAAGAACAAAAATTTAAATAATCCTAAAGGTAAAGAACAAGTTTCAAACATGATAAAAGTTGCTTCACTTACAAGAAAAGGATTTATGGCAGGTGATATATCTACAGTGATGAGTCCTAGAACAGTTTTACATTGGGCAGAAAATTCTGAAATTTTCAAAGATATCGGATATGCATTTAGAGTAACATTTTTAAACAAATGTGATGATGCTGAGAAAAATACTATTGCCGAATATTATCAAAGATGTTTTGGTGATGAATTACCAGAATCAATGATCAATATTCAAATTTGATGAACAAAGAAGACAGTATTAAAGAAAAATTCAAGCAAGCTCTTCAATCAACTTACAAAGTAATTTCGGATGACTATAAAGTTATCAAAAATAAAAAAAATTTTGAAAAAGTTTATGATATTGGAGATATTGACAATATTAATGATAAAAATCAATTTAAAAAACTGAGAGCTGAAACGGATTCCGAAGCTTTAAAAATAAGATTTTCAAACAGAAAATTGTTAGATAAAAACAATCCAAGAAATCCCTCATGTAGAACACTCTACCAGCTTGCAGAAAAAGTAAGATATGAATTGCTTGGTTCAGAGATGCTAAAAGGAATTTCCAAAAATTTTAAAGAAAATTATAAAAATAGACTTCAACATCTTAAAAAAGAAAAGATAACAAAAAAAGAAGATACAAATATAGTTGATGCTTTTGAAATTTATATGACAAACAAATTTTTTAATGTCGAATTATACCCTGAGAACAAGGAAATTCTTAAATTTTGGGAGAAAGATTTTAATACATCAATAGACAAACATTTTGAATTTTTAAAAAAAAATCTAGAAAATCAAGAAATCTATAATGCTAAATTTTCTGAAATTTTAGAAAGTATGGATATATTCGAAAATGATGACACAACTGAAAAAGAAAATGAAGAAAATGATGATACGCAAGATCAAAATAATTCTAATAACAATGAAGACAAAGATAATAATGACTCTAGCAAAACAAGCGAAGATGAAAATTTAAGTCAAGGAATGGATAGCGAGGATGACGTAAATGAGTTTAGACTTGAAGATCAGCTTGATAGCGAAAATAACGAGGATGCCGAAACAGAAAATGTTATACAAAAAAAAAATTTAAATGTAAGCGATAAAGAATATAAAATATTTACTACCGAATTTGACGAAGTTGCTAAGGCAGAAAGTCTAGATACAGCTGAGGAAATTCAAAAACTGAGAAAAAATTTAGACCAACAGCTTACAAGTTTTCAAGATTTAATTACCAAGTTAGCAAATAAATTACAAAGACAATTAATGGCAAAACAAAATCGATCATGGGAATTTGATCTAGAAGAGGGATTGTTAGATAGTTCAAAATTACCTAGGATTATCATTGATCCATATAACTCCTTATCATTTAAAAAAGAGAAAGATTTAGACTTTAAGGATACAATTGTGACACTTTTAATTGACAACTCTGGGTCAATGAGAGGTAGACCAATAACAATAGCTGCAATATGTGCTGATATTTTATCCAGAACCTTAGAAAGATGCTCAGTTAAAGTTGAAATACTAGGTTTTACAACGAAACATTGGAAAGGTGGTAAAAGTCGACAGGAGTGGAGTAAATTGGGTAAAACAAAAAATCCAGGAAGACTTAATGATTTAAGACATATAATTTATAAAGGTGCTGATTCTCATTGGAGACAATCAAAAAAGAATTTGGGTTTGATGCTAAAAGAGGGTTTATTAAAAGAAAATATAGATGGTGAAGCTATAACGTGGGCATTTAATAGATTAAAAAAAAGAAAAGAAGAAAGAAAAATCCTTATGGTTATTTCAGATGGAGCGCCAGTCGATGACTCAACATTATCAGTTAATTCAGGAGACTTTTTAGAAAAAAATTTGAAAAAAATTGTTAAATTTATTGAGAATAAAAGTGAAGTTGAAATATTAGCTATAGGAATTGGTCATGATGTATCTCGATATTATAAAAAAGCAATCAAAATTTCCGATGTACAAGAACTAGGGGATGTAATGATAGACCAATTAAGTGGACTATTTGAAAATAAAAAACTTCACTAAAGACTAATTAAATCTTTATTAGACCACTCTATTTTAATTTCTGCACCATCTCTAGTCTCTGAATTCCTAATTAAGAGTTTTGCCTTATTTTTTTCTAACAAAGTTTTACCTATAAATATTCCCAAACCCAATCCTGCTCTTGATTTATTTTTGGATTGCAATGATTTTATATATGGATCTCCGATTTTGGTTAATATATCTTTAGGAAATCCTGAACCATCATCTTCTACCGATATCGAAGATTTTTCACTGTCACTCGTTATTGAAATATAAATATTTTTTTTTGCAAACTTATTTGCATTTCCAATAAAATTTCTTATGCCATAAACAACTTCAATTAATTTTGAAATTTCTAAAGAATTATAATTCTGCTCAGTATTGATGATAAAATTTTTATCTGATATTTCCTCAAAAGAATTCACAATTTCTTTCACATAGTTATGCAGGGTAATATTCTTATCTATAAAATCATCTTCAACTACAGGATTTAAAGACAATTTTTTTAATATTACATTGCATCTATCAACTTGGCTTAAAAGTAATTCAAAATCTTTTTTTAATTCTTTATTATTTTTAAAATTATCATACAAATCTTGAGAAATAATTTTTATTGTAGAAAGCGGTGTACCTAAAGAATGAGCGGCAGCTGCAGCTTGTCCACCCAATGAAACTAATTCATTCTCTTTAGAAATAACTTCCTGAATCTTATCTAATGCATCTTTTCTGACTTTTGACTCATTTCCAAACGTTAAAGCAAAAAAACTCAAGAAAATAAGTGCAATAATTAAGGCTAAAGGAACTGAATAGTAATAGTAATTACTAAAAATATATTCATTTAAGGGTGAAGGTAATTCTTGATGATAGAAAGTAAGTAAAATTATTGAGGAGATTGTCAGAATTATTAATAAAATATTTGTTTTAATGCTTAAGCTATTTGAGGCAAATATACTTGGTATAATTAAGAATATTGAGAATGGATTTATAGTACCACCTGTTAAATAAAGCAAAAAACTTAATTGTATAATATCAAGAGTAAGAAAAATTAAAGATATTTTTTCTTGTAACTGATTTTTTTTAAAAAAATAAAATAGGAAAATGTTACTTAAAGCACCTAGGAAAACTATGATATTTGCTAGTAAAAAATTAAATTCAAATTTAAATAAGAATGCAACGGCATTTATAGTAATAAATTGACCTATTACACCTATCCATCTTAAATTGACATATGTAATTTTATTTAGGTACGATGATTTGGAATTGCTACTTAACTCCATTAATTAAATATCTAAATTAACAACATTTATAGCGTTATCTACAATAAAGTCTTTTCTCGAAGCAACATCGTTACCCATTAATGTTTGTATAAGGTTTTGATCTTTTTGAAGATTTTCTGAATATTGAACTCGAAGTAAATTTCTAGTCTCTGGATTTAAGGTAGTATTCCATAATTCTTCAGGATTCATTTCTCCAAGTCCTTTAAATCGTTGAATGTTTAATTTAGATTTCTCTAATTGAATAATTTTATCAAATTCTTTAGAATTTTTTTTAACTTTTTTTATATCCTTAGAACTCTTAATAATATAATTTTCAAGGTCTTTTTCATCTTTTATGTAAATACCTTTAGAACCTTTATTAATTTTAAATAGAGGTGGTTGTGCTAAATAGACATGACCTTGTTCAATTAATTTATTAAAAGGGATATTATTAAAAAAAGTTAATAGTAACGCTCTAATATGTGAACCATCTACGTCTGCATCCGTCATAATTATGATTTTTCCATATCTTAAATCCTGTAAATCTATTTCTTCTGATTTAGGATCTAGCCCAAGAGCATTTATCAATGTAACTATTTCATTTGAAGAAATCATCTTTGACAATGATTTTGTTCTTAGGTCACTTTGATTTCCATTTTTTTTAGACCCATTCATCTCAGTAAATGTATTTAAAATTTTTCCCCTCAATGGTAAAACTGCTTGATACTCTCTATTTCTTCCCTGTTTAGCTGACCCTCCAGCTGAGTCTCCCTCAACAATAAATAATTCTGTACCCTCTTGTTTTGAGTTTTGACAATCTGCTAATTTTCCAGGTAATCCAGTGAGCTCTAAAGCACCCTTTCTTCTAACGTTTTCTCTTGCTCTTTTGGCAACATCTCTTGCTACGGCAGCCTGAATTATTTTCGTTAAAATTATTTTAGATACAGATGGGTTTTGGTCAAACCAAATTGACAATTTTTCATTAACTATACCTTCAACAATATTTCTTACTTCTGAAGAAACCAATTTGTCTTTTGTCTGAGAAGAAAATTTAGGATCAGGGATTTTTACAGAAAGAACACATGTCAAACCTTCTTTAACATCATCTCCAGACAGTAAAACTTTACTTTTTTTTAATAAATTTTGCTCTGATGCATATTTATTTACAACTCTTGTTAATGCACTTCTAAATCCTAAAAGATGAGTTCCTCCATCTTTTTGATAAATATTATTAGTATAGGGGTAAACATCCTCATTATATCCTGCATTCCATTTTAATGCACATTGAACATCGATATTACTTTTTATTCCATCGATATAAATAGGCTTTCTAAACAAATCATTATCATTCTTATTCTTTAATTTTTCTCTTTTTTCATCTAAAAATTCAACAAACTCATTAATACCACCCTCAAATTTAAATTCATGAGTCTTTATTTTTTTTTGAGTTAGGTCATTTATGATGATTTTAATTCCTTTATTTAGAAAAGCTAATTCACGCATTCTTTTTTGAATAATTGAAAAACTAAATTTTGTAGATGAGAAGATATCTGTGGAAGGTAAAAAATTGATTTTTGTGCCAGTGTTCTTTGACTTGCCTGTTACTTTTAGTGGTATTTTAGTCTCACCATTTATAAACTGGACAAAATGTTTTTTTCCGTCTCTTTCAACATATAATTCTAATTTTTCTGAGAGAGCATTGACTACTGAAACTCCAACACCATGCAGACCTCCCGAAACTTTGTAGGAATCGTGATCGAATTTACCACCTGCATGCAATTGGGTCATTATAACTTCTGCTGCTGATTTTTTTTCTTCTTTATGAAAGTCAACCGGTATTCCTCTACCGTCATCTTCAACTGTAATTGACCCATCAGAATTTATACTTATTTCAATTTTTTTGCAATGACCTGCTAATGCCTCATCAACGGAATTATCTACAACTTCATAGACCATATGATGCAAACCAGTTCCATCATCTGTGTCACCGATATACATACCAGGTCTTTTTCTAACTGCTTCTAGACCTTTTAAAACTTTAATTGAGTCTGCTTGATAAGTATTTTGATTATTTTTTGTCATTAATTTTTATAAGGAGATATCTTTTATACCATTTTTGAAATTTTTAATAAAATCTCTTATTACTATTAGCTTAATTTAGTGAGTATTTTCAACGATAATGTTAGATATTTTAAAAAAATTTTCTATTTTTAGATTTTTTTGAATAAAAGCCATTTTTACATCAAAAATTAATGGCGGAGAGAATGGGATTCGAACCCATGATAGAGTTTCCCCTATACACGCTTTCCAAGCGTGCGCCTTCAACCACTCGGCCACCTCTCCAAATTTTATTAATAGAGTTTAGAGAATAAATTAAAAATTAAATTATTCAATCTCAAGATTAAACTAATTGTATAATAATATGTACTAATCTAATTAATTATTTATTTTTCCTTTTAAAAAAGTAAAAATAAAATAAATATATTTTATGAAATTTAATTTACAAGAATTCCTAACCAAATTTAATGAAAAAAAATTTTATGAAAGTAATTTTAATCAAAATGATAAGTATATTTTAAGATCGAATGAAACTTGGGGATCCTTTCTTCATAAAGATAATATATCGCATGCAGATAAATCAAATTGTCATTTAAAAAATATTATTGAAAGATATTTTACTTTAAACGATTTTAAAGGAGACATCTTAGAAATGGGGTGTGGAAGGGCAAATGATTTAGAATATTTTTTGTCAAAAAATGTTCCTTTCAAAAGTTATATTGCTTCAGATATTGGTGAAAATATAAGTTTATTGAATAAGAAAATAGTTAATGACAAAGTATATTTTATAAAAGCTGATAACCATAATATACCATTTGAAGACTATTCATTTGATTTAATTTATTCATTTGGTTCTTTTCATCATTGCAAAAATTTTAAAAGTGTATTACTGGAAACAAAAAGATTACTTAAAAAAGGCTCAACTCTAATTTTTTATAATTATAAAAAACATAAATATCTTAAGAAGTATTTCTTATACATTGAAGATATCATATTATACTTTTTTTCATTAACAAATTACAAATTTGTTCAATCCTTTTCTTACTTTTTATCGTTCTTTGTATATGCAATATTTGTATTACCATCAAAATTTTTTAAATTATTTTCAAAATCTATTCATAAATCTATTCCTTTTAATTATTGTAGTAACCTCACATCTGTGTACAGGGCACTTATTGATAGACTTTCAAGTCCTATAAATCTGAGATTCTCGAAAAATGAGATTCATCAATATTTGGATAATATTGGATTTAAAGATATAAACGTGATCGAAGACCAAACGGGTTTAACGATTAAATGTAAGAAGTAATAATTTTTTTGAAAATATAGATGCTACTTAAATAAATATAAAAAAATACTACTTTATATTTTTCATAATCTAAGTTTTGTTTAATTACTCTTGTCTATCTTAAGAACTCCAATAAATGCTTCCTGGGGAATTTCTACTTTTCCAAATTGTTTAGCTCTAGCTTTACCTTTTTTTTGTTTTTCTAGTAATTTTCTTTTCCTATCAACAGCTCCACCACCATGTATTTTAGTTAAAACATCTTTTTTGAAACCTTTAATTGTTTCTCTGGCAATAATTTTGCCTCCTATGGCCGCTTGAATTGGTATCATAAAATTATGTCTTGGAATTAAGTCTTTTAGTTTTTCACAAACATCTCTTCCCATTTTTTGAGCGAAATCTTTATGTATCATCATAGCTAATGCATCAACTGGCTCAGTATTTACTAAAATACCCATTTTAACAAGATCACCCTCTCGATGGCCTATTATTTCATAATCAAAACTAGCATATCCACTTGTCATCGATTTTAATCGATCATTGAAATCAAATACTATTTCATTTAATGGCAATTCATAATTTACAACAGCTCGACTTCCAGAGTAACTCAAGTTAGTTTGAATTCCTCTTTTATCTTGGCATATTTTCATTATAGGACCAAGATACTGATCAGGAGTTATAATAGTTGCTTTAATCCAAGGTTCTTCAATAAATTTTATCAAACTTGGATCTGGTAAACTTGATGGATTTTGTAAATCTTTTATCTCACCATTGTTCATATGGATCTTATATACAACGCCAGGAGTTGTGGTTAATAGATTTATGTCAAATTCTCTCTCAAGCCTTTCTGTAACTATTTCTAAGTGCAATAAACCTAAAAAACCACATCTGAAACCTAAGCCTAAAGCTGAGGAAGACTCAGGCTCAAAGGAAAAGCTGGAATCATTTAATTTTAATTTAGCTAATCCGTCTTTTAATTTTTGATACTCTGAGCTATCGACTGGAAATAATCCACAAAACACTACCGGTTTACTTGGCTTAAAGCCAGGTAATGACACAGATAATGGTTTAGATGCATCACAGATTGTATCTCCAACTTTTGTCTCTGATAAAATTTTTATACCTGTTGTTATAAATCCAATCTCTCCAGAATTTAGTTCATCAACATCTTTTGGTTTAGGTGTAAAAACTCCTACTTTCTCAACAACATATTCCTGATTTGTAGACATCATTTTAATTTTCATATTATTTTTAATTTTTCCATCAATTACTCTTACTAAAATGACTACGCCTAAATAAGTGTCATACCAACTATCTACTAATAAACACTTTAGTTTTTGATCCTTTTGACCTTTTGGACCTGGCAGAGTATGGATAATTTGTTCTAAAATTTCATCAATTCCTTCACCAGTCTTTCCAGAACATGGAACAGCATTGGATGTATCAATACCTATTACATCTTCAATTTGTTTATTTGTTCTATCAATGTCTGAAGCTGGTAAATCAATTTTATTTAAAACTGGTATTATTTCATGATTTATATCAAGAGCTTGATAAACATTTGCCAATGTTTGAGCTTCAACTCCTTGAGTACTGTCCACAATTAATATTGAACCTTCGCAAGCATACAGAGATCTACTTACTTCATAGCTAAAATCAACATGACCTGGGGTATCTATAATATTTAGAATATAATTTTTACCATCTTTAGATTTATAATTTAATTTTACCGTTTGAGCTTTAATGGTTATACCTCTCTCTCTTTCAATATCCATCGAGTCAAGCACTTGAGCTTTCATTTCTCTATCTGTCAAACCACCACATTTATGTATAATTCTATCTGCTATAGTTGATTTGCCATGGTCTATATGGGCAATGATTGCAAAATTTCTAATATTATCAATTTCAGTAGACATTTAGGACCTAATTTTTGCGCCAGACTTAGTCTCTACAGTTGTAATAATTAATTTATTAATTTTTTCAAGATCACTCTCTTCTAAAGTCTTATCAGATGATTGAATTGTTACATTGAGAGCTATCGACTTTTTGTCTTGAGGAATATTTTCACCCTCATAAATATCAAAAATTTTAATAGATCTTATTAAATTTTTATCAATTGATGATATTATTTCTATTAAATCTTGTGCCTTAAAATTTTTATCTACAACAAATGCAAAATCTCTTTCTGATTTTTGATAATCTGAATATTCAAAATTTGTTTTTAGGTCTTTAAGTTTTATTTTATTCTCCTTGAGATAATCCATATAAATTTCAAAACCAACCAGACCTTCAGTTTTAATATCAAGTTTTTTTAAAATATTTGGATGTATTTCACCAAAATAAGCAACAGGGTGTATTTCGTCCTTATCAAGATAGACAGAGCCAGATTTGCCTGGGTGATAATACGAAGGAGATTTATCTCTTACAAAAAAACTTTGCCTATCGTATCCAGCTTCGACTAGTGTCTGAATTACATCCTTTTTAACGTCAAAAACATCAACTATCCTGTCTTTTTCGTTCCAGTTTAATCTTGATACTTTTCCAGATTTTATTGCACCAATTACCGTCGATTGCTCGCCTGGCCTACTATCCTTAAAAATCGGTCCAATTTCAAACAGTGAAATATCTTTAAATCCTCTGTCTAAATTTTTCTTTAAATAAAATGTCAAATTCGTGAAAATCGAATTTCTTAGAACATCTAAGTCTGAACTTATTGGATTTACTATTTTAATTTCTTTTAGATTTTCTTTAAAAAGTTTGTTTATTTTTGAATCTGTGAATGACCATGTTACAGTCTCAAAATAACCTTTGGATGCTACAGAACGTTGAAGAAAGTGAAAAAGTTTTTGTTGTGTATTTAAAGTATCTTTTATTTTTGTTTTTTCGGGTTGTAGGGTTTCAATGTTCTCATATCCCTTAATTCTTACTATTTCTTCGACTATATCAATTGGTTGAGTTATATCAGGTCTCCAAGTGGGAATTTTTAAATCTAATTCAAATTTTTCCTTAGAAACTTCAAATCCTAAATCAATTAAAATTTTAATTATTTCATTATCATTTACTTTAAAACCAGTTATTTTTTCAAATAAGGAGACATTAAATTTAATTTTATTCTTTTCATGCTTATCGGTTTGTTGAATATCAAAATTACTTATTTTACCACCACAAATCTCAGATATCAATTCAGCAGCTTTTGATAAACCTAATTCGATTGATTGAGGATCAATTCCTCTTTCAAATCTGAATTTTGCATCAGTGTCAATATTTAATAATTTTGAAGTTTTTCTAATTGATCTAGGAATAAAATAAGCAGATTCTAATAAAATATTTTTAGTATTAATTTCGGTTCCAGAACGTGTTCCTCCAATGATTCCTCCCAAGCCTAAAACTCCGGATTTATCAGAAATCACGCACATATCATCACCTAATTTATACTCTTTGTTATCAAGAGCTTCGAAAGTTTCACCCTTTTTTGAATTTCTTACTATAATTTCTTTGTCAATTTTATCTGCATCATAAGCATGAAGTGGTCTATTTAAGTCTAACATTACATAATTTGTAATATCAACAATTGCTGAAATTGGTTTTTGACCAAGTGAAATAATTTTTTCTTTAAGCCATTTAGGACTTTCTTTATTAGTAACACCCTCAATTAAGCAACTACCAAATACAGTACAACCTTGATTTTTATCTTTTGTGATTGAAACTTTAATTTTTTGTGATCCATTATTTTTAATATTATTAAGTGAAATTTTTTTTAATTTACCAACCCCAGCAGCAGCAAGATCTCTAGCTATACCTCTTACCCCCAAGCAATCAGGACGATTAGGTGTAATTGATAAATCTACAGATTTTTCAGTATTACTTTTAAAAAAGTTTTTACCAATTTTATTAGAGTATTTGCCAGTTGGTAGTTCTGTTATTCCTTCACTTTCATTTGATAAATTTAGTTCAGATTCTGAACACAGCATTCCATAAGAAGTAACACCTCTAATCTTGCTGACTGAAAGTTTCATATTGTTTTTTGGAATTATTGATCCAGGACCTGCATAAATAGTCAAAAGATCTTTTTTTGCATTTTGCGCTCCACATACTACCTTAACAGTATTATCCAACCCAATATCAACATCGCATATTCTCAGTCTATCTGCATTCGGATGCTGTTCAGCATTAATAATTTTTGCTACTTTAAAACTGTCTAAACCAGAGCTTAGATTTTCAAAACTTTCAACTTCCAGACCAATGTCTGTTAGTTTTTCAATTAACTCATTATCTTTCTTTTGAGTGTCGAGGTGCTCCTTTAACCAACCTATAGTAAATTTCATCTACTAAGACCTCTATAATTTGATGGAACATCCAATGGATCAAAGCCAAAATGATTAAGCCATCTATAGTCAGTCTCAAAAAAAGCTCTTAAATCATTGATTCCATATTTGAGCATTCCAAGTCTATCTATACCAATCCCAAAAGCATAACCTTGGTACTTATCTGGATTTACTTTAACATTCTTAAGCACATTGGGATGCACCATCCCACAACCAAGAATTTCTAACCATTTATCTCCTTCACCAATTACTATTTTTCCATCTTTTATCTCATAACCAATGTCTACTTCTGCAGATGGTTCAGTGAAAGGAAAGTGGCTAGGTCTGAATCTCATTTTTATTTTATCAACTTCAAAAAAAGATTTTATGAAATAATTCAAGCATCCTTTTAGATGACCCATGTTTATGTCTTTATCTATATGAAGGCCTTCGACTTGGTGAAACATAGGAGAATGAGTTTGATCACTATCAGATCTATATGTTCTGCCTGGAGCTATAATTTTAAATGGAGGTTTTCCATTTAGCATTGTTCTAACCTGTACTGGAGACGTGTGGGTTCTTAGTAATAATTCTTTATTATTATCTAAATAAAAAGTATCATGCATATCTCTCGCTGGATGATTGTCAGGCGTATTTAATGAAGTAAAATTATAATGCTCATTCTCTATATCTGGCCCTTCTTCGACACTAAAACCAATTTCTGAAAATATTGATGATATCTCGTCAATTACTTGCGAGACAGGATGTATTTTTCCACGACTAAACTCTCTCTCAGGTAATGTTACATCTACTTTTTCATTTTCAAGTTTAGAGTTAATCTCTTTTATTTCAATTTCTTGAAGTTTAGAATCTATCTTAACTTGTAATTCATTTTTTATTGAATTTAAATCTGATGCAAATTTTTTTCGCTCATCAGTTGGTAAAGAACCTAATTTTTTAAAATAATTAGAAATCTTTCCATTTTTACCAAATAATTCTGTTTTTATTTGATTTAAACTTTCAATATTTAAATCGTTATTTAATCTATTCAAATAATCATCTTTGATTTTTTTAATATCGGACATATTTGTAGAATATTTGTTAACTTTAGAAAAACAACAATGAATATTAATTCAATGCTGCTTGAGCTTTTTTAACTATAGTTTTAAATACTTCAGGATTATCATATGCAATTTCAGCAAGTATTTTTCTGTCAATTTTAATGCCTGATTTGCTTAAACCATTAACAAATCTAGAATAAGTCATTCCTTCAGCTCTTACCCCAGCATTTATCCTTGTAATCCAAAGTGATTTAAAATCTCTTTTTTTATTTCTTCTGTCTCTGTAGGCATACTGCATAGCTTTTTCCATAGCCTGTCTTGCAGCTTTAATTGTATTTTTTCTTCTTCCCCACTGACCCTTAACTGCTTTTAAAACCTTTTTATGTTTTGCTCTACTAGTTACACCTCTTTTTACTCTAGCCATTTTATCCTCGTAAGTTGTACGGCATATAAGATTTTACAATCTTACTATCTTGTTTTGACATTACCGTAGTACCTCTTTGCTTTCTAATCTGTGAATTTGTTCTTTTAATCATACCGTGTCTTTTGCCCGCTTGAGCAGTTATAACTTTTCCTCTTGCAGAAATTTTAAATCTTTTTTTTGCTGAACTTTTTGTTTTTAATTTAGGCATAATTTTTGTGGGGTTATACAAATATTGTTATTAATTTACAACTACAAATATAGCTTATAAAGGCTGAATAACCATGATCATTTGCTTGCCATCAAACTTTGGCTGAAGTTCTACACGTCCAATAGCTTCCATATCTATTTTTATCTTATCCATAAGCTCATGCCCTAAACTAGAATGCTGAAGCTCTCTACCTTTGAATCTAATTGTAAATTTTACCTTGTCACCTTTTGCAATAAATTTTTGAGCATTTTTTATTTTAAATGAATAATCATGAACTTCTGTAACCGGTCGTAATTTAATTTCTTTCAGTTCAATCTTTTTCTGTTTTTTCTTTGCTTTGTTTGCTTTTTTTTGTGCATCATATTTATATTTTCCCATATCCATAATTTTACACACAGGAGGTTTTGCATTGGGAGCGATCTCGATTAAATCTAAACCTTGTTCCTTAGCTCTGCTAATAGCATCTTGTAAATTTAGAATTCCTAAATTATCACCGTCGCTTGCTATAACTTGAACATCTTGTGAAGTTATTCTTTGATTTGTTCTAGGACCTCTAGATTTTGTTCTTCTCTGAAAGTAGTTTTGTTTAAATTCTGCCACTAAATTGAAGGTGCTTTGTTAAGAGCAGAGTATTTTTGTAAGAATTTTTTTAAATCCATAGTTTCTTGTTTTTTAGAATCCAATCTTCTAATAGTTACTGTGTTGCTGTCAACTTCTTTTTTTCCACATATTAGTAACATTGGTACTTTAGTTAATGAATGTTCTCTAATTTTATAATTTAAATTATGATTTTTTAAATCTACTTCTGAAGAAAGTCCTACTTTTTTTAAATGACTATTTACTTCTTTTGCATAATCATCAAAATCACTCGAGATAGGGATTACTATTGTTTGAACTGGGCAAAGCCAAAAAGGTAATTTTCCTGAATAATTTTCAATTAAAATTCCAATAAATCTTTCTAAAGATCCAAATAATGCCCTATGTAACATAACAGGAACTTTTTTGTTTCCATCAGTGTCTACAAATGAGGCTCCTAATCTGCCTGGTAGGTTTAAATCTACTTGCAAAGTTCCACATTGCCAATCTCTTCCAATAGCATCTCTTAAAACAAATTCTATTTTTGGACCGTAAAAAGCCCCTTCACCTTTATTAATAGAGTACTCTAATTTTGTTGCTTTTATTGCCTCCAACAATGCTGCCTCAGATTTATCCCATACTTCATCATCACCAACTCTTAAGTCTGGTCGATCAGAATATTTCAAAATTATATCTTCAAATCCTAAATCTTTATAAATTTCTAAAATTAAGTTTGTTACGCTTAAACATTCCTGAGTGATTTGTTCTTCCGTACAAAAAATATGTGCGTCGTCTTGAGTAAAAGCTCTAACTCTCAACAATCCATGGAGTGCTCCAGATGGTTCATACCTATGAACCTTTCCAAATTCTGACATTTTAAGTGGTAAATCTCTATAACTTTTCAAGCCTTGATTAAAAACCTGAACACAACCAGGGCAATTCATTGGTTTTATAGCAAATACTTTTTCATCAGGTGTTGTGGATGTATACATGTTTGCTCCAAATTTTTCCCAGTGGCCAGATTTTTCCCAAAGTGAGCGATCTAATATTTCTGGAGTATTTATTTCTTGATATCCTGCAGTTTCTTGTTTCATTCTCATATAAGAAATAAGTTTTTGGAATAAGCTCCATCCTTTTTGATGCCAAAATACTGAACCAGGGCTTTCTTCTCTGAAATGAAATAAATCCATCTCTTTCCCTATTTTTCTATGATCTCTTTTTTCTGCTTCTTCTACTCTTTGAAGATACAAATCTAGGTCCTTTTGATTAGCCCAGCTTGTTCCATAAATTCTTTGCAACATTTCGTTATTGGAGTCCCCTCGCCAATAAGCTCCTGATACTTTTGTTAATTTAAATGCCTTGCCAATTTTACTAGAGGACTCTAAGTGGGGTCCTCTACACAAATCATGCCATGTATCACCATGATGATAAACTGTAAGCATCTCATTTTTTGGAATACTCTCAATTATTTCAGCTTTATATTTTTCTCCAATTTTTTTAAAATGATCTATTGCCTTATCCCTTTCCCATATTTCTCTTCTAGTTTTTACATCCTTATCAATTATCTCTGACATTTTATTTTCAATTTTAGTAAGGTCATCACTGGTAAAAGGTTCCTTTCTAGCAAAGTCGTAATAAAAGCCATTTTCTATAACTGGGCCAATTGTTACCTGTGTTCCTGGAAATAATTCTTGAACAGCCATTGCCATAATATGTGCTGTATCATGTCTAATAACTTCTAAACCTTCAGGATCTTTTGCAGTAAAAATTTTAATTGAACTATCTTTGTCTATTATTGAATATAAATCTTTTAATTCACCGTTTACACTCATCACTAAAGCTTGCTTAGCTAGAGATTTACTTATTTTTTCTGCAACGTCTGAACCTGTAACACTTTTATCAAAGTTCAATTTTTTTCCATCAGGTAGTGTAATATTTGGCATTAATTAAATAGTTTTTTGTACTCTGAATAAGTAGAAAAACACATTTTTTCAACATTAAATTTCTTTAAAGCATTTTCTCTTCCAAAATTACCCATTTTTGAAAGTTCATTAAGATCTAAGTTCATTACTTGTATAATTTTTTTTGATAAATCATCAGGATCACCCGCTTCAAATAATATTCCAGATTTTCCATCAATAATTGTCTCATTAGATCCACCAATATTACTAGCAAGAATTAATTTTTGCATAGATTGTGCCTCTACCGCAACTCTCCCAAAAGCTTCTGGTTCAATTGATGTGGAGACAACTATGTCAGAAATTTTGTAAGCTAATGGCATGTTTTTGCAATGGTCTATAAATCTAATTTGTTTGGTAAGTCTATATTGTTCAACAAGTCTGATTAATTTTTTTTTATAAAGATCTCTACCTTGGTCATTACCTAAAATTACTGCAATGAAAGAGTCATTGCCTAATCGAATATTTACATTATTTAATGCTTCTAAAAACATCTCTTGACCTTTCCAAGTTGTAAGTCTTCCAGGTAATAAAATTATTTTTTTTCCAACTATCAAATCCCAAGATTTAAATAATTTATCTTCATCTGCTTCTAGAGTTGTTGAAGGGTCAAAGTAGTCTGTATTTATACCTCTAAATATAGATAGCAATTTTTTTTTATCTGATAGATACTCAGTATAATTTTGTTTAATGTGTGTAAATATAAAGTTAGATCCAGCGATAATTAGATCAGATCTAACCATGACAGAATTATAAAATTTTTTTAGTTTACTTTTAAAGTTATAAGTTCCATGAAAAGTTGTAACAAACTTTCTTCTAGTAATTTTTGTTGCAAATAAACATGACCATGCAGGCGCTCTACTTCTAGCATGAACAATATTTATTCCATTTATTAAGATTATTGCAGAAATGATTATTGAATTTATAAATATCAGTAAAGGATTTTTTGTGTGCACTGGAAGTCTTATAACTTTGACTTTTTTCTTATCTATATACTGAAGAAGTTCACCACCACTTGTAATTAAATATGAACCAACATTATTTTCTGGTAAGTAATGTGCAATATCATAACAACCTGTTTCTGCACCTCCATAACCTAATTTAGGAATTACCTGTAATACTTTTAATTTAGGCTGCATGTGATAATAATAATATATACCTAGTCAACATAAATACTTTATATGAAAAAAAATAAATTTCTAAGAATTTCTAAATATAAAAAACTAAGATATATCGCAAATAATTATAAGAAAAATCTCTACATAGTTTTTTTACCAGGTTTTGCATCAGATATAGATGGTGATAAACCTAGGAAATTTTTAAACTTTAGCATTAAAAATAAGTTAGGGTTTTTGGCTTTAGAATATTTTGGTCATGGAAGGTCTTCGGGAGAATTTATAAAAGGTAATATTACAAAATGGTCAAATGACGCAAAGTATGCAATTCATAGAATCGTAAAAAAAAATGATTTTATTCTCATTGGCTCAAGTATGGGTGGATGGATTTCGATGATAATGCATAGATATTTTGGTTCTCAAATTAGAGGTTTCCTAGGTATTGGATCTGCGCCTGAGTTTCTTACAAGAATTATGTGGAGAAAATTTCCAAAAAAAATTAAGAATGAAATAATCAGAAAAGGAATATCTAAAATTAAGAATGGTGATTATGAATATTTAATTACCAAACAGCTTATTTTAGACGGAAAAAAGGCTACCAATAAAGTCCTTAATAAAAAATTAAATAACGTTATACCTGTCACAATGGTTCATGGACAAAAAGATGAGGTGGTTCCTGTTAAATATTCAAGAATGGTATTAAAAACTTTTCCTAAAGCAGATAAAAAACTTTTAATAATTAAGAATGGAGATCATAGTCTCTCCTCAAACAAGAATTTAAATATAATTTGTAAAGAATTAGAAAAGATAATAAAAAAAATTAACTAGCTTTTCCAACTAAACTATTGTTGGTAATGGGGTTTTCTAATTTATTTAACATTTCTTTAGGGCAAACTTGTAAGAAATTTTTAATTTCATCATCAAAATTTTCAATAATTTTCGCTGACAAATTTGAGTTGGTTTCTTGATTATGTTTTAAAACTAAATCTTTTAGGAAGTTTTTCCAGTATTCTGTCTCTGGTGTTTGCCAAACTATTGTTTCAGGATTAGCTTTTTTTTCAAATTGATTTTTTGGATCATATATAAACGCCATACCTCCAGTCATTCCAGCTCCAAAATTATCTCCTACTTCACCTAATATTACTATTGATCCACCTGTCATGTACTCGCAACCATTTGAGTCGCAACCTTCTATGACTGCAGTTGCACCTGAATTTCTAACAGCAAATCTTTCACCAGCTTGTCCTGCTGCAAAAAGATATCCTGATGTTGCTCCATACAGAACGGTGTTTCCTATTATTGTATTTTCGTTTGATATTAAATTACTTTCATCTTGAAGTTTAATTACTATAGATGCGCCTGAAAGACCTTTTGCAACGTAATCATTGGCATCTCCTTTTAAAATTAATTTTAGTCCTTTAACACCAAAGGCACCAAAAGATTGACCAGCTGAACCTTTAAAGTTAATTGCAAAAGTATTTTCTTCTAATTTATTATTTCCAAATTTTTTATAAAGATTATATGAAATTCTTGTTCCAACAGCTCTATCGGTATTTTCAATTGTATAAATATTATCAAGCGGTAATTTTCTATTTATTAAACTTTCTATCTCAGGCCAAATTTTTTGGTCTAAAGTATCTGGCACTTCATTTATTATAGGAGTTTCACAATATCTTTTATTTGTGCCTGGATCAGCTTGAACAAATAAAGGATTTAAATCTAGGTCATCTAAATTCGGCGATCCTTTGCTGACTTGTCTTAGTAAATCTGTTCGCCCAATTACTTCATTTAAGTTTTTAAATCCTAAACTTGATAAAATTTCTCTAACTTCTTGAGCTATGAAAGAAAATAGATTTACTATTTTGTCCGGGGTGCCAGTAAATTTTTTTCTTAATTCATCATCTTGGGTACAAACTCCAACTGGACATGTATTAGAATGACATTGTCTAACCATTATACAACCCATTGCAACCAGTGCTGTTGTTGCTACGCCAAATTCTTCGGCTCCCATCATTGCAGCTATTACAACGTCTCTTCCTGTTTTAATTCCTCCATCTGTCCTTAGTGTAACTAAGTGTCTTAATTTATTTAAAGTTAATACTTGGTTAGCCTCTGTTAGTCCCATTTCCCATGGAATACCAACATATTTAACACTTGTTTGTGGGGTAGCACCTGTACCTCCATTATGGCCTGAAATTAAGATTATATCTGCTTTTGCTTTCGCAACACCAGCAGCAATTGTTCCTATACCAGAAGAAGCAACAAGTTTAACACCAACTCTTGCCTTAGGATTAATTTGTTTTAAATCATAAATAAGCTGGGCTAAATCTTCGATTGAATAAATATCGTGGTGCGGTGGCGGCGATATTAAGGTTACACCGGGAGTAGAATGTCTCAATCTAGCAATTTCATCAGTTACTTTAAATCCTGGTAATTGTCCACCTTCGCCAGGTTTTGCTCCTTGAGCAATTTTAATTTCAATCTCATTACAATTATTTAAATAGTTAATAGTTACTCCAAATCTTGCTGATGCAATTTGTTTAACTCTAGAATTTGCACTATCTCCATTATCTAAAACTTTAAATCTCTTTTCATCTTCTCCACCTTCTCCACTACATGAAGCTCCTTTAATTCTATTCATTCCCATGGCAAGTGTTTCATGTGCCTCTTTTGACAAAGCGCCGTGAGACATACTTCCACTTCCAAATCTTTTCATAATCTCAGTTATTGGTTCAACTTGGTCAATATCAATTGCCCCTTGATTTTTAAAATCGATTAAATCTCTTAGACTAATTGGTTTTAAACCATAAATACCTTTAGTATACTTTTTATAAGTTTCATATGAATTTGAGCCTACGGCTGCTTGCAATAGATGAATTAATTTTCCTTGATATTGGTGTGTTTCACCATTTTTTCTATATCTGTAAATTCCTCCAATAGGAAGAATATTAGAATGAATATCAAATGCATCTTTATGTATAGATCTAATTTTTTTTTCAATACCAGTTAAACCTATTCCAGAAATTTTAGATAATACACCAGGAAAATAATCTTTTACAATTGTTCTACTTAATCCAACAGTTTCAAAATTACATCCACCTCTATATGAACTTAAAACTGATATACCCATCTTTGACATTATTTTTAATAGTCCAAGGTTTACTGATTTTATATATCTACCCACACACTCATCAAATGAGAAATTCCCAAAAAGCTTTTTTGAATATCTTTGATGTAAACTATCAAATGCTAAGTAGGGATTGACTGTTGTTGCTCCAACACCTATTAATGTTGCAAATGAATGCGTGTCTAAGGCATCTCCTGTTTGTACATTAATTGATGCATAGCCTCTCAAGCCTAATTTAATTAAATGAGTATTTATTGCACCAATGCATAGCAGCATTGGCATTGGTAATTTTGTTTCAGATATATTTTTATCAGACAAAATGAGTTGTGTGTTGCCTTCTCTTACTGCTTTTTCAGCGTTATTTTTTAATAATTCAATGGCCTCGTCTAAACTTTGATCAGTATTGAATGTACAATCTAAAATTTTATAATTATCTCCAAAATACTTTATAAATTTTTCAAACTGTGTGTTTGATAAAATTGGACTATCTAAAACATAAATATTTTCCTCAGTTAGATTAGAAAAATCTAGTATATTTCCCAAATTTCCAAATCTAGTCTTCAAGCTCATCACCTTATTTTCTCTGAGTGAATCAATTGGGGGATTGGTTACTTGACTAAAATTCTGTCTAAAATAGTGATAAAGAGGCCTATATTTATCAGATAAAACTGCAAGTGGAGTGTCATCTCCCATAGACCCAGTTGCTTCTTTAGCATCTTCTGCCATAGGATGCAAAATTAACTCCAGGTCTTCTAGACTATAACCAAAACAATGTTGAAACTTTTTTAGATCAGAACCTGAAAACTCACTTTTCTCATTTTCTATAGTTAATGATTTATCTAATTCAATTATTTGATTATTAAAGTGTTTGTATTCTTTAGACAAATAATTCTTTATTTGATTGTTTGTATAAACTTTTCCTTTTTCAATTCTTACTCCTAATATTTCACCTGGTCCCAATCTTCCCTTTGACACAATTTTCTTTTCATTAAGGTCGATCATTCCTGTCTCAGAACCTGCAAACAAAAGTTTATCTCTTGTGATAGTATATCTAAGAGGTCTTAGTCCATTTCTGTCACTACCTACTATAACCCACTCGTTATCAGTTGCAGCTATAGCAGCAGGTCCATCCCAAGGTTCCATTGTACTATTTAAAAAGTTGAAAAGTTGTTGGTGATCTTTTGAAAGAACTTTACTTTTTTTTGACCAAGCATCAGGAATTAGCATAAGTTTCGCTAAAGGTGCTGAATGTCCAGAAATATTTAATAATTCAAATACATTATCTAATGAAGCAGAATCAGAATTACCTGCAGGGATTACGGGCTTTAAATTTTCCATATCATCAAACAAAGGACTAAACATTTCTTCTTCGTGAATTCTCATCCAATTTATGTTTCCTTTTAAAGTGTTTATCTCTCCATTGTGAGCAATTGATCTAAAAGGTTGGGCTAAGTCCCAACTTGGAGCTGTATTAGTAGAAAATCTTTGGTGGAAAATTGCATAACGTGAAATGAAACGCTCATCTTTTAAATCTGGATAAAAATCAGATAAAGATTCTGCTAAGAACATTCCCTTATAAATTATTGATTTCGAGCTGAATGAACAAATATAAAAATTGTTTAATTGATTTCTTAAAGCTTCTTTTTCAATTTTTCTTCTAGTTTCATAAAGAGCTCTTTCTAAATCTTTACCATGAATTGACTTATCGTTATGGGTGAAAAGAACTTGCGCAATTTCAGGTCTTGTTTGTTCTGCCTTTTCACCTAATACAGAAGGATCAACGGGTACTTGTCTCCATCCATAAATATTAAAATTCTTTTTTGTTAATTCACTTTCTACAATTGATCTGCATTGCTCCTGTCCTCCAAAGTCATTTCTTGGCAAGAAAATCATTCCCACACATAAATCTGAGTTATCGTGCTCATGACCTGTTATTTCAATTTTTTCTACAAAGAAATCATTTGGTATTTCAATGTGAATACCTGCTCCATCTCCAGTTTTACCGTCTGCATCAATTGCACCCCTATGCCATACAGCTTTTAGAGCCTCGATACCGTATTCGACTACTTTTCTTGATTTGAGACCCTCAGTTGATGCAACAAGACCTACTCCGCATGCATCATGTTCCATTGTTTCATCATAAACATGATTTTTTTTTAAAAGTTTACGATTTTTGTTTTGGATATCCATCATGCAACTTTCATTTTTTGTTTTGATTGAAGATAACTTTCAATTGAAGTGGCAGCATCTCTACCATCTTTAATAGCCCATACAACTAATGAGGCTCCTCTTACTATATCTCCAGCCGCGAATACACCTGGTATATTAGTTTCCAAGGTATCAAAGTCAGCTTTTATTGTTCCCCACTGTGAAACTTGTAATCTAGGTTCCTGAAATAGAACTGGTAAATCTTCTGGATCAAAACCTAAGGATTTAATCACCAAATCAGCATTAATTTCAAATTCTGAGTTTTCTTCTGCAACGGGTCTTCTTCTGCCACTTTCATCTGGATCCGTTAATTTCATTTTATCTACAATAATACTATTTACTTTATTAGTTCCTCTAAACTCTTTTGGGTTACTTAACCAAATAAATTCTACACCTTCCTCCTCAGCATTGCCTACTTCTCTCGCAGATCCAGGCATATTTTCTCTGTCTCTTCTGTAAAGACATTTTACAGATTTAGCTTTTTGTCTTACAGAAGTTCTTACACAGTCCATTGCAGTATCTCCACCACCAATTACTACTACATCTTTACCCTCAGCATTTAATGTTCCGTTATCAAACATTTCGACTTTATCACCTAAACCTTTTTTGTTTGAAGCTGTTAAGAATTCCATTGCAGGAAAAATATTACTTAGATCATTTCCAGGTAAGTTAACTTCTCTTGCTTTGTATACACCTGTTGAAATTAACAAGGCATCATGTTTTGATTGTAATTCTTTTAATGTAGAATCTTTGCCAACCTCGAAATTATGAACAAATTTTATTCCACCTTCTTTTAAAAGTTTAATTCTTCTCTCAACTACATGCTTTTCTAATTTAAAATTTGGTATTCCATAGATTAACAATCCACCTGCTCTGTCATATCTATCATAAATTGTTATTTGGTATCCTTTTTTTCGTAATTCTTCACCACAAGCTAGTCCTGCGGGACCTGCTCCAATAATTCCAACACTTTGTTCATTTTCAATTTTTACATTTATTGGTTTTACCCAGCCATTTTCCCATGCTTTATCAGTTAAATATTTTTCAACTGAACCAATTGTTACTGTTCCATGTCCCGATTGCTCAATTACACAGTTTCCTTCACATAACCTATCTTGTGGGCATATTCTTCCACAAACTTCCGGCATATTATTCGTACTTTGGGATAGATGGTAAGCTTCTTCATACCTTCCTTCTGCAGTTAACTTTAACCAATCAGGTATATTGTTACTTAATGGACAGTGAACCTGACAAAAAGGAACGCCACATTGTGAACACCTGCTCGATTGCTCTTTAGCTTTTTCATGAATAAACTCTTGATAAATCTCTCCAAAATCCTCTTTTCTCAGGGATTTATCTCTTTTAGGTGGATTTTGTTGACCTATATCTACAAATTTAAGCATTTTATTTGTCATTTGAGTCGGTTTATACACCAGAAGCATATTTCCTTAAAGTATTACTAGGTAATATATATTGACATATATTTTTAAAAAACATTGATTTTACTGCATTTTCTATTTAACGCATAATTGATATGCATTTAAAAGATTGCCTTATTTAGGTAATCTTTTAACTATCTATTAAAGTCCTTAATGATTTCAGAATATATAGAAGCATCAATTTTAGCGTTTGTTCAAGGTTTTTCGGAATTTATACCAGTAAGTTCATCTGCGCACCTCATAATTATATCAAAAATATCGAACTTTAGTATTAGTTCGCTTCAACTTGATATTAGTCTTCACCTAGGTTCTCTTTTAGCAATTATTTTTTATTTTAGAAAGGATTTAGTAAATATTTTAGGAAATAAGTCTTTATTATTACTTATAATTTTTGGTTCTTTGCCATTAGTTATTGTTGGTTATTTTATTTATACATCGGGGCTAATTGAAAATTTAAGAAATTTAAAAGTTATAGCATGGACAACTTTGGTATTTGGTATTCTATTATTTATTGCAGATCGATCTAGTACAAAAAATAAATTTGATACCAGTTTAAATTTAAAAAATATTTTACTTATTGGTATTTTTCAAATTTTAGCTGTTATCCCTGGTGTAAGCAGATCAGGTATAATAATTACAGCCTCAAGGTTTTTAAATTTTGATAGAGTAGATTCTTCAAAAATATCTTTTTACTTATCAATACCTGCATTAGCGGGAGCAAGTATACTTAGTTTAAAAGATGTGGTAAATTCAAATATTGATTTGAACATATTATTTTTATATTCAATAATATTTTCATTTACAGTTTCTTATTTAACAATAAAATATTTTTTAATTTATGTTAAAAATTTTAATTTAAATATTTTTGTTTATTACAGAACTTTTCTTGCTTTAATTCTTTTTGTAATTGCTTATAGCTAATTTTTAGTACTTGGTGAAATTTGAGAAGAAATTACTGCAATCAATATTAATAAACAACCAATCATATTATTTGTACTTAAAAATTGATTGAGAATGATCCATCCTGCTACAGCTGCAAATACCCCCTCGAGAGAATAAATAATTGCTGCTGGTGCCTCTTCTATGTTTTTTTGTGCATACATTTGTAATGTAAAGGCTATACCACCTGATAATGCTCCTGCGTAAAGAATAGAACTACTTTCCATTAATATTTTTGAAATATTTATTTCTTCAAATATATAAGAAAAGATTAATGAAAGTGTTGCAACAAATAATGCTTGAAGTGCAGCATAAAACATTGGAATATCAAATTCTTCCATAAACTTTCCTGCGAAAATTATATGTAAAGCCCAAAATACTGAGCACAATATAACAAGACCATCACCTAACATAATTTCTGAGTTTGAAAAATCGCTTAGAAGGTATACACCAAGAATACAAAGACCAATTGCTGGCCATATACTCCAATGAACTTTTATGGAGTAGATGAAAAATAACAAAATCGGAACTATCGGTACGTAAAATACAGTAAAAAAGGCTGCATTTGCAATATTTGTATATTGAAGAGCAGATTGTTGTAAAAAAGTACCCAAAAACAGCGATACTCCCATAAAAACTAAGTATTTTATAAAAAGTTTTGATTTTGAAAATATTTCTAGTTTAATTTTTTTTCTCTCAAATAACAAGGCAAGTGGCAATATTGTAAAAAAGCCAACAATAAATCTTGCAGAATTAAAAGTTAATGGACCGATATTATCCATACCAGTGTCTTGAGCGATGAAAGCTGTTCCCCAAATAAAAGTTGTGACTAATGCGCAGACCATTGAAAGGGATTTTGTCATTATATTAAATTAAATAATTTTATTAGTTAATTTATTCCGTTTAACTTACAAGAACTATCAAAATCCTCTTTGTTGATATAACACCCAGACATTTTTCTAACTCCATTAAACGATCCTCTACCATGAAGTATTCGCCAATTATTAAATATTAGAAGTTCTCCAGGTTTGAGTATATGTCGCCACTGGTAATCTTTGTTATTAGCAATAAGATCAAATTTTTTTATTGCTTCATAAAACTTTAATGTTAAATCTTTTTCAAACCTAAATGGTGCTCGATCATAATTATTAAAACTAACTTGGACTATTTCATTATTTTCATTTAACTTAAAAATTGGTCTTTCAGCCTCAAGATAAACACCATCACCGATATAATTTCCCTTAACATTTATTTTTGTCATGAATTCATACATCGGCTGGTTTTCTTTTTTTATTTTTTCTGCTATTTTTAATCCATCAACCATTATCGATTCACCACCTCTAGCGTTATATTCACAACATAACAATAATTGCAATCCTGGAGCGTCATTACTATATGTTGAATCTGTATGAGGTCTAAGTTCTTCTTGAGTGTATGCACTATCAGCTTTATTTTCATCTGACGCAAAACTCCAAAGTCCTCCAAATATAGAGTTTCTTACGTAACCAATTCTATTTGCAATTGTTTCGACAGACTTTAAATTAGTTTCACAGTTTTTAATTACTGAAAATCCATAGTCATGAAGATTTTTCAAAAAATTTCTAAATCCTTCATTTGATAAAATTGAATTATAATCTAAAAAAATTTCTTCTTTTAATTCATTAGATTTCCAGATTTTTAAATTAGATTTTACTTCTTTTTTTTTTTTTATTTTATTATTAGTTAGAAATTCAGATGAATATTTAACTGGTTTTTCTAAATCAGGCCATGAGACACTCAAATATTTTCCATTTTCAATTATTTCTGCCTTTTTAACTTTTAGATTTATATCTAATGTTGCTGTATATGTTTTCCTTTGACTAGACCTTTTATCCCAATTTTGCTCATCTTTTGCGTGATCTCTTAGCCAAATATTAGGAAAAATTTCAGAACTTTCTCCATTAAAATAGACGTGTACATCATCTGCTAGTATTTCAATTTTAGTAATCATTTACTCAAATTATATGCAAAATTAGAACCAAGATTACCTTTTAATTCGTTATTAAATTTAGCAGCTTCAGCACCATCTATAATTCTGTGATCATATGAGAGGGATAGTGGAAGCATGGTTCTTGGAATAAATTTACCATCAATAAAAACCTGTTTTTTATAACTTCTACCAACGCCAAGTATAGCAACTTCTGGAAAGTTAATTATTGGTGTAAAAAATGAACCCCCTATGCCACCTAAGCTTGTGATAGTCATTGATCCCCCAAAGAACTCTTTTTTATCAATTTTTAAGTTTCTACAATCATCACTTACTTTTTTTAATTCCTCACTTAACTCATTGATGTTTTTTTGATTAGCATCTCTAATTTTAGGAACCATAAGTCCATGTTGAGTATCAACCGCAATACCAACATGAAAATACTTTTTAAAAGTAATCTTGCCATTTTCTATATCATCAATTGATGAATTAAATGATGGAAATTTTTTTAGTGAAAGCACCAATGCTTTAATAATAAATACAAGAGGAGTAATTTTTATTTTTTCACCTGTATAATTATCTTTTATTGAGTTTCTAAATTCTTCCATTTCAGTAATATCGGCCTCATCATGGTTGGTTACATGTGGGATATTTGTCCATGAATTTACGAGATGTGGAGCTGCTATTTTTTTTACTCTGGGAATATCTTTAATTTCAACTTCCCCAAAATCTGAATGTTGATATTCGCTTTTAATAATTTTTTCTTTTTGTCTTTCACTATTATCCTGGGAATGATTGATTCGAGATGAGACAAAATCTTTTAAATCTTTTTCAACAACCCTACCTGATCTCTCTGTTCCCTTAACATTATTTATATCTACTCCTAGTTCTCTTGCAAATTTTCTAACTTTTGGACTTGCAGATATTTTATTTGATTGATTAGACATTTACATTTTTGTTGGCATGGGCTTGTTTTTGTCAATTTTATACTTTTTGAATGCATCTTCAGCATACTTTGATGCAACAAGCTGTTCATTGGCTAAGACGCTAAGGCTATAAGCAACAATGTGTTCTTTATCAACTTCAAAAAAATTTCTTAAGTTTTTTCTTGTATCACTTCTTCCATATCCATCCGTACCTAATGAATAAAAGCTCTTTTTTGTAAAAGGTCTTATTTGATCAGCGTTTATTCTCATATAGTCAGTGGCTGTAAGTATAGGACCTTGTTGTTTTCCTAAACATTCCTCTACATATGATTTTTTATTTGTTTCTGTGGGATTTAGAAGGTTAAATCTTTCAACTTCCATTCCATTTTTTCTTAACTCATTAAAACTAGTAACACTCCAAACTTCACTATCGACCTGATATTCTTTTTTTAGAATTTCTGATGCTGCCATCATTTCTCTTAGTATTGTTCCAGAGCCTAATAATTGAATTTTTGCTTCTTTAGAACCTGATGTTTCTTTAATTTTATACATTCCCTTGAGAATTCCATCCTCACAATCATCTGGCATTGCAGGGTGAGAGTAATTTTCGTTCATTGTTGTAATATAATAAAAAATATTTTCATTTTTTTCATGCATCCTTCTTAAACCTTCTCTAAAAATCACAGCTAATTCATAATGGAATGTAGGGTCGTAAGAAATGCAGTTTGGAATTGTTGATGCTAACAAATGACTATGACCATCTTGGTGTTGAAGACCTTCTCCTGCAAGTGTTGTTCTTCCTGCGGTCGCACCAATTAAAAAGCCTCTCGCTTGACTATCTCCTGCAGCCCAAGCAAAATCTCCAATTCTTTGAAAGCCAAACATAGAATAGAAAAGATAAATTGGTATCATTTCAATATCATGATTTGTATATGACGTTCCAGCTGCTATCCAAGAAGACATTGAACCAGCTTCTGTAATTCCTTCTTCTAATACCTGACCACTTTTCTCTTCTCTATAAGATGAAAGTTGTGCTGAGTCCTCTGGCTCATATTTTTGACCTTCATGAGCATAAATACCTATTTTTTGAAAGAATCCCTCCATTCCAAATGTTCTAGCTTCATCGGGAATAATTGGAACTAATTTTGGAGCAACATTTTTATCTCTCAAAAGATTAGTTAACATTCTTACTAATGCCATTGTTGTAGACATTTCTTTTTCGCCAGTAGACTTTTTCATAAAATCAAAAATATCTTTAACTGGGGCTTTAATCGGTTTTGAATATGATGTTCTCTCTGGTATAAATCCACCAAGTTCTACTCTTCTTTTTTTTAAGTATTTAATTTCTTCAGAGTTTTCATCTGGTTTGAAATATTCAATATTTTTAACTTGAGAATCTGTTAAAGGAACATCAAACCTATCCCTGTAATACATTAAATCATCTACATCCAATTTCTTTTGTTGGTGAGTAGTGTTTACACTTTCACCACTTTTACCCATACCATAACCTTTTATAGTTTTAGCTATTATGACTGTGGGGCTTCCTTTGTGATTGACCGCTTTATCATATGCAGCATAAACTTTGTGAGGATCATGGCCTCCTCTATTAAGTCTCCAAATATCAGTATCTGACATTGATGAAACTAATTCTGTTGTTTCAGGGTATTTGCCAAAAAACTTTTCTCTCACATAAAGCCCATTTCTTGCTTTAAATGCTTGATATTCACCATCTACAGTCTCATTCATAATTTTTACTAAATGTCCTGTCTTATCATTTGCTAAAAGTGAGTCCCAATAAGATCCCCAAATAACTTTTAAAACGTTCCAGCCACCACCTCGAAAAATACCCTCTAATTCTTGAATTATTTTTCCATTTCCTCTTACTGGACCGTCTAATCTTTGTAAGTTACAGTTTACAACAAATATTAAATTATCTAAATTTTCACGCGCTGCTAGACCAATTGCCCCAAGTGACTCGGGCTCATCCATTTCTCCATCTCCAAGAAAAGCCCAAACTTTTCTTCCCTCATCTTTAATTAATCCTCTATTGATTAGGTATTTCATAAATCTTGCTTGGTATATTGCTAACATTGGACCAATACCCATTGAAACTGTTGGAAACTGCCAAAAGTTTGGCATTAGCCAAGGATGAGGATAAGATGAAAGTCCACCAGTTTGTACTTCTTGTCTAAATCTATCTAACTGTTTTTCATTTAATCTTCCCTCAAGAAAAGCTCTTGCATACATTCCTGGTGCACTATGACCTTGAAAATATACTAGATCACCTCCGAATTTATTATTCTTTGCTCGCCAAAAATGATTCATCCCAACATCGTACAAGGTTGCAGCTGATGCAAATGTTCCTATGTGACCGCCAAGTTCAGGATGTTTTTTATTTGCTCTTACTACCATCGCAGCAGCATTCCATCTAATTAAAGATCTTAACTTACGTTCTATGTTTTGATCTCCAGGTGATCTTTTTTCCTCTTCAGGGGGTATCGTATTCACGTAAGGAGTAGTTTGAGTATGAGGAATTTTAGATCCAGCCTTATAAGATTGATCAATTAATTGTTTAATTAAAAAATGAGCCCTTTCAGAACCATCATTTTGCAGAACTGCACTTAATGAATCTAACCACTCTTTAGTTTCAATTGGATCAATATCATCGTTACTACTGACCATTTTAACTTCATTAACTAATCTTGTTTGCTTGATTTGCGTTGGCTCTATAACTTTTGTTTCAACTTTTATATCAGGTTTTGTAGCAGTTTCTGCTTCCTCTATTAATTTCTCGGTTGAAGGTGGAATTTTTTCATCTAAAGTTTTGCTAATTTTCTCGCTTTTATCTTTATTTTCTGAAGATAGAGTTAATATCAAATCACCTTTTGAAACTTTATCGCCAATTTTTACATTTATATTTTCAATTGTGCCTTCATAATTGGATGGTACCTCAACACTTGATTTATCACTTTCTAAAGTGACAACAGGGTCATTTTTGTTGATTTTGTCCCCTTTTTTTACAAGTACTTCAATTATTTCAACGTTTTCAAAGTCTCCTATATCAGGAACTAATAAATCTAGATTCATTTTTGTAATATATATATATCAATATTTGCTAAAAAAATAATTTACATTATTAATTATGTATAAAAACTGTACAAATTGCGCCTGTAGCTCAATTGGATAGAGCGCTTGGCTACGGACCAGGAGGTTCTGGGTTCAACTCCTAGCAGGCGCACCAAAATGAAAGGATAAATGAAAATATCACTTGAAAAATCTGTAATTTATTTCTTTTGTTTAGTTTTATTATTTATACTAATTATGACAATAATCCTTTAATGAAAAAAAAATTTGAGCAATTAAGTAATAAGCCAAGCTACATGAAACATAATGGTGGTTTATTATTTAGATCTATTAATAAGAAGAAATTTGAGTTTAAAACCAAGATTAAAAAAACACATTTAAATAAAGCTGGGATAACCCATGGTGGTTTTATTTGTACAATCATTGATGCTGGTGCAGGTACTGCTTGTCACAGAGCAAGTGGAAATAAACCGTGTGTAACTATTTCATTGGATATAAAATTTATCGCTCCCTCGAACATTGGAAATGAATTATTGGGAACAGTAGAAATTCAAAAGGTTACAAAGTCAATGGTATTTATAAATTGTAAACTCAAGTATAAATATAAATTAATTGCAAGTGCGGTTGGGATTTGGAAAATTTTAAGAAGACCTCTTCCAAATGCTGGACTAGGTGGATAAGTTTTATTTTCTTAATTGAAGAATAAATATTGGCAACACTAAAACTAAACCAATAATTGATGAACTTATACCAGGTGCAATAAATAATAATGAAATAATTCCTAAATACCATCTTTGAAACGTAGAAACTCTTTTAAATAAATAGCCTGTAAATCCTATTCCAATCAAACCAATTCCAATCATTGCAGATATTAAAGTTACAAAAAAATCATAAAAATTAAATCCTTGAGCAACTAATAATAGTGATGGTGAATAGACAAATACAAAAGGTACAAGAGCTTTTGCAATGCCTAATCTGAATGCCGTATTACCTGTGGTAAATGGATTTGATCCTGCAATTCCAGCGGCAGCATATGCTGCAAGAGCAACAGGCGGTGTTATGTCAGCTAAGACACCGTAATAAAATACAAAAAAGTGAGAAACAATGGGCTCAATTTGTAATTGAGTGAGAGCAGGCGCAGCAACAGCAACTAATATTATATATGTTGCTGTAGTTGGCACTCCTGTCCCCATAAATATGCATGATATTGCTATTAGTATTAGTGAGAAAAATAATGTTAGATCGGCTAAAGAAAAATAATTGAAAGGTAAAAAGTTTAAGAAGAAACCTCCAATATCACCAGCCGTTTGAATTACTACATAACCTAGTCTAAAACCAACACCTGTTAGTGTAACTACACCAACTATAATTCCAATTGATGTTGCAGCGGCTCCAACAGCCAAAGTATTCTTTGCTCCTCTTGCAAGACACTCAAATAAGTCGTTAAAAGTAAGTCTATTTTTTTTTCTAATAAATCCAATTACGACACATGCAATTATTCCATTTACTGCAGCATAATCTGGTGTACGACCAATTAAAATTAAATATACCAAGATAAACAATGGAACTATTGCAAGCCAATTGTCCTGTATAATTTTTATAAATTTAGGAACCTCACTTTCGTTTAAACCTCTAAGTCCTAATTTTTTTGCCTCCAAATGAACCATTACAAAAATTCCAAAATAGTGAAGCATTGCTGGAATTAATGCAGCCGCTAAAATATCTCTTAAAGGCAATTCTAAATATTCCACCATAATAAATGCAGCAGCCCCTAGAATAGGTGGAGTTATTTGTCCACCAGTGGACGCTGTTGCTTCTACTGCGCCAGAAAAATGTGGAGGATATCCAACTTTTTTCATTGCAGGTATTGTTAAAGATCCAGTTGTTACTGTATTTGCAATTGAAGACCCAGATATAGTCCCAAGAAACGCTGAAGAAAAAATTGCTACTTTTGCTGGTCCTCCAGAATATCGTCCAGCTATTACCATTGCTAAATCAATAAATAATTGTCCTAATCCTATTCGTGTAGCAAGTACACCAAATAAAATAAATAAAAAAACGTATTGTGCCATAACGCCAACAGCGATTCCATAAATTCCTTGGTTAGTTATATAAATGTGATTTACAAACCCTGCCCAACTGCTACCACCGTGCTTTAAAGCTCCAGGGAAAATAGGACCATATAAAGCAAAAATCATAAATATTACGCATATCAATGGTAGTGTATATCCAATAGATCTTCTTGCAGCTTCAAGGGTCAAAATTATAAGGATTGATCCCA
>CABZRS010000005.1 GCA_902528135.1 uncultured Pelagibacteraceae bacterium | reverse complement strand
AAAATATCTTAAGAAGAAAGATTTTAATTATATTGGTAATACCACTGGGAATAAAAATACAAAATCAAAATTAGAAGTTTACAAACATTGTTTAAAGAAACTTAAATTAAAAAATGATGAATGTATTGCAATTGAAGATACCGAAATTAGCCTAAAATCAGCCGTTAAAGCAAAAATTAAATGTATTGCTTTTCCAGGAGATTTTCATACCGATAGTAAGTTCAAAAACTCACTGATTAGGGTAAGAAAGTTAAAAACGGATTTAATATTTAATTAAAGTGAATTTATTAAATCTGGAGCCATTTTCTTAGATTTTGAGGAGAATCTAAGTTTTTTTATTGCTTCTAGGTTTGATTTATCATCACCAACAACTACAAAACCAATCATACCCATATTTTTATGAGGTGTGCACCAGTATGCGTAAATTCCAGGAACATCAAATTTGTATTCAACATCCTTATTGAATTTTGACTTAAATTTACCAACGCCTTCTGGAACTCCTTTTTTGATAAATTCAACGTTATGACCCTTGTCTTTAGCTTTCCAAAGAACTGTATCTCCAACGTTTACTCTTACTATCTTTGGCTCAAAAACATTTGACTGTTTATCCAGTCTATTTAACATTTCTACTGTTACATCTGCGGCTAAACCAATATTAGCAAAGAGTGGTGATAATAAAAAGGTAGTGATGATTAAAAATTTATTGTGTGATTTCATGAGATGCATATATGCTTTTAAAATAATCTTACAATAAGCAATATCTGTTACAAGTTGACACGGCCTATAAAAATTAAACTTTTTTTAATAATCTATCTGCTCTTAGTGTTGAAAAAATAATTATAATTAAAAAGGGTATGCAAAGCATATTCATTGTTTTCCAGCTAGTATAACTTAGAACAACACCAGCTGTTAAACTTGCAGTAGCTTGAATTGAAAAAACTATAAAATCATTAAAACCTTGAGCTCTAAACCTTTCTTCTTCTCTATAATTTAAAACAAGTAAGCTTGTCCCTGATATAAATAGAAAATTCCATCCAAGACCTAAAAATATTAATGAAAATAAATAGTTTGTAACTGTTTGATCAAGATAACTCAGAAATATTGTGATTATAAAAAATAATACGCCACAATACATAATTTTGCTGTGTCCAAATTTTTTAATTAGATTTCCAGTAACTAATGCTGGCAGGAACATGCTAATTATATGTAATTGAATTACAAAACTAGTGCTGTTTAAAGACAAATTATCATTAACATGCATGCTTATTGGAGTAGCGGTCATTAAAAAAGACATTACTGCATAAGCAAAAGATGAGGAGACTAAAGCCTGAAGAAACCTTGGTTGAGAAATTAATTCTAAAATTGATCTTCCTCTTGAAAATTTTTTCTTCTTAGAAACTTTCTTTTCATTGTAAAAAACTAAAAAAATAATTGATGATAAAGTTAATAATGACAAACATAGATAAGAGCCGACATATAAACTTTCTGGAATAATATTTTTTCCAAGATTTGCTAGATTAGGACCTAATAAAGCTGACAAAATTCCTGCAAAGAGTAATAAGGAAATAGCCTTTGGAGCCTGTTTTTTATCTACACTTTCAGCTGCTGCAAAACGATATTGATGAGCAAATGCCATCCCAAATCCAAGTGAAAAGCATGAGAACGAATAAAGGATAAAATTTTGTTTCATCACTGCATAGGCTGCCAGTAAAGCAAACAATGAGCTTGTTATGGATGAAAGTATAAAGCCTTTTTTTCTACCAGTGATACTCATTAGTTTAGAAGCAACTATTATAAAAAGAGCTGTACCAACAATTGATAACGACATTGGCAAAGTCGACAAAGATTTAATTGGGCTTATGCTAGATCCAATTATTCCACTTAAAAACACTGTTACAGGTGCAACTGAAAATGCGCATGCATTGCTTGCAAATAGCAACCATACATTTTTATTCATTAAGGTATTATACTCTTTTCTTACCTTGAACTACTCTGTCCAATATTAAAGCAACAAATAATATTGCAATACCAGCTAAAATTCCTTGTCCAACATTTGCATATTGAAGTGCCTCAAGTACGTCTTGTCCTAAACCTTTTGCTCCGATCAGTGAAGCTACAACAACCATTGCTAAACTTAACATTACAGTTTGATTTACACCAGCAAGTATTGAAGGTGTCGCCAGAGGTAGATCTACTTTTCTTAACAAATACCATTTGGATGCACCATAAGCTATTGCAGCTTCTCTAATAGTTTCAGGAACGCCTCTTAAACCTAACACTGTAAGTCTCACAACAGGTGTTCCTCCAAAAATCATTGTAATGATTACAGCAGCAACCTTGCCTGTTCCAAAAAACGCAATGACTGGAATCATAAATACAAATGCAGGCATAGTTTGCATAAAATCCATTATTGGTCTTATCATTGAATAAAATCTCTGACGTCTCGCACAATAAATTCCTAAAGGTATTCCAATAACAATACTTAGTATTGCTGCTGTACCAAGTAAAGCAAGTGTGGTCATTGCTTTAACCCAAAATCCCAAAAAACCCATATAAGCTAAAAATCCTGCAGAGTATATTGCGGTTCTTATTCCTGCAGATAGAGCAGTTAAAACTACAATGGTAGTTATGATCACAATCCAAGGTGTTTTTACAAATAACAACTCTAAAAAATCAAGAACAGATCTTATTCCAATTGTAATTGCAGTAAATACTGCGTCTCCTTTAATAACAGCATAATCAAAAATTATTTCTACCCATTTAATAGAAGTAAGTCTTATTTCTGGATGAGTAGGAAAATCATTCATAATTGAGAAGAAACCTGGGAAACTATAATGTATCACTGAAAAAAACATTATCACTATTGTAAAACCAACACTAAGTAAGTAATTCTTTGGTTTCATGCCAGGACTTATTGATTTATTTGATAACCACTCAGAGTATCTTTTCTCTAAAACAGTATTGGCTAATATTCCTTGAATAAATTTTACAAAAATTAGTAATATAATCCCTGAAATAGTTATCCATATTGCTGAAGCCTCGATTTGCTGAACATCAACTACATATTCTTTCATTGCGTCTTCAAGCGATTTGATTGCCCTTTCGTAGACTTCGACTTTTTCTGGGTTGTTTTCTTTTGCAGCCTCTAATTGTTTGTATCTAAAATCGATAGTTGATTGAATTTTGTCAATTTTTTCAACTGCATCTTTAGTGATGTTGCCAAATAATCCTCTAACAATTTGAACAACAGCAAATGTTTCCACAATTAGAAATGCCAGAGCGTAATTCCATACATTTCTTAGTCCAAACCATACAGGTCCAAACAATGCTGCAAAAAGGTTAAAAGAGTAAGAGTATGATGGTTTGCTACCAATTTTTTTAAACTCTTTGATATAATAATCTGGATTTGAAATTACAAAATTTTTGATAAGTTCGGATCTTGATAAATTTTTAATTTCCTTACTCATTCTCATTTCCTTCAACAACTGCCTTTAATAGGTCTGATTGAGTAATAATTCCAACTTCTGTATTATGATCATTTACGACTACAATTGGTTTATCTTTAGAAACAGAAGTTTCAATAAGTTTGCTTAATATGTCGTTTTCATTTACTTTTTCATTATTACTTAAATTTTCCCCGAAGTTTTTTTTATATTGCTCTAAAGGTTGCATAATAGTTTTAGCCTGAACAACTTTTAATCTTGAAATTCCTTTTACAAAATCTGCAACATAATCATCAGATGGATTTACAACTATTTCTTCAGGGGTTCCGATTTGAACTACTCTTCCATCTCGCATTATTGCTATTCTATGTCCAACTCTTACAGCTTCATCAAGATCATGAGTTATAAATACAGTTGTCTTCTTCATTTGTTTTGAAAGTTTAATAAACTCTGTTTGAAGTTGGCGTCTTATAAGCGGATCAAGTGCACTAAAAGGCTCATCCATGAGTAAAAATTCAGGATCAGCAGCTAATGCTCTGGCCAACCCTACTCTTTGTTGCATTCCTCCAGATAATTCATGTGCGTATTTATTACCCCACCCTTGTAATTCAACAATATTTAAGATGTTATTTGCTGCATCTAACCTATCGTTTTTACTTACTCCTCTTATTTCTAAAGGCATTGCAATATTATCTAAAACAGATCTGTGGGGCATCAATGCAAAATTTTGAAAAACCATACCAATTTTTTTATTTCTAAGTTCTTGTAAATTTTCTTTATTAAATTGCATTACATCCTGGTTGTTTATTAAAATTTTTCCAGATGTTGGCTCTAATAATCTATTAATATGCCTTACAAGTGTTGACTTACCGCTTCCAGATAATCCCATAACACAAAAGATTTCACCTTTATTAACATCAAACGATACATCAGAAACTCCAATTACTGAGTTATACTTTTCTAAAGCTTCTTGTTTTGAAATTTTCTTATTTTGGATTGCGTCCAATGCATCATTGGATGTATTTCCAAATATTTTCCAAACGTTTTGGATCTGTATAGCAGCTTCCATAAAATGGATTTTAGCTTAATATTATTGAAAATGATACCTGGCAACTATAAGTCGCCAGGTAAATTAAATTTAAATTGACTAAATTAAAGACCTAACCAACCATCAACTGTTGATTTATTTTTAGCCATCCAGTCTCTTGCAACTTCTCCTGGGTCTCTTTTTTGAACTGATACTTCGTATGCCATCCAAGAAACATCATCTGCTGTGATCTGGAAATTTTTAAAAAATTCAACAATCGCTGGTGATTTACTTTCTAAAGAAGTTCCCCATCCGATTTGAATTTGTTTCAAAGCATCTTTTGAAGCTACATATGATTTTTGATACCAATCTGCATCTGCTTTTGGTTGAATCATTTTATATTTAGCAGGATCATACTTTGGTTCTTCCAACATAACTACATCAGCCATTCCCCAAATAGCATGAGGTTTGTAACAATAAAATGCGTAACCCTCACCCTTTTTGATCGAATCTAAAACTCTAGCATTTTTTACAGCCTCAGCAGCTCTTATTGGTTCTATACCAGCATCGTAAAGTTTATAGTCTCTAAGTTTTACTTGGTTTACATTTGCAGAAGCCCATCCATCAGCACCAATCCAAAACTCACCTTTTCCATTTCCATCACTGTCCATTGCTTTAACAACTTCTGGTCTCCCCAAATCTTCTATTGCAGTAATATTCATTTTTTTTGCAAATTGTTGAGAAACACAATAGCCTTGATTTCCCTCATAAGGATTTTTGCTTAAATTTAATGTTCCTTTTGGCACTAAATCTTTTGTATAAGCTTCTTGATTTGGTAGCCAAATATCAGGGTGAACTTCGATTTCACCTTTGCTTCTATCAATCGCTCCATAGATTGCAGTATTGTTTCCTGGAACTAACTCGGCTTCACCACCCATTTTGTCAATGACAACAGCAGCAAGTAAATTTGCAATTGCAGTTGCGCCCGTCCAACCAGGATCACCAATTTTTACTTTTTCAGCAAAACTTGAGGCTGGTACAAATAATGAAATTACTCCAGCCACAAGAATTTTTTTGATTATATTCATATTTTCCCCATTTAATTTGTTTTTTATAAACAAAATCTAACTTTGTTTTAAATTTAGAGTCAACATTTCTAATGAGCTAAAATGTAAATACTGCTATGCAAAAGCCTAAAATGGCCGATTTAAATAAGAAAGTCCTCAACAACTTGGTTAAATTCCTGAGGTTGTTCCAGATGTACATTGTGACAGCAGTTCGTAAATATTTTTAAATTACTATCAGGAATATTATTTTTAAGTGTTGAGACTTGTTCAAAATTATAAGATTTGTCTTTATCTCCCCAAATTATCAAGGTTTTGTTTTTTATTTTTTTTAAATTTTCTAATCCATTCCAGTCTCTCATGGCTATTAGGGCGTTACGCGCTGTTTCTTCAGATATATTTTTAACTGCTTTTTCACATAAATAATAATTTTTGGCTTGATCTCCTTCAACAAACCACTTTGGTGGTATTCTTTTTACTTGTTCCTTAATTCCTTCCTCACCCAGCTTTTTTATCGATGTATTTATAGGTTCAAATCTTCCTGGAATGTCACCAATAGGTCCAGTAGCGAAACAAATCAATTTATTAATTCTATCTCCAGATAGATTTACAATTTCTTGTACTATCATTCCACCCATCGAGTGACCCATTAAATTAAACTTATCTATATTTTTTAAATCAATTTGTTGAATAATGAATTTAGCCATTAAACTAATACTATTTAAAGATTTTGCATTAAAGCTTTCACCAAAACCAGGCAAAGCTGGTGCAATAATTCTAAATTTTTTATGCAGATAATCTTTTTGAAGTTTCCACATTTCTGATGACCCTAAATATCCATGAACTAAAACAAGTGGATATCCTGAACCTATATCATCAATATAAATGTCTTGCATAATTGTTTATAAAATATAGTTGTATATTGTTACTTTTAAAACAAAATTCAAAGTAGATTTATGATTGGTATTCTTGGAGGAATGGGAACACAGGCTGGATTAGATTTTTGCAATAAACTTGCGAAAATTAATACTGGGAAACTTGATCAACAATATCCGATGTTTGTTTTATTTAACAAGTCTAACATTCCAAAACGACCAGAAAATTTAAAAAAATATTACAACGTTTTAGATTCACTTGTTGAAGGGTGTAAAATGTTACAAAAAAATAATTGTAAATTCATTGTAATGCCATGCAACACAGCCCATTATTGGTACGATGATTTAAGAAAAAAAGTTAAAGTACCAATACTTAGTATGCCTAAAGAAGTTTACTTAGACACATCAAAAAACTGTAAAAAAAACTCTAAGATTGGTATTTTATCTACTGAGGCTACATTAAGCACTAAAGTTTATAATAAATATTTTGATAAAAATTTTAATTTAGTAAGTCCTAACAAAAGTTTACAAAAAGATTCAGTAAATAAATCAATAAAGCTAGTTAAAATGGGAAAAATTAAAGAAGCAGAAAAAGCAATTAGACCAGCTGTAAATTATTTAATAAAAATTAAATGTAAAAAAATAATTCTTGGATGTACTGAGTTGCCAATTGCAATATTTGCCTACAAATCTTTTAAGAAAATAAAGCAATCTAAAGTATTTATTGATCCAAATCTTCTTTTGGCAAATATTTCAATGAAAAAATATAAAAAGTCTTAATTTAATCTCAGTTCTAATTATTTAACTAGAACTGAGATAATAAATTAATCCTAAATCCTTATTACTTTGTTGGATCTGGAACTTTTCTTAAATAAGGCTTAACTGTTTCCCATCCATCTGGATATATTTTCTTAGCTTCATCATCTTTCACAGCAGGAAGAATAACTACGTCTTCACCTTTTTTCCAGTTAGCTGGAGTAGCAACTCTATGTTTTGCAGTAAGTTGCATTGAGTCTATGGCTCTTAAAATTTCATGGAAATTTCTACCTGTAGCCATTGGGTAAGTTAAATAAAGACCAATTCTTTTATCTGGTCTAACAACAAAAATAGTTCTAACAGTCTCATTATCAACTGCTGTACGTCCCATTGATGTTGTTCCTGCATCAGCTTCTAACATATTGAAAAGTTTTGCAACTTTTAAATCTTCATCAGCGATAATAGGATAATCAGGCATCGTTCCAGATACATCTTTGATATCTTCTAACCATTTTTTGTGATCCTCAACTCCGTCTACACTTAGTCCGATTACTTTTACATTTCTTGCATCAAACTCCGCTTTCATTTGTCCTAATGAACCTAATTCTGTAGTACAAACTGGTGTAAAATCTTTTGGGTGAGAAAATAATACGCCCCAACTATCTCCAAGCCACTCATGAAAAGAAATATCTCCCTCTGTGGTTTTGCATTGAAAATCAGGACACATACTGTTTATTTTTAACATTTAGTCTCTCCTTAGTTATTATTTAGAATAATTATAATGAAGATTGATTTGGTATGCAAATTTTAATAGTCTTTTAATATGATATTTAACCAATTGTTTGATGAAAAATCCTCAACTTATACTTACATTATTTCTAGTGGAAAAGGTAGAGAGGCTTTGATCATAGATCCAGTTATTGAGCATACTGATCAATATATAAAAGTTTTAAAGGATTTAGATTTAAAACTAGTGAAGGTAATAGACACTCATATTCATGCTGATCATGTGACTGGTCTAAACGAGTTAAATAAAAGAACAAATTGCATTCGTATTATGGGTGAAAATTCTAAGTCGGAGGTCATTGATATAAAGTTAAAAGATGAAGAAAATATAAATATTGAGAAAATTGAACTTAAAGCCATTTATACTCCAGGCCATACTGATTGTTCATATAGTTACTTAATGAATGATAGAGTTTTTACAGGAGATACTCTTTTAATAAATGGGACAGGTAGAACTGATTTTCAAAATGGTAGTTCTCATCAGGCTTATGAATCATTATTTGGTAAACTATTAAAACTTCCTGATGAAACACTTGTTTATCCTGCTCACGATTATAATGGTAAAAAAAATTCAACAATTGGTAATGAGAAAAATCATAATCCTCGGTTACAAGTTAGCTCAAAAGAGGAATATGCTCAAATAATGAATAATCTTAATCTTGCCAATCCAAAAATGATGGATATCGCAGTACCAGCAAATCTAAAGGGATTAACGCTTAAAGAACTCTAAAATCACGGTTATTATTAGTATTGTTTTTAAAAAATATACAATTATATAACTCTTATGGTATGCAATAATAAACATTGTAAATGTATAAACTGTTCTTATGACAGATGCGTTTGTAAAAACTGTGATTGCAAACCATCATCAGAAAACTGCTGTTGTAACAAGTAGTTAAATTAAAATAACTAATCTTAAATAAACATGAATGATTTTTTAGAGTCGATAATTAAAAGAGATCCTGCTGCAAGATCAAAGTTGAGTTTAATACTAACTTATCCTGGAGTTAAAGCTGTATTTTTTCATAGAATTGCAAATTTTTTTTCGATTGCAAAATTTCATCTTATTGCAAGAATAATTTCTCAGTTCTCAAGATTTTTAACAGGTATAGAAATTCATCCAAATGCTAAAATTGGAAAAAATCTTTTTATAGATCATGGCATGGGAGTGGTTATAGGAGAAACTTCTGATATCGGAGATAACGTAACCATCTATCACATGGCAACATTAGGTGGAATTGCTCCGAGTATTAATTCTGATGATCAAAGAAACATTAAGAGACATCCAACACTAAAAGAAAATGTTGTAGTAGGTTCTGGTGCACAAATACTTGGACCAGTTGTGGTTGGTAAAAATGCAAAAATTGGAGCCAACGCTGTTGTTACTAAAGATGTTCCAGAAAATGCAGTAATGGTTGGAATTCCTGCAAAAAATGTTGGAACTGCATCCGAAGAATTTAAACCCTATGGTGTTGCGCCAGGGGGTGATACAAAGCTTGATGTATGAAAACTTTACAAAATAATTTTGTCGAAGCAATAGGAAACACACCTTTATTTAAATTAAAAGCCGCATCAGAAATTACTGGTTGTAATATTTATGGAAAAGCAGAGTACCTTAATCCAGGTGGTTCAGTAAAAGATAGAGCTGCTCTAGCTTTAATAAGAGATGCTGAAGAAAAAAAACTAATTTCAAAAGGTGGAACAATTGTTGAGGGAACTGCTGGTAATACTGGAATTGGATTATGTCTTTTAGGAAATTCTATTGGTTATAAAACTATTATCGTAATGAACGATAATCAAACACAAGAAAAAAAAGATCTATTAAGAAATATTGGAGCTGATTTAAGGTTGGTTCCACCAAAACCTTATAAAGATGAAAATAACTTTGTTAAATACGCAGGAAGATTGGCTGATGAATTGAAAAGTAGTAACAATCACGGTGTAGTTTGGGCTAATCAATTTGACAATACAGCCAATTCTAAAGGTCATTATGAAACAACTGGGCCAGAAATATGGGAACAGACTGACGGCAAAATAGATGGTTTTGTATGTTCATCTGGTACTGGTGGTACAATTGCAGGAGTAAGTAGTTTTTTAAAAGAAAAGAATAAAGATATTAAAATATATTTATCGGATCCAACTGGTTCCTCTCTTTATAGTTACATTGAAAATGGTGAATTAAAAAGTGAGGGAGGTTCAATTACAGAAGGTATTGGATCTAGTAGAGTTACTGCAAACTTTGCAAAAGCAAATATAGATGGAGCATTTTCAATAAGTGACCATGAGTCGTTACCCATTCTATTTGATTTAATTGAAAAAGAAGGTTTAAGTTTAGGTACTAGTTGTGGTGTAAACATTGCTGGAGCAATAAGATTGGGTAAACTTTTAGGTCCAGGTAAAACGATTGTAACAATTCTTTGTGATAAATCTGATAAATACAACTCTAAGATGTTTAATAAATCTTTTTTAAAAGAAAAAGGTCTTCCCTATCCTCACTGGATATAATCACGCATACCAGTACTGTAATAAATTCATTACATTTCTATCTTATAATAAAATTTAATATAAAAAAACTAAAGGAGATTTTATGGACGCAAAAGAAGTAGTAAAAAAAGGGTATGAACTTTTTGGTAAAGGAGAAATGGAAGCATTTATGGATATGGTACATGATGATATCACTTGGATTTATCCTGGAGATAAACATCCAATGTCAGGAACTCATAAAGGCAAAGAAGCATATATGAAAACCATGATGCAAGTACCACAACTTTGGAGTAATTTTTCAGTAACCCCAGATATGATGATTAGCGAGGGAAACAAAGTGTTTGTTAAGGCAACTGCTAAGGCAGATGGCATGGATACTATTTTTGGTCATTACTTTGAAGTAGGTGATGATGGTAAACTGACAATGTTTATTGCGTTTGACGACACTCTAAGCATGTTCAATGCAATGAAGAAGTAGGTAACGATATGTCAATTTTAGAAAAACTAAACAAAGCAATCATGGAAAAAGATGGTGCAGCAGCTGGTGAGCTGGTGCACGATGACTATAAAATGTTTTCCCATCTCAAAGGAGAATATGTGCACATGGGAAAAGCAGGTATGGTTGAAGCTGTAAGTAAAGGGATGATGAGTCCCGCAAAATACAGGATCCTTTTTGAAAATGATGAAATTGGTTTTGATCATTCATATGTTACTTATCAAGATGGAAATACTGAAGCTCTTATGTGTTGTTGGAAATTTAAAGATGGTAAAATCATCGAAGTAGAAACTGGAGCAACAAAAATACCAAAATAACTATAAACTTACAAAGGAGTTAATATGGCTAGTATTGAAGTTAAAACTTTTGATAAAGCAGACGAAATAGTTGATAAATTTAATAATGCTAAAATTGAAGCAGTTAAGGTAGGTGGTCAAAGAGTAGTAAGATTGCATTTAAAACCAGGATGGAAATGGTCTACAGATGTTAAGCCACATATTGGAACTGATAGTTGTCAGGCAAACCATATTGGAATTATCACAAAAGGTTCTGTATGTGCTAAACACGATGATGGAACAGAGGTTACGTATAAAGCAGGAGACTCTTACTCTGTAACACCTGGACATGACGCTTGGGTAATTGGCAACGAACCTGTTGAAGCATATGAATTTGCTGGGGTTTGGGGGGAATAAAATGGTAAAAATGGTTGGTAACTTTGAAGTAAAAGACTGGACTCACTGGAAAAAAATTGTTTGATGAACATTCTGGCCCAAGAGAAGCAGCAGGTATTAAAACTATTTACGTAGGTAATGAAATAGAAAATCCAAATAAAGTACATATTGTGATGGAAACACCAGCAGCAGACACTATGCAAAAATTTATGCAGAATCCAGAGAATGCTAAAGTAATTGCAGAGTCTGGCCATAAACAAGAGACAACAGTAATGAGTGTCTGTTCAGACTAAAAATAATAACAGAAAGGTAATGGTGAAAAAAATATATTTAATTATGATGTTTATAATATTTACAACATCAAGTTTTGCAGACGGTCATAAAGGAAAAATTGATCTTAAAGGTTTTATCGTTGGAGATAACAAATTTCTTACTGATAACGAGGGTAACTTTTTAACTTTTACTTACGATGGAGTTGGAGGATTAATGGCAGTCGAGGGCACAACATTCATGGATAATGCATCACAATATTGTCTTGGCGCAGGCACAATCCCAGGAAAGGGATTTGAAATGGGACACTGTAAAATAAATCAACTAGATGGGGAAACTATTTTTACATACTATGAAATTCCACTTGGAGACTCAATGAATGGTACATTTAAATGTTTAGGGGGAACAGGAAAATATAAAGGAATAGAATGTAGTGGCTCAACAGGATACACACCAATTAACTCAGCCCAAGAAAATAAATTTGCCTCATCAATTTATTTTAAAGGTGAATATTCTTTAATGAAATAATTGAATAATCATTAGATTGATTTACAATAATAAATAAAAAAAAGGAGGAAAGAATGGAAAAAGAAATGTTAGTACTTGCAGAATTAAAAGAAGGCAAGTTTGAAAAATTTATGGGATGGATGCAGTCGGATGAAGGTATGAGTGTTAGAAAGTCTGCAGCTTATCCTGAAAAAACTGTAGGTGCAGTTATACCTGACAAAAGCGGTGTTATGTTCAAGGTATTTGTTCACAACGAAGAAAAAATGAAAGAGTTAGTATCTGGTACGCATCCACTTGGAAAGCCAATTTTTGATGAGTGTGTTGAGAAAATGACTGCTTGGGATTTAACAAAGATTGAAATGTAATATGTCAAAATTTTATTTGATTGGAAAAATAAGTGCAGAATTAATGAAAAGAATGCAAAATGATCCAACTGCAGATAGATATGCATCGACTAAGAAAGTTACTGAGGCGGCTGGTTTAAAATTGATCAGCTATGAATGGGTAAGAGGTAGATTTGATGTTATCTCATGTGTAGAAGGAGATTATGAACAAGCACTTTCCTTAAAGATTGCATTCAAAAATTCAGGTCTTATGGATGATTTGATGGTACATGAAGTTATTGACTACAATAAAGCTTTTCAAAATGCTGCAGATGCCACAAAGTCAGTTATTAAACCAGGAGAATAATTATGAGTGGTTATGCGATATTTAACCTTAATGTAAACAATCCTGAAAATTATAAGGAATACATAGACAAAGTTAAACCCACTGCAGAAAAATTTGGTGGGGAGTATCTTGTAAGAGGTGGTAACAGCGAGACTATTGAAGGGTCATGGCAGCATCCAAGGACAGTTGTGATAAAATTTCCAAGTTACGAGAAAGCAAAGGAATGGTATAATTCTGATGAATATAAACCAATAAAACAAATTCGGTTAGATAACGCAGATTCTAATGGAATGATAATAGAAGGAATATAAAGGAGATAAGATGTCAATATTAGAAAAATATAGTGCTGCATTAAAAAATAAAGATGAAGCAGCTATGAATGAACTTTTGCATGACGATTTCAAATTTACAATGCATAAATCAGGAAATACTTTAGGTAAAACTGAAGTGATCAAATGGGCGATGAGCGGTGATATTAATCAAAGAGATACACGAGTTGTATATGAAAATGATGAAGTTGGTGTACACCACGCATTTGTAACATTTGATGACGGAAATACAGAAGCAGTAATGGCAGTCTACAAATATGATAATGGAAAAATCATGAGTTTAGAGACTGGCGCAACACCTATGCCTAAATAATGAAAAAACTTATACTTTTATTTATTTTTATCGCCTTTAATTCTAATGCAGCTTCAATGAAGATGATTGGGTCTAAGGGTGATCCAAATGATGTTACAAGAGTAATAGAAGTAAAGATGTATGACAATTATTATGAGCCAAGTTCAATTCAAGTTAAAAAAGGTGAAACAGTAAAAATAATTGTTAAAAATTTAGGTGAACTGGTACATGAGTATAATATTGGCACTAAAAAGATGCATATTGATCATCAACCGGAAATGGCAAGATTAATTGAACACGATATTCTTTTAGGCGACCGAATTGATCATAAAAAAATGAAAGAAATGTCTAAAAAAGATCACTCATTGGGCCATAAACACGCAAATAGTGTAATGCTAGAGCCAAATAAAATAGGAGAAATTATTTGGAAATTTTCAAAAGATATTTCTTTAGAAATGGCATGTAACATTCCTGGTCACTACGAAAGTGGAATGGTCGGTCCTATAACATTTAAATAAATTAGAAAAGTTTGTAGATATTAATTAAGGATATATTATTCTTTAATTATGAGTAATTTAACTGCTTATATAATTTTAATTATTGCAGTTGCCCTTGGTACAGCATCAAATGGTTTCGCCAAAGCTGCAAATGGTTTTACAATATTTTTACCAAGTGTCTTTACGGCAATAACAATAGTTGCTTGCATGTATACGCTTTCTTTAGTTATGAAAACTATTCCTGTTGGCGTAACTTATGCTTCATTTGCAGGCTTATGTATAATAGCTACTTCAGTTGTTGGTATTTATAAATTTAACCAAGTTCCTGACTTTTTTACAATTATAGGTCTAATATTAATTATATCTGGGGTATTAATTGTTAATTTAATTGGAAAATCAAATTAATATTAAAGTTCATTTGGCAGATCATGCTTACCGTCATTTTTTAAATCAATCATATATTCTTTAACTACAAAATCTAAATCTAGATCTGAGTATAAATGTGGAAACATGTTGCCATCAGTTGATTGTTCCCAAACTAAATTTTTTAATTTTAGAGCATCCACTTTAAGAATTATTAAATTAGTTTGATTAATATAAAACTTATTTAGTGTTTGCTTGACCTGATCTTTATCTGAAAAATGGATATAACCATCTTTTAAATCTAATGCAGTGCCTTTAAAAATATTATTTTGTTTTGCCTCACTCCACTCAGAGTTTGTACATATCTTGTAAACAAAATCAAAATTCATTTTATTTTAAAAAGTCATCTACTTCTACTTGATAACCTTCAACTAAACGATTTGTTTCATTTGCCATTCCGACAATTGCGATCATTTCGTTTATCATTCCATCTGTGGCACCTTTTTTTCTGGCAGCTAAAGAATGAGATTTAATACAATATTCACAATTGTTAGTAATTGAAACTGCAACATAAATAAGCTCCTTTACAGCAGGATCTAATTCACCTTTTCCCATTACTTGTTGTAATGATCTCCAGGTTCTTTCTAATGTTTCAGGACTATTAGCCATTGTTTTCCAAAAATTCGGAATTTCAGTTATTTGTCGTGCTTCTTTTATTTCTTCAAAAATTTCTTTTACTTTGCCAGTAGCTTCATTTTCAGAAATTTTTTTAAATATTGTCATAGTTTTCTCCTTTTAGTTATAAATTGACTCAATTTTTGGCATTAATTTTAATAGTTCCTTAGTATAATTATGTTTAGGATTTTTAAACAACTCTTCTGTTTCTGACACTTCACATAATTTTCCATCTTTAAGTACAGCTATTTTATCACACATTTGTCTAACAACGGGTAAATCATGACTTATAAATAAAATTGTGAGATTTAACTGTTCTTGAAGATCTTTTAATAAGTTTAATATTTGAGCTTGAATGCTCACGTCTAATGCTGATGTAGGTTCGTCGCAAACAAGAAGTCTTGGTTGTGTAGCCAATGCTCTCGCTATTGATATTCTTTGCCTTTGGCCCCCTGAAAATTCATGAGGATATCTAATTGCAGACTGTTGAGTTAATTCAACAGACTCTAATAAATCATGAATATAACTATCTAAATCGCTAGATTTTATATCTGGATTATGAAGTTTAATAGGTTCTGCAATAATTTCCTTTACTTTAAGTCTTCCATTTAACGAAGAAAATGGATCCTGAAAGATCATTTGAATTTGTTTTCTAAATTTAAGTAGATCTTTGTTTTTTTTAATTTTGGTAATATTAACACTGTCAAAAAAAATATCTCCAGAACTTGGTTTAAACAAATTAACAACCATTTTTGCTATTGTTGTTTTGCCACTTCCACTCTCACCAACTAGACCAAAAGACTGTCCCTCTTTTATATTTAGCGAGACATCATCTACAGCCATTACAGAATTCTTTGTATTCTCTGTGAAAAAACTATCATCAAAAGATTTACTCAAGTTTTTTATTTCTATTAAATTTTGATCAACAATTGTCTTTTTGGACCATCTGTTTAATATTTTAATGTTATTATTTTGATTATTAACATTCTCTTTTTCAATTATTGTAAATCTAGATATTTTTTTATTAGTCGGTGGTACAGAATTGACTAAACTTTTTGTGTATTTTTCCTTGGGCTTAACTAATATCTGTTTGGTTAAACCTATTTCAACTAAGTCTCCATTTTTCATCACAGCCACTCTATCTGTAGTTTCAGCGATAACCCCCATATCGTGAGTAATAAGTATTACAGCTAAATTTCTCTCTTTTGTTAGTCTTTTAATTAATTCTAGAATTTGAGACTGAATAGAAACGTCTAGTGCTGTTGTTGGTTCATCTGCAATTAATAATTCGGGCTCACAACATAAAGCAAGAGAAATAACAACTCTTTGTCTCATCCCACCAGAAAATTGGTGAGGGTAATTATAAAACCTTTTTTCGGCATCCTTGATCCCTACTTCTTTTAATAGATTAATTGCTTTATTTTTTGCATCCTCTGAACTTGAATTTAAATGAGTCTGTATTGTTTCTATAAGCTGTTCACCAATTGTTAAAATTGGATTTAAAGAGGTTTGAGGATCTTGAAATATTAGTCCAATTTTTTTTCCTCGATACTGAACAATTGTTTCTGGATTTTTACTAATATTTGTTTCTCCCATCAATATTGATCCACTTGAAACTTTACCTGGTTCATCAATTAAATTTACAATTGCATTAGCTACAGTGCTTTTTCCAGAACCAGACTCTCCGACTAATCCAACTATTTCGCCTTTTTTTATGTCTATATTTATATTTTTTGCAGCATTCACTGTTTCTTTTCTCATTTTATAGTCGACACTCAAATTACTTATTTTAAGAAAAGTCACTTTTTTAACCTTGGATTAAGCGTATCTCTCATCCAATCTCCTAATAAATTAATTGAGAAAGCAAGAATAACTAAGAATATTGCTGGAAAGAATGTTATCCACCATTCACCTGAAAATAAAAAATCATTTCCTAATCTAATTAAAGTACCTAATGAAGGTGTTGTAGGAGGAACTCCCACTCCTAAAAAGCTCAATGTCGATTCTGCAATTATAGCAAGAGCTAGACCAATCGTGCCTATTACCAAAACAGGTCTCATTATATTTGGCAGTATATGCTTAAACATAATAAGTAAATTTGAAACACCTATAATTGATGAAGCTGATACATAATCTTTATTTTTTTCTACTAAAGTTGCTGCACGAGAAACTCTTGCAAATTGAGGCCACTCTGAAATTCCGATAGCAAAAATTAAAACATATATTGCCATCTGATCATGCATTTCTCTGGAGATGATGCCTCTTGCAATACCATCAACTAATAGAGCCATTAATATACTCGGTACTGTTAGCTGAACGTCTGTTAATCTCATCACTATCATTTCATATTTTCCACCAAAGTAACCTGCTGTTAAACCTAGGGAGACACCTAAAATTAAACTAAAAATTATTGCTGAAAATCCAACTATTAATGAAATTCGCGAACCATAAAGAATTGTTGAAAGCATATCTCTTCCTTGTCCATCTGTACCTAAGATAAATTTTGCCATCCCATCCTCTGTCCAAGAAGGAGGAGTAAAAGCTTCCATTAGAGATAATGATGCAGGGTCAAATGGGTTATGAGGGGTAACAAACTCAACAAAAAAAGAACAAAAGAAAATTACTAATAATATTATTGATGATACAATTGCAGTTGGAGATTTAATAAAGCTAAAGTAAATATCGCTATCTTTTAGTCTTTCCCAAGAATTAAGTGATTTATTATCCACTTGTAGCATCCCCTTTAACTCGAATTCTAGGATCTATAAAATAGTATAGTATATCTACAATAAAATTTATCATCACAAATACAAAAGCTATAAATACTAAATATGCTGACATAATTGGTATATCTACGAATTGAACCGCCTGAATAAATAAAAAGCCCATACCTGGCCATTGAAAAACAGTTTCGGTAATAATTGAGAAAGCAACTAATGTACCTATGTTTATTCCCGCAATGGTTATGACAGGGATTAATCCATTTTTAAGTGCATGTTTATAGTTAATACTCTTTTCACTTATGCCTCGAGCTCTGGCAAATTTTATATAATCAGTTTGTAATATTTCCATCATCTCAGCTCTTACTAACCTAATTATATAAGTCATTTGAAAAAGGCTGAGTGTTACAGATGGAAGTATAATTGCTTTCAATCCTGAAACAGTTAAAAGTCCAGTAGTCCAAAAACCTATGTCAATAACCTCTCCTCTTCCAAAGGATGGGAGAACACCTAATATAACTGCAAAAAGGTAAATAAATAATATTCCAATCACAAATGTTGGAAGTGATACACCTAAAAGAGATACTGCTAGTATAAAGTCACTTAAAAAGCCTTTTCTATTAATACCCGTATAAACTCCCAATAAAGTACCTGAAACTAATGCAATTAATGCAGAAATTAATACTAATTCAATAGTTGCTGGCAGTCTTTCAATAATTAATTCAGAAACTGGTCTTCTAAGTTGGTATGAAATTCCAAACTCACCTTTTGATGCGTTTACTACAAACCTTGAAAATTGAATATGTATTGGATCTGTTAATCCAAGAGTTTCTCTCAATTCTGCTCTTTCTTCGTCAGAAGTTTCTTCACCGACCATGTTGTTAATTGGATCACCTACAAAGTTAAATAAAGAAAACGAAACAAACGACACAACAAGCATCACTATTACTGACTGAATCAGACGTTTGAAAAAATACTTTATCAATTTAAGAAATATTTATACTTATAAGCCCTTTGTTAAACAAAGGGCTTATAAAAAAGTTATTTATTTAAAACTTGCAAAACGGAATAATGGTTCATTATTCGGTCTTATTGGAACATCTACATTTTTTTTAGTTGCCCAAGAAATTACTTGGTGATGTAGAGGAAGATATGAAATATCATCTTTTACAATTTTCCAAGCATTTGCAATAGCTGCATTTCTTTTATCTAGGTCAACTTCGCCTTCCATGACTCTTATAGCAGCATCAACTTCGCTGTTGCTAAAGTTTACTTTATTCCAACTAGCACCTGACTCATACAGATAATGGAAAACATAGTGACTATCTAATGTTGGAACTCCCCATCCTAGCATATAGAAATCACCTTTATCTTCTTTAAGCTCTTTAAAGTGTTTACTTTTAGTTTGAGCAAATAAGTTTACATTAACGCCTATTTTACCAAACATTCCAACTACTGCAGTACAAATTGCTTCATCATTTACATACCTGTCATTAGGGCATCTTAGTTCAACATCAAAACCTTTTGGATATCCTGCATCAGCTAATAGTTTTTTCGCAGCATCAACATCATAAGGCAATCTTTTATCTAGATCTTGTGTGTATCCATTTACACCAGGAAAAGTAATGATTCCTGCAGGCTCACTAAGGCCTCTCATTACTTTTTTCTTTATTGCTTCAATATCTATTGCTTGATAAAGGGCTTGTCTTACTTCTTTTTTCTTAAATGGATTATCACCAGTATTTCCAGATCTTAATTTATCTGCTGCTTGGTCCATACCTAAAAAGATTGTACGCATTTGAGCAGTACTTACTACTTCATGATCTGCAGAATTTCCAATTCTAGCTAAGTCTTGAACTGGAGCATCAGTTACTAAATCAACTTCACCAGATAATAATGCTGCAACTCTTGTAGCTGAGTTTTTAATTGGTAATAGGTGTATTTCAGTAACACTATTATCTTTCATTGAACCCCACCAATTACTATTTCTCTCAAATACTGTTTTAGTATTTGGCTCTCTTAGAGTAATTTTGAATGGTCCAGTTCCCATTGCATTAGTTGCTGAGAATGTTTCTTCTCCACCATCCCAGTTTTGTGAAACTGTCGCTCCAAAATCGATAGACCATTTTTTAGACATTATAAATATATTTGATAATTGGTTTAAAAGAATTGGATTTGGTTTGCTTGTGCTCACTTGAACAGTATAGTTATCAATTTCTTTAACATCAGAAATTGTACTTATATATTCTTTAAAATCTGATGTAGGTTGTTTTGCTCTCAATATACTAAACACAACATCTTTTGCTGTCATATCTGTACCATCAGAAAATTTTACATCTTTTCTTAAATTAAAGACCCATGTATTTGGGTCAGTTGTTTTCCAATCAGTTGCAAGTTGAGGTTCAATACTCATATCTAGACCTCTTGTAACAAGTGCTTCATAGACCTGTCTTGAAACTTGTGTTGTAGGACCTTCATTTTGGGCATGAGGATCCAAAGTTAAACTATCTCCTTGCATAGACCATTTAATCGTTTTTGCGTATGAATGTGTTGATACAAAAACAAATAAAATTGCAAAGAAAATTTTAGTAAAATTTTTAAATTTCATTTTTCCTCCTAATTATTACAAATAAAATTAAACCTGATTAATGAGTTAACTACAAGAGTAAAATAGGTAACTTAATTATTAAGAATGATATCGTTTTTGAACTTAGTATATAAAATTTTTGAGTAATTATTCATATTTATCATATTTTCTTTGGCCTCTTTATCAAATTTTTCCAGAGCGCCTTGTCCTAATTGATTTTCTAGTGCTGACTTATATTCAGGGACGCAACCCCAATCATTTACAGTTGTATCTTTGATCTCTATGTGGAATTGAATACCATAAGCATTTTTTTTATATCGAAATATTTGATATTTTGTCTCTTTTGATGAAGCAATTAATGTTACATCTTTATTTTTTTCTAATTCTTGAACTTCATAAGAGTGCCATTGTAATGATGTTATTTGTTCTGGAAAATCTGCAAAAAGTATATCTTTATTTTTATCATCCAAAAAGTTCACATTCAACATTCCAATTTCAGGATTATTAGTTTTAACTACTTTTCCTCCAATTACTTCTCCTAGTAATTGACATCCAAGACAAAAACCTAAGTATGGCTTATTTAATCCTACAACGAACTCTTTAATTTTTTTTTTTTCTTCAATGAGCCAAGGAAAATCGTTTTCCATCCAAGTATCCATGGGTCCACCCATGCATAGCATTCCATCAAAAGAATTTAGATTATTAGGAATTTTTTCACCTTCATCTAATTCAATAGTTGTAATATTAACTCCGTCTTTGATCATTAAATCTTTTATATAACCAGGATCCTCAATATTTATGTGTTGAAGAACAAGAATTTCCATTATTAGACGATTGGTTTCAGCAAACCTAATATTTTTTTATGAATTATTTTATTAGATGATACCACTACATGTCCTGCTTGCTTTGAATCTTTATTATTCCAAGTTGTCGTAATACCACCAGATGCATTAATAATCGGTATTAGTGGATGAATGTCCCAAATTTTATTATTGCATTGCAATACGACATCAATTCTACCTTCACATATCTGAGCATATGACAATGCATCTGAGCATGGAAATTGTATTAATTTGAGAAGTTTTGGAATTCTTTTTTGTTGATTTAATGAAATTGCTCCATGAAAACCAGCAGTTAATTTGATATCTTTAAATTTAACACTCTTGTTGACTGATATTTTTTTTCTTTTTTTATTTTCAACAACATATGCAATTTTTGTAGATTGATTATAATAATATTTGTTTAACATTGGGAAGTTTGCCAAACCAAATATTGGACTTCCTTTATAATTTAATGATATTAAATTACTCCAAGTTGGACTTCCTATAACAAATGACCTAGTTCCATCAATGGGGTCAATTACCCAACTAAAATCACTTTTAGTTTTTTTGTAACCAAATTCTTCTCCAATAATTTCATGACCAGGAAATTTTTTGCCTATCTTTGCTCTAATGAATTTTTCAAAAGCTTTATCGCATGTAGTAACAGGGTCATATCCTTTGCCAAGTAATTTATTATTAACTTTAAAAGGCTTATTAAGTTTTTTAAAATAAAAATTCGTTAAATCAATTGCTAGTTGGTTCAAAAACTTTGGAAATTCATTATTTTTAATTATTAGATTGCTATCCATAATTTCAAATACTACTTAATTTCTCTTGATTAAAGATATTTTTTAATTAATGCTTAATTTTATGAAAATTGAATTAGATAATAATAAGGTTTTCTTTAGAGATGAAAATCTGAATGAAGAAATTCATCCTTTTTGGCTTAGAGAAAGAGTAGAAAATATTGAATTACTTGATCAAAAGACACAGCAGAGACTCTTTGATCCAAGCACAATGGAATCAGACGTCATTATCAAATCAGCAATAATTGAAAAAGACCTCCTAAACATAACTTTTTCAGATGGAATAGAAACTAAAATTGATATTAATAAAATAATTCGAGAATTTAAAAATTCCAACTCAATTAGTAAAATTAAAGAAAAAGTAAAATGGACTTCCTCACTTAATGATGTAAAAAAATTTAATTTTTATGAGAATATTTATGAAAGTGTTGAAATGCATGAATTACTTGCGTATTTTTACAAGTATGGATTTGCAATTTTAAAGAATGTTCCAACTCATGATAATTATTTAATCAAATTTGCTAATTCTGTAGGCAGTGTTAGAAGAACTAATTTTGGTGAACACTTTAATGTTTCATCAAAACCTAATCCTAATGATCTAGCCTATACACCTTTACCTTTGGCTCCTCACACCGATAATCCATATAGAAATCCAGTGCCTTGTATTCAGATATTGCATTGTATAGAAAATGAAGTAACTGGTGGTTTATCTACCTTGGTCGATGGCTATACTGTTACCGAAGATTTAAAAAAAGACTTTCCTGAATATTATAAAATATTAACTAAAGTAAAAGTAAAATTTAAATTTATTGATAAAGATGTGATTTTAGAGGACTGGTCCGAATTAGTAGAGCTAGATGAAAATAAGAATTTTAAACAAGTTAGATTTAGTCCTCGGCTTGATTACGTACCAGTTTTAAAAAAAGAGGAACTGGACCTTTATTATAAGGCTAGAAAAAAATTATCTGATTTGTATAACTCTGATTTCTATAGAATAGAATTTAAATTAATGTCTGGAGATTTAATTATGATGGATAATTACAGATTACTTCATGGTAGAACAGAATTTAATCCAAATGAGGGTAAAAGATTTTTACAAGGGTGCTATATTGAATATGATAGTACTGATAGCAAGCTTAGACATTTACGAAGAAAGTTTAATATAAATTAATTTATCCTATGCTCTGTAAAAAAGGCATATACTCAAGAAGATAATAACCTAAAGCTTGCAACTGATTAGTAATCATTAGTATTCCTGTAATTAGTAAAAGAGATCCACCAAACATATTTATCATCTTCATCTTTGCTTTTAGATTTTTAGAAAAAATCATAAATTTTTGTATCAAGTAACCTGATAGAACAAAGGGAATTGCTAGTCCAAGAGAATAAAATGATAAAAGACCAATTCCTTTGTTGATACTATCTTCAGTTGATGCGATTGCAAGAATTGATCCTAAAATTGGACCAATACATGGTGTCCAGCCAAAACCAAAAGCCATACCAATTAAAATTGAACTTATTATTCCAGTATTGTTATTTGTCTGAAATCTCTTTTCATAATTTAAAAACTTAAGATTTATGAGTCCTAATATTTGTAAAGAAAATATTATAATGATTATTCCAGCTCCAATTCTGAGTTGATAAGAGTTTTCTAATACTAAAGAACCTAAAAATGTAGCAGTAGCTCCAAAACTTATGAATACAATAGAAAATCCGACTGCAAATAAAATAATAGGAAAAATATTTACAGTTTTTTTTTCAAGTAATTCATTAAGAGTTGATCCTGATATATAAGATATATATCCTGGTATTAGAGGCAGAACACATGGAGATAAAAAGCTAAGCAAACCAGCTCCAAAAGCTAAAATAAATTCAATCATTATCCAGTATTTTTGATAGCTGCAGAAATACCTGCTATTGACGCCATCATTGCATCATTTAATTCTTTTTTATCATTTTTATTTAAATTTCTTTTTAAAAGCTTATTCATCACTACTGCTTGTAAAACATTTAGGATTTCAGAATATATGTTTCTAATAATTGCTGGACCTCTAAAAATTTTTCTTTGTTTAAAAATTTCTTTTGGTGTTATTTGATCATTTAATTTTTTGACAGCATCAAATTGAAATCTTAATTTTTTTCCTACTCTAATAAGTTTATCATCTGCTAAGTTTTTTTCATAAATTTTTGATATTTCTGGGTCTACCTTGGAAAGTACCATATCAAGCAAGTCCATTGTTGAATTAAAATAAGGCCAGTTTTTTTCCATATCAATAAGTGTTTTTTTAAATTTCTTTATAGATGAATATCTTAAAGCCTCGGCAGTACCTAACCAAGCGGGTAACATTAATCTAATTTGAGTCCAGGCAAAAACCCAAGGAATAGCTCTTAAACTATTTATATTATCAACATTTTTTCTTTTAGAAGGTCTAGAGCCAATTGATAATTTCCCAAGTGCCATATGAGGAGTTACGGTTTTAAAATATCTTATAAAATCTGAACTTTGATTTATATTTTTTCTGTAAGAACTTGTTGATATTTCAGACATACTTTGAATTAATTGTCTCCAACTGTCTTTTGGTTTTGGTGGTGGATTTAAAGTAGCTTCCATAACAGATCCGATATAACTGCACAGATTATATTTTGCTAAAGGCTCATAACCATATTTTTGTTGTATTACTTCTCCTTGATCGGTTATTCGAATTTTACCATTGACTGAACCAGCAGGCTGCGACCTCAATGTTGCTTGTATAGGCCCACCGCCTCGTCCTGCAGACCCTCCTCTGCCATGAAAAAATGTAACGTCTATTTTATATTTTTTAGCAAGTTTAATTATTTCTTCTTGTAATTTAAATTGATGCCAACTTGCTGAGAGCTTTCCTGCATCCTTACTTGAGTCAGAGTACCCAATCATAATTTCTTGCTTATTATTTATAACTTTTCTGTACCATTTTAATGAAAAAAGTTTTTCCATTATTGGTTTTGCATTTATAAGATCATCAAGTGTTTCGAAAAGAGGAACTACTCTAAGTCTGTTCTCAATTTTTGCTTCTTTTTGGAAAAACATAACTGATAAAATGTCTGATGCTGAAGATGTCATTGAGATTACATACGCTCCTAAACACTCTTTAGGTTGACTTGCCAATACTTTAAAAGTGGACCAAACCTCTATGTTTTCCTTATTTTTAAATTGAAATTTTTTTAGTACATTTTTGCTTTGCATTTTATTCGATAAATATTTTATTTTTAGATCCTCATCCCAAGTAGAATAATTTTGGTTTAGTTTTTTCTTTATATATTCTGCTAATAATTGAGAATGTCTTGAAGACTCTTGTCTTATATCAAGTCGTGCAAGATTTATTCCAAAACACTTTGCTCTTCGCATTAAATCTAATAAATCTCCACTAGCTATATTTTCACTCTGATTTTGTTCTAATGACTCTCTTACTACTCTCAATGGTTTTAAAATTTCTTCTCTTTCTGATAGTAAATCTTTTTCATTTAAAGATTTATTGTTTGTTAAATAACCTTCAATTGCTCTATGCGTTTTTCTAAGTTTATCTCTTAAAGGTCTTAGATAAACTCTATAAGGCTCAAATGTTTTTCCTGTAGATTTTAATATTTTTTTTGAACATTTTTCCATAGAGTAAGATCTAATTAACTTTGTCATTGACTTCTCATAAAGTTTAGCTGCCTCCCACCTTGATAACAAAATAACTCTTTTAGTAACTTCTGCAGTAACAAATGGATTGCCATCTCTATCACCACCCATCCATGATCCAAACTCAATAGGATTAAAATTTTTAGGCAAACCCTTACCCATATTTTTTTCAAATATTTGATTTAATCTCCTGTATACTTTAGGAATTGTATCCCACAGGCTATCTTCTATAATTGCAAGTCCCCATCTTGCTTCTTCTGCTGGAGTTGGTTTAGATCTTTTAATTTCATCTGTATTCCATATAATTGTGATCTCATCAAAAACTTTACGATCTAAAATTTTTAGTTTTGAAGGATAATTTTTAAGTAAGTTTCTTTCTTCTAATATTCCTGTCAAGGAATGGTACTTCTGTATTAAAGTTCTTCTTTTTACTTCGGTTGGATGTGCCGTGAGTACAATTCCTATATTTAGACTTTTGGCAATATTATAAATTTTATTATTAGATATTTTTTTATTTTTGAAAAAATTTTCAAATATTTCTTCTATGAAAATATTCTGAAATTTTTTCTCTTGTTTCACATTTTCATAAAGATCTAAAGTTCTAGAAGCATCAATTGATTCGGCCAGATTATAGAAGTTCATAAAATGATTAAATGCGCGAGTTAATTTAAACAGTAAATGTGGTGGTAATTTTTTAATTTCGTTTAAAATTTTTTTAAATGGATCTTTACGATTTTTGTTAGCAATATTTGCTTTGGAAAGTAATCTAATTTTTTCAACTAGATCGTAGAATTTCTGTCCCTCTTGTTCTTTAATTACTCTTCCTAATATGTTTCCTAAAAATCGAACATCATCTCTAAGAGATTTTGTAGGTATTCTTTCATAGTAGAGATCTCTTTTTAACATTTTTTATTACAAACTTTTTTTGATTTATACCAATAGCATTAGTTTGTATTTTAAATAAACTTCCTGAAAATTTAAATTTTTTAATTTCACTGTTTTTCATGCCTTTTAAAGCAGATGTGACAAATAAATCTGAATTTTTTGGTCCACCAAAGGCACAATTAGTAATATTTTTAGCGGGTAAATTGATCTTATGTATCTGTTTAGCAAATTTATTTAAAACACTTACGCAAGCTCCGTGAAATTGACATACCCATAAATTTCCAGCTTTATCTAAAGTCATGCCATCTGGCACTCCTTCCTTATTTGAAAATCTTTTAAATATTTTTTTACTTATTATATCTTCATTTTTATCTATCTTAATTTTGTAGATTACCCTTTTTCTACTGTCCGTATGATAAAAGTTTTTTTTATCAATAAACGCTGGTCCATTAGTAATCATGTAATTGTCATCTACTTTTTTAAGATTAAATTTTTTATCGAGACAATAAAGGGATCCATTTGGAATATTTCTCTCAGGGTTATCCATTGTTCCAAACCAAAGTTTTCCATTAAGATCTGTTTTGCCATCATTAATCCTGTTCATTTTTAATGACTTTTCAATCATTATTGATTTAATTTTTTTTTTACTTTTTAAATTTATAATTCTTAATTCACCTTGTAGACCTAATATAAATATATAATTTTTTATATGAGCTAAAAATCCTATTTCTTTATTTACTTTAACAGTTACTTTTTTTTTATTTTTTAAATTTAAAATATGAATTCTTTTTTTTTTGATGTCTGTAAAATAAATTGAATTATGCTCTTTGATCCATAAAGTACCTTCACCTAATGTACATTTTAAATTCCACAATACTTCAGGTTTTGAAGTTATAATCTTAGCCATTATACGCGTATTCTTTTATAAAATCTTTTTTTGGATTAATTCCAATTCCTATATTTTCTAATGGGGAAGCAAATCCATCTTTATCTTTTACCTGATCTAAAATTGAAAATTTTTCTTCAGCAAGATCTGTAATAAAAATATTTTTTTCAGTGGTATCGAATTCTAACATTGATTTTGTTGGAAATAGTCCACCTGGCATATCTGGTAAAGAAGTAATTAAATGAAGATTTACTGCTACACTTAAAGCTGAACCCCATACATGATTAACAATTGGGATGAAATTTGACTGAGCTAATGCTGATACTTTTAAATATTCTGTTATTCCACCTAAACCACAAACTTCTGGTTGGGCTATATCAATGCAATTATTTTTAATTAATTGGTTCCAACCATATTTTGTGAACTCTGCTTCACCACCAGCAATATTTGTTTTTAATTTTTCTTTAAGTTCTTTGTATCCATCATAATCCTCTGGTGCCACAGGTTCCTCAAACCAATAAATTTCCATTTCATCTAATCCTTTACCTACGTACAAAGCATCATTTTTGTTATAAGCATGATTGGCATCGACCATTAGTTTAAAATTGTCCCCAATTGCCTCTCTTACTGCGCTTACTAACTTTAAATCTTCTTTTGGACCTAAACCAACTTTCATCTTCATCGCCTTAAAGTTTTTTTCTTTTATTTGATTTGCTTCTTTTTTGAATAATTCACATAATTCTTTGACAGATTTTTTTTGTAGCATCATTCCATAACCATAAACTGGAATTTTGTTATTGGTTTTGCCACCTAACAATTGATAGAGAGGCAATTTCGCTTTTTTCGCTAGTATATCCCACAATGCTATATCAATTCCTGATAATGCCTGAATAGGCATTCCTTTCTGACCGCTATCTCTAAGTAAATTATAAACTTTATGCCAAATATATTCTTTATTAATTGGATCTTCTCCTATTATTAAAGGCTGTATTACTTTTTCAACAATATATTTATTTGCAAGTGCTATATTTCCAGGCCCAAAGCACTCTCCCCAACCTGTAATACCGTCATCAGTCTCTACTTCTACTAAATGTGCAGTTCTATGTTTGTAATATTGTTGTGAGTATCCTAGTTCTTTATCCAACTCATATCTAAGTACATGACTTTTGATTGAGCTGATCTTCACAATTATTAAACAGCAACTACTTTAGAGTTCTGTTCTCCTAAATTTTCTATAGATAATTTCATTTCATCACCAGCTTTTAAAAATACTTGGGGTTTTCTTCCCATGCCTACTCCTGGTGGGGTACCTGTAGTTATAATATCTCCAGGTTGTAATGACATGAACTTACTCACATAAGATAAAATGATATCTACATTAAAAATCATAGTACTTGTATTCCCTGTTTGCATTCTTTCACCATTTACATCCAACATCATCTTTAAATTATTAATGTCTTTAATTTCATCTTTAGTTACTAAGTAAGGCCCAGTAGGTCCATAAGTGTCATGAGACTTTCCTTTAACCCATTGTCCCATTTTTTCAATTTGCCATTCTCGTTCACTGACATCGTTTACTAAACAATACCCTAAAATATGATCTTGTGATTGACTTTCTGAAATATGTTTTGCTTCTTTTCCAATTACAATTCCAAGTTCAACTTCCCAATCTAGTTTTTTTGATCCGGAAACTATTTCTACATCATCATTAGGACCGCACATTGAGCTAGTAGCTTTCATAAACATTATTGGTTCTTTAGGAATATCGGCACCGACTTCAGCTGCATGATCTGAATAATTAAGTCCTATTGCAACAAATTTTCCAGGACTTGTAATACATGAACCTACTCTTTGATTAGATGAAAGCTCAGGAAGACTTGATGTGTCTGCACTTTGAATTTTTGACATTGTTTCAAAATTTAAATTTTCTGGGTTTAAGTCGTCTATGTGAGAACTTATATCTCTTATTTTTCCATCAGCTTCTAAAACTGCTGGTTTTTCTTTTCCTTTTTCTCCTACCCTTAATAGTTTCATTGTTTCTCCTTTATATTTAAATTGTCATTCCACCATCAACAGAAAATGTATTTCCTGTTGTAAATGTTGATTCATCGCCAGCTAAATAAATAGCCATAGAAGCAATTTCTTCAGCTGTTCCTAGTCTTCCCATTGGTTGTCTTGCTATAAAATCTTTCTTAGCTTGAACAGGATCAGGACTCTGGTTTACTCTATCTTGCCAAGAAGGAGAGAAAACTGTTCCTGGTGCTATTGAATTACATCTAATATTTTGTTTTACAAAGTCTGAAGCTATAGACTTAGTTAACCCAATAATTGCAGCTTTTGAAGCGCCATAAACAAATCTATTTGGTAAACCTTTTAAACTAGAGGCAATAGACGAAACATTGATTATACTTCCACCATTTTGCTTCACCATTAACGGTAAAATTGCTCTGCACATGAAATACATAGATTTAATGTTTACATCAAAAGAAAAATCCCAATCTTTTTCTTCGCAATCTAAAATTGTTCCATGATGAACAAATCCTACTGCATTAAATAGAACATTTACTTCATCGAGTGTTTTAACAAAATCTAAAATTGCTTTGTTGTCTGTAGAGTCTAAAGTTTTAATTTTAATATTAGGATATTCTTTATTTAAATCAGCTAAAGTTTTTTCATTCAAATCTGTTGCTATTACATGGGCCCCTTCATTATGAAAAGCGATTGCTGTTGCTTTTCCGATACCTTGGCCTGCTGCCGTAACTACAATTTTTTTACCCTCTAATCTTCCACTCATTTATTATTTATCCTTTCAATTTCTTTATAAAGTGAACTATGGTCTGTTTCACCATGTCCATTTTCAACAAGAGATTTATACATTTCTTTAACCAAATTTGAAATAGGTAAATGAGTATTATAATTATTGGCACATTCTAAGATATTATTCATATCTTTTAAATGAACTGATGTTCTACCTTTTGGAGTAAAATCTTTATTGATCATTCTTTTTCCATGTGTCTGTAGAACTTTGCTATCTGCCCATCCACCTGACAAAGCTTTGATCATTTTATTTGGATCTGCTCCAGCTTTTTCACAAAGAGTAACAGCCTCTGCAACAGCACCAATTGTTAAACCAACTATGATTTGATTTGCTAATTTTGAAACTTGTCCACTTCCAATTGGACCGACTAATGTTGGGTTACCCATTTTTTTTAAAATATCAAATGCATCATCAAAAATATTTTGCTCTCCCCCAACCATTATAGCTAACGAGGCTTCCTCTGCACCAATTGTTCCTCCAGATACAGGTGCGTCCAAATAATTTATATTTTTTAATTTTAAATTATTACCATGTTTAGTTGCTGTAGTTGGTTTAACTGAACTCATATCAATAACTATGGCACCAGATTTTAAGCTTTTTGTAAAATCATCGTTATTCATCACCTCATCAACAGCAGTATCATCTGTTAACATTGTGATAACAATATCACTTCCATCCACAGCATTTTTTAACGTATTTGAAATTTTTGCACCAAATTCTTTTAGTGGCTCTGCTTTATTCTTTGATCTGTTGAATACTGTTAAATTATATCCAGCTTTTACTAAATTTTTAGACATTGGCAGGCCCATCAGGCCTATGCCTATAAAACCTATTTTTTTTTTCATTTATTTTTTGGGTACGAATTCGTGGAAATTTTGTGTCATTGCTTCTGGAAAGTACATTACACATGCTAAAACAATTAACTGAATTACTACGAATGGAGCAAATCCTCTGAAAATATCTGTTAATGAAATATGTGGAGGTGCTACTGATTTTAAATAAAAAGCTGCTGGACCAAAAGGTGGGCTTAAAAATGATACCTGCATATTAACACAAAATAGTATTCCAAACCAAATAGGATCAAAACCAAGTGCAAGAACTATTGGTAAAAACACAGGCATTGCTAGAAGAACAATTCCAACCCAATCCATAAAAGCACCCATTATCAAAAACATTACTTGCATCATAAAGATTAAATACATTGGTTTTAAATCATAAGCTAAAATAGTTTCAGCTACATAAGTTGGTCCACCCGCTAAAGAATAAGCTCCAGCTAAAACTGTAGCTCCAAATGTAATTGTTAAAATCGTACCTGATGCTTTAAAAGTTCTAACAAGTGCATCTTTAAATAAAAACCATGTAAGTTCTTTTCTTGCACCTATTATAATTAATGTTGCAACTACACCCATTCCAGCTGCTTCAGTGATACCTGTTATTCCAGAATAAATTGAACCTAAAACAATTATTACAATACCAATTGGTGGTAAAAGACCTGGGAGGTAAGACATTTTTTCTTTTAAAGTTAAAGCTGGCTCATCACTTAATGGTGCAAGATGCGGTTGTAATCTTGTTCGTATTAGAATGTAAGTAATTATTAAACCTGAAATCATTAAACCTGGAACAATAGCTTCTTGGAATAACATTGTAATTGATGTTTCTGTTGTTAATCCATATATAATTAAAACAATAGATGGAGGTATCATTGTACCTAGAGAACCTGATGCACAAATAATACCAATCGACATATCTTGATCATATTTCAATCTCAACATCTGAGGTAGCGCAATAAGCCCTAATAAAACTATTTCTCCTCCAATAATTCCACTCATAGCAGCCATAATTGTTGCCATGATTGCAGTTACAACACCTACCCCTCCTCTAGTTTTTCTTAACCAAGCATTTAATGCATCATATAAATCTCTCGCGATGTTAGAGCGTTCAAGTAAGGAGGCCATGAATATAAACAAGGGTACTGATAAGAAAGAATACGTTACAACAAGAGAATAATATCTTGAAAGTAAAATTCCTAATGCATGCTCACCTATATATAAAAATACGAGTACCGCACCCATAAAACCTGAGGCAAAACCCATTGGAACACCAATAGCTATAAGAGCTAGCAATCCAACAATCAGTATTATTGAGAGTGTTCCTATTTCAAATTCCATATTATTCTAAATCTTTAGCGGGATCGTATTGTCTTTCTTTAGGATTTCTCCAATCAATTATTAAATTGTTAATAGACTGAAGTGCAATAAGAAATACACATATTAGTGTAAGTGGTTTCATAGTAGCTGGTATCGGTGGGTCCCAATACGTTGCAAATCTCTCCCAGTTTACAAATGATCTGTAAGCATCCTCCATACCACCATAAATTACAGCCCCTGCAAAAAGAACAATAACTATAGTACTAATAAGATCAAAAATTCGCTGTGTTGGTCTACCAACATAATCGTATAATAATACTATTCTAATATGGCTTCTTAATCTTGTTGCATATATCCCGCCAACTAAATAACAAACGCCAGCCAGCCATAGGCATAATTCATTGGCCCATAAGGTAGGTTTAAACAAGACATATCTCATGAAAATTTCGTACATCATCACAAGTACTATTACAGGAATTAAATATTTTATTGTATGGCTTAAAAATAGAGAAATTCTATCTATCCAAAAAATTGGAAAATCGTCTTTACTTGCAACTTTTTCACTTTGCTCTTTTAATTGTTTATCTTGAAGATCTTTATTGTCCATTGGCAAAAAAATTGTTTAGTAAGAAGGGCCATTTCAGGCCCTTCAGTTTTTTTTATGTTGCTAACAATTATAGGATACCGTTAGCTTTCATGTAAGCTTTGTGTATCTCAATAAGAGCAGCAGCCTCAGGAGATTTTTTCTTCCATTCTTCCCAAGCGCCTAAAGCAGCATTTCTGAACTTAAGTCTATCTTCTCTAGACCAGTCATGAAGAGTAACACCCATAGCAGTTAAAGCTTTAACTGCTTCAGCATTTTTTCTCTCAACTAAACTAGTGATTGTTCTACCGCAGATCTCAATTGCAGCTAGCATTGCACCTTTTTCATGAGGCTTTAACTTGTTCCAAACTTTTGTATTACAAGCTAAGTGGTCAGCTGGCATAGAGTGGAAACCTGGATATGTAGCATATTTATTTTGCTCATAGTGTCCTCCTGCATAGTTAGTTGCTAAAGATGAATAGTCAGCACCATCAATTAGACCAGTTTGTAAAGCAGTTGGAACTTCACCAAAATCCATTACAATCGGCTTAGCACCTAATGCTGTAAAGATCATACTTTCCATTCCTGGAGGCGATCTAAATTTAAAGTCTTTGATAGATGCAACATCTGGAATTGGTTTACTAGATATTAGAGACTCATGTCCTGGTATCCACCAACCAATTAAAGTCATCCCATATTTGTTGTATAGTGCATCAACAGCTTCTTGAGCTCCTGGGAACTTTAAGAAGTCGTATTGTTGATACGGGTTATCATATCCACCCATAACGTCACCTGCGAATTGAAAAGCTGCATTTTTACCAGTTTGGTATCCAGCACCTGTCATATCACAGTCAATAATTCCAGTTTGTGCAGAGTTAAATACCTCAGCAGACTTTCCTGTAACTGATGATGAGTAGAACATTTGTACTTTTAAGCTTCCGCCAGAAAACTTTTCTACGTTTTTAGCGAATTGAGCTGCAACTTCACCATTTGGTGAGCTAGCCGTAAAGTGAGTTTCTATTTTTAGAGTTTTTGCGTTAGCAGAACCAAACAAAGCAATAGACACTACAGCAATCGCAGCAGTTATTTTTGTTATTAATTTTAACATTATTTTCCCTCTCGGTTATGTTTTTCTAAATTTAAACATAAAGAGAAAAAAAATTCAAATAAAAGACAGAAATAAAATTCTAAAGATAATTAGTTTATATAATTGCAACTAAAAGTTGTGTTATTTAAACAACTTCTGATAACAGAGGTTTTTGAGAAAAAAAACATTTTATATTATTAACAGCTAACATACTCATAGCTAATCGAGTTTCATGTGTCGCACTACCTACATGAGGAAGAACAAAACAATTTTCTAACTCTAAATATCTCTTGTCAAGGTTAGGTTCATTATTAAAAACATCTAATCCAGCTCCATAGATTTTTTTATTTTGTAAAGCTTCAATCAGAGCATTATCGTCTACCGTTGATCCTCTAGAAGTATTTATAAAAACAGAATGTTTTGGAAATAATTTTAAACATTCTGAATTAATTATATTTTTAGTTTCTGCGGTAGCAGGAGTATGCAAACTTACATAATCACAATTTGGAAGCATTGATTTTAAATCTGGGTAATAAGTTGCATCTTTTTCTAAATCATTAGCTAACTTATTTCTATTGTAATAAACTATTTTCATTTTAAAAGCTCTGGCCCTATCTGCAACTATTTGGCCAATCCTTCCCATACCTATTATACCTAAAGTTTTTCCTGTAATTTCGTTACCTACCATTAATTTAGTAATATCTGGTCTATGATCTTTCCAAGTATTTGACTTGACTAGATTGTAAGCCTCTCCAATTCTTCTTGCCGATGCTAAAATTAAAAGGATTGTTATTTCTGCTACAGCATCATTTAATACATTTGGTGTATTTGAAACCTTGATATTTTTTTCTTTAGCTGATTGTGTATGAATATTGTCATATCCAACCCCAACATGACCAATCATTTTTAATTTTCCGTTTAAATTATCAAAAAAATTTTTATCTAATTTATCAAAACTTGTTGAGATTAAACCATCATACTCATTAGCAAGTTTTATTAATTCCTCATAGTTGTAAGGTTTGTCTTCTAAATTAAGAGTTACATCAAATTCTTTTTTTAATATTTCTTCAGCACCATCAGAAATTTTTCGAGAAACTAAAATTTTTGGTTTCATCTAATGAGAGTTTCTTAGAACTCCTTTTGTTTTAGTGATATCTAAATACTGATCTCTTGACATAATACATGCACCATCTTCAAGTTGACCAACATTTGATCTAGATATTTCTTGCCACGGTGTTTGATTTGTAAGTTTCTTTATCGTTTTCTTTTTTCTTCTTTTAATAAATTCAGATTTTGATATTTGAAGATCAACTCTTCTTTTATTAAGATCTATTGTCATTTTATCTCCTGTCTTAACAATAGCTAAATCACCGCCAACGGCAGATTCTGGCGATACATGAAGAATAGATGGGCTTTCAGAGGTACCACTCTGTCTTCCATCTCCAAGAGTTGGAAGTGCATTAATACCTTTTTTTAGTAGTCTATCAGGTGGTTGCATATTAACCACCTCAGCAGATCCAGGATATCCAACAGGTCCACAACCTCTTATTATTAAAATTGAATTTTCATCAATATTTAACTTCTTACTATTAATCCTATGGTGATAATCCTCTGGACCCTCAAAAACAACTGCTTTACCTTTAAAAACATTAGGGTGCTTAGGATTTGATAAATATCTCTCTCTAAACTCTTTACTAATTACTGAAGTTTTCATAATTGCTGATGAAAAGAAATTTCCTTTCATAACTAGAAATCCAGCCTTATCAGTCAAATTATCTTTAAATGTTTTAATCACATCTCTATCTACATCAATTTTTTTTTTTAAATTTTGCGCAACTGTTTTACCAGTTACAGTAATTAAGTTATGGTGAATTTTATTATTCTTCATTAATTCTTTCATGATTGCTGGTATACCTCCAGCTCTGTAAAAACCTTCCATTAAATGTTCACCTGCAGGTTGGCAGTTTGCTAATAAAGGTATTTTGTGCCCAAGCTTTTGCCAATTCGATAAATCAAATTTTACACCCATGTGTTTTGCGATAGCAATTAAATGTGTTGTACAATTACTAGAAGCTCCTATAGCACTTGCAACTATTACTGCATTTTCAAAAGCTTTCTTTGTCATAATTTTTGAAGGAGTTAAATCTTCGTGAACCATTTTTACAATTCTAGATCCAGTCTCAAAAGAAATTTGTTCTCTTTCTCTATAAGGAGCAGGTATCACTGCGCATCCTGGTAAAGACATTCCTAATGCTTCAGCAACAGAATTCATTGATGAAGCTGTTCCCATTGTATTACAGTGACCAGGACTTGGTGAAGATGCTGCTGCCATATCCATAAATTCTTCGTAATTAATTTCTCCCTTAGCATGCAATCTTCTTGCTTCCCAAATAATGGTTCCTGCACCAGCTTTCTTTCCTTTATAATTTCCATCAAGCATTGGACCACCAGATAAAACTATTGCAGGAATATTAACTGTTGCAGCTGCCATTAACGCTGCTGGGGTAGTTTTATCACATCCAGTTGTAAGTATAACTCCATCAAGGGGGTATCCATAAAGTATCTCAACTAAAGATAAATATGATAAGTTTCTGTCCAACATTGCAGTAGGCTTTTTTCCAGTTTCTTGAATCGGGTGAGTAGGAAATTCCATCGGAATACCACCTGCTCTTCTAATTCCATCTTTAATTCTTTTACTTAAATCCAAAAAATGTCTGTTACATGGAGATAAATCACTCCCTGATTGGGCTATTCCAATTATTGGATTTCCTGATTGAAGTTCTTTTCTTGTAAGACCGTAATTTAGATATCTTTCTAAATACATGGCTGTCATGCCTGGATCTTTTGGGTCGTCAAACCATTGTTTACTTCTTAAATTCTTCTTTTTCATAAAATAATAAAATATATTATAATGATATATAAAACCTAAATTAAAAAATGAATAGTCTAATTGTACTTAATAAAAATGATAATGTAGGCGTAAGTCAGTTTATTATACCAGAAAAAACGAAAATTAATGGTCAAGAGATAAGCACTATTGATCCTATACCATTTGGTCACAAAGTTTGTTTAAAACCCATAAACAAAGGTGATCCTATAATTAAGTATGATCAGATAATTGGATTTGCGTCAAAAAATATTACCGCTGGTGAACATGTTCATTCACATAATTTAGAATTCAAAGAATTTGATAGAGAATTTCAAGTAAAAAATAAAAAAACAATTGTTGATGAAAAAGTTGAAACCTTTTTCAATGGAATATTAAGAGATAACGGTCAAGTAGCTACCAGAAATTATATAGGTATCGTTAGTACAGTTAACTGTTCAGCAACTGTTACTAAAATGATTGTTGAAAAAATAAAATATTCTAACATTCTAAATGATTATCCTAACATTGATGGCATAGTTCCTATTACTCACTCAACTGGATGTGGAATGAATACTGTAAGCGAGGGAATGCAAATGTTTCAAAGAACAATTGATGGTTTTAAGAACCATCCAAATTTTTCTCATGTATTTGTTATTGGCTTAGGTTGTGAATGTGCTCAGGTGAGTTTGTTTGATGAGTCTATAAAAAAACATAATAGAATTCATTTTTTAACAATTCAGGACGAAGGTGGAACAAAAAAAATTGTCGAAAAAGTTCTATCGCAAATAAAAAATTTATTACCTGAAGCTAACAAAATTAATAGAACTCCCCAGTCTGTAAGTCATTTAACATTAGCTCTTCAGTGTGGAGGATCAGATGGATACTCGGGTATTACTGCAAATCCAGCTTTAGGTGTTGCAGCTGATTTGTTAGTTAAAAAAGGTGGAAGTTCAATATTATCTGAAACACCTGAAATTTATGGGGCTGAGCATCTTCTAATTAATAGAGCTAACAGTCAAGAAACAGCTGACAAATTAATAGAAAGATTAAAATGGTGGAAAAACTATACATCAATTAATAACAGCACAATGGATAATAATCCTGCTCCTGGAAATAAACGAGGTGGTTTAACTACTATACTTGAAAAGTCACTGGGTGCAGTTGCAAAAGGTGGTAAATCAATTTTAGAAGATGTGCTTGAATATGCAGAACCATTAAAAAATAAAGGTTTTAACTTTATGGACTCTCCAGGGTATGATCCAGTGTCTGTAACAGGTCAAGTTGCTTCAGGTGCAAATGTAATTTGTTTTACAACAGGTAGAGGTTCATGTTTTGGATGCAAACCTGTTCCAAGTTTAAAATTATCTACAAATACTGCGATGTATGAAAAAATGGAAGAAGATATGGATATAAATTGTGGGACTATTGCAGAAGGCAAAGAAGATATTGAAAAGGTTGGAAACAGAATATTTGATCTAGTTGTAAACACTGCTTCAGGAAATAAATCGAAAAGTGAAATTAATGGCTACGGTGACGAGGAGTTTAATCCTTGGCAAGTAGGCGTAGTAATGTAACTTTTTGATAAATTTTTCATAAATTATCATGTCAAAAAATCAAAAAGCCTCTTTAATTAAGGTTATATTTCTATCTGCTTCAGGGTTTTTTTTATTTGTTTGTATGGACTCAACTGCAAAATATTTAGGAAATGTTATGCCAGTTACACAAGCTGTATGGGGAAGATTTTTTTTTCACTTTGTTGCTCTTTGTGTCTATTTCTTTATCTTTAAGCCTAAGCTAAATTTAATTAGAAATTTTAAAATTCAAATTATTAGATCATTATTAATGGTTACTGCAACTTTCTTTATGTTTAACTCATTACAAAGATTTGATTTGGTTGACATATACGTAGTTTTTTTTAGCGCTCCATTAATTGTTTCACTTTTATCAGCATATTTTTTAAAAGATATATTGTCTTCTAAAGGTATAATTTTGATGTTGCTAAGTTTTGGATCAATTATTTATGCTCTAGGACCCAGTATGAAAGTATTATCGCCAGAGTTAATCTTTCCTATTGTGCCACCACTATGTTGGGCACTTTATCAATTTTATACAAAACTTATTTCAGGAAACAATGAACCTTTCTCAGCAGTTTTTTATACGGCAGTTACTGGAGCTTTGATATTTACAATTTATATTTCATTTAATTGGGTACCAATAGAAAATAATATTTATTGGATTGGTTTAGTTGCTATGGGAATTTTTGGCTTTATAAGTCATTTTATAATTATTTATGCAATTCAATTATCTAATTTGTCATTTGTAACTAATTTTCAGTATTCTCAGTTGCTTTGGTCAACAATAATTAATTTTTTAGTTTTTGGGGTTCCTGCAGATATAAGTAAAATAATTGGTCTTATTGGAATTATAATTTTTGGAGTTTTGTTTATTAGAGTTGAAGGAACAAAGAAGGTTAAAAAAATTAATTAATTCTTATTTTTTTACCTGATTGAGAACTTTTGTTTATTGCATCAAAAATTATTAAAGAATTTAACCCATCCTTACCAGTCACTTTTGGTTTTTCTTTTTTCAAAACTACTCTAGAAAAATGATCGATCTGATTAATCAGAGTTTCATTACTTTTTTGAACTTTAATTTTATTATTAAAAATATTATTCCACCAACTTCTTTCTTTTTTATAGTACCATAACTTTAAATTTGGAAATTGAACGGAACCTCTAGTTCCTCCAATAAAATATGAAGATTGGTCAGTTATTGGATAAGCAGGATTTTCTCCAGCTGTTAATTCATAGCTCCATGGTGAAGTTATAGTATCAGATACATTTAGAGTACATAAAGTTCCAGATTTAAAAAATAAATTTACTGAAGCTGTATCCTCAACCTTATATTTCCTAATATTATTCGATTTAAATGCCTGAACATACTTAACAGGACCAAGTAAATAACAAATCATATCAATATCATGAACTAAATTAATACCTAATGGGCCACCACCTTCTCTTACTCTCCATTTTTCATTAAAATATTTTTTATGTTTATATAGCCAGCATAAAATATTTGCAGATACAATTTTTCCAAGTATTTTATTTTCTATTATTTTTTTAACATTATTAACAATTGAATTATGGCGTCTATGATATCCTATCAGTAATGAAGTTTTATTTGAGCGCGCACTATTAATAATTTTTTTTGCAGATTTAATATTATCTGAAATCGGTTTCTCTAATAATACAGGAATTTTAGATTTCAAAAATCGAACAGTATCAGTTTCGTGTAGAAAATTGGGAGTTGAAATTATCACTGCATCGGGTTTGCCTTTTGCTAATAAAATTTTGATATTTTTATAAAGTGGTACATTGAATTTTTTAGATAATTCTATCCCAGTTTTTTTTATTTCAACAATTGAGTGAAGAGATGCTAATTTTGATTTTTGAATAGCTTTAATATGTTGAAGTCCCATTAAACCTATTCCAACAACAGATATTTTAATTTTCTTAGACACTTATATAAATTTTAAGTGATACCAGCGTCTATAATAAAGTTTTGTTTCGTACATCCTGACGATACATCAGATGAAAGATGAACAACTAAACTTGCCACATCATCAGGTTTAAGCTGTCTCTTCAAGCACTGTTTATCAAGAATAAATTTTTTATACTTTGGAGTAAGCCAATGCTTTATTTGTCTCTCAGTGGCAATTGATCCAGGAGTAACTGAGTTGCATCTAATATTATATTTACCAAACTCTCTCGCAAAAGATCTAGTCAATCCAATAACAGCAGACTTTGCAGTCTCGTAAGCGACTTTATCACCTTCTCCCAACATCCATGAAACTGAACTTAAATTTACGATAGCGCCACCATTATTTTTAATCATTCCTTTTAAAACTGCTTTAATTGTGAAGAAAAAATGTTTTAAATTTACATCCATTCTGTTATTCCAATATTTTTCATCTACTTGATCTGTGGAGTGTCTGTCATCATTAGCTGCATTATTTATTAAAATATCTATAGGACCTTTTGATTTAATTATTTTTTGAATGATAGTTTGTAATTTTTTGATTTTGATAAGATTACATTCAATAAAATGAGGTACTTTAAGACCCTTTTTTTCAAGATCTTTAATTAATTTATTTGAGTCTTTCTTATTGATATCAACAAAATAAACATCACATTCCTGTTCACAAAAATGTTCTACTATTGATGCACCAATACCTGAGCCACCTCCAGTAATAAAAACTTTTTTATTTTTTAAGTCAAAATATTTTACTTTCATTTAAATTCTTTCCTCTGTTTTAGCATTAAACAATGAAATTTGAGTTAAATCAAAAAACAATTTTGTATTTTTTGAAAGATCTATTTTTACTGTTGAAGGAAATTTAGCTAAAACCTCTTGATTTTCAAAATTAAAGGTCATTATCTGTTCATGTCCAATATACTCACTTAAATCTGCTCTTAGATTAATCTCAAAATCATCTTCATTAGATTTTTTAAAAAATATATGTTCTGGTCTTATCCCAAAAAAGACCTCTTTATTATCTAAGTTAGACTTTTCTTTAAAATCATATCCATTTATTGGAATTTCAATATTTGATCCATGGGTAACGAATGAAACTTTATTTGAACTTTCTTTTAGATTGCCTTTTATTAGATTCATTGATGGAGAGCCTATAAAGTCTGCCACAAAAGTATTACTAGGTTTATTATAAATATTTTCAGGTGTATCATTTTGCTGAATTACACCATGATTCATAATTGCAATATTTGTACCTAAACTCATAGCTTCTGTTTGATCATGCGTTACATAAACTACTGTTGTTTTAAGTTGCTGATGAAGTTTTTTAATTTCTCGTCTCATCTCAACTCTTAACTTTGCATCTAAATTTGATAAAGGTTCATCAAATAAAAATATTCTTGGTTCTCTCACTAACGCTCTTCCTATTGCAACACGCTGTCTCTGTCCGCCCGATAATTGTGATGGCTTTCTCTCTAACAAAGCATCTACTTGTAAAAATTTTGATACTTTTTCCAATTGCTCTTCGATTTTCTCCTTTGAAACTTTAGCTTGTTTAAGACCAAAGATCATATTTTCACGTACATTCATAGATGGGTACAAAGCATAAGATTGAAATACCATTGCAATATTTCGGTCTTTTGGCTCTACTTTACTTACATTGTAATCATCTATATGAACATTTCCTTCATTAATATTTTCTAATCCTGCAATAATGTTTAACAAGGTTGATTTTCCACATCCAGAAGGACCTAAAAGAACTAAGAAATTACCTTCATCTATCTCTAAATTAATTTTCCTTAAAACCTCAGTTGATCCAAAGTTTTTTGATAATTCTTCAATTTTTAATGTTTTCATCCCTATCCTTTTACTGCTCCTGATGTCAATCCTCTAATAAAATATTTACCTGCTAGAACATATACAATAAGTGTTGGAATTCCTGCAATAATAGCAGATGCCATATCTACATTATATTCTTTGACACTAGTGCTTGATAAAACCATATTGTTTAAAGCAACTTGTATTGGAGCTGCCTCTCCAAATGAAAATGTTGAGCCAAACAAAAAGTCGTTCCAAATTTGTGTGAATTGCCAGATTATTGTTACTACTATGATTGGAGTTGAAACTGGAAGTAAAATTTTAAAAAATATTTTAAAAAATCCTGCTCCATCTATTCTAGCAGCTTTTACTAATTCAGAAGGAATAGAAACATAAAAATTTCTAAAAAATAAAGTTGTAAATGGAATTCCATAAACTGTATGAACCAAAACAAGTCCAATTACAGAATTCGATATTCCCAGAACTCCAAGAGTTCTAGCCATGGGTAATAGGATAGCTTGATAAGGAATAAAACAACCAAATAGTAAGAAAAGGAAAACCCATTTGTCTCCCTTAAACCTCCATTTTGTTAAAACATATCCAGCCATCGCACCAATAAAAGTAGAAAAGAATACTGCTGGAACAACCATTTTAATTGAATTCCAAAAATATGGTTTTAAGAAAGTATCACCTGCACCATATCCTCTTCCACCCCATGCAACTAACCATGAGTCAAAATTTAATCCACTTGGCCAAGTTAGAAGTGTTCCTTGACGGATTTCTTCCATTGTTTTTAATGAAGTAACAACCATCACATACAAGGGAAAAATAAAATACAAAGCAAAAATTACTAAAACAAAATATAAAAACCATCTCAAAAACATATTTGTGTATTTAGATTTTTGTTCAAGCTGTTTATATGAAGAGTGTATTTTATCTTGCATTTTCTCTCCTCAATTCAGAATATAAATAAGGTATAATCACAGCTGCTACTGCCATAAACATCATCATCGCACTCGCTGCTGACAAACCAACTTGACTTTTGTGAAATGCTGTCTGGGTCATATATAACGCAGGCATGGTTGTAGATATACCCGGACCACCCTGGGTTAACGCAACAATAAGATCATAACTTTTAATTGATATATGAACCAAAATTACAAAACTTGTAAAAAAAACTGGTCTCATCATTGGTAGTAGAATTTTCCAATAAACTGTAAATAAATTTGCGCCATCTATTTTGGCTGCTTTAACGATTTCATCTTCAACTGATCTCAACCCAGCTAGAAATAATGCCATTACAAATCCTGCAGATTGCCAAACACCTGCAATCACAATGGTGTAGATTGCCATTTCTCTATTAACCAACCAATCAAAAGTAAAGTTTTCAAATCCCCAGTCGATAAACATTTTTTGGATACCAAGTGTGGGATTTAAAATCCATTTCCAAGCTGTTCCTGTAACGATAAATGACAAAGCCATGGGATATAAGTAAATAGTTCTAAGGACACCTTCTGCCCTAATTTTTTGATCTAGAAATATTGCAAGAATAATTCCAATCACAACACAAAAAATTAAGAATAAAGCTGTGAAAATAAGAAGATTATCAACTGCAATAAGCCATTTTCTAGAACCCCAAAGTTTAACATATTGACCTACCCCCCAAAGTTCATACTTGGGTAATATTTTTGAATTTGTAAAAGATATATATAAGGTCCAAAGTACAAAACCATAGACAAACCAACCAATTAATCCAACAGCTGGAGCCATTACGATTTTAGTTAGGTTTTTTTCTAGCCACTTGAGCATTATAAATATTTTCTAATTTTGATTAAAAAAAAAGGCCACCTAAGAATTAGGTGGCCTTAATTTTCGTATTTTACATATTATCTAATACTGAATCAGCCAAAGCATTTGCTGCATCAACCGAAGACATGTCAGAATTAAAGTGTTCTGTGATCACATCTTGTAAAGCAGCTTTCATAGTATTACCTTGAGCCATTCCATGAGCAAAACTTGGAACTAATCCACCACTTGCTCCTGCAGTTTTGATATCAGAATTTGATGTTTTTGCACATTTATCAAATTCATCCATTGGTACATCTAAACGTGCTGGAATTGATCCTTTATATAAGTTGAAAACTTTTTGGAAGTTTTTACCCATCATTAATTTAGCTAATAATTTTTGACCTTCTTGTTTGTCTGGGTCATTTGTTTTGTAGAATATAAAGCTATCTACATTGTACAAGTATCCATTATTAGATGGAGTTGCAGCACAATAGTAATCTACGCCTGGTACTTTTCCAGCAGCAGTAAATTCGCCTTTTGCCCAGTCACCCATAATCTGAAAACCAGCTTTTCCTTCAATAACCATTCCAGTAGCAACGTTCCAATCTCTTCCTGGGCTACCTTCATCAGTGAAACCTTGAAGTTTTCTCATTTGATCAAAAACTTTTACAGTTGTCTCACTTCTTAAACAAGTTTCTTTAAGATCTACATAACAGTTTTTGTAATAGTTATTTCCACCAATACCCATAGCTACTGCTTCGAAGACTGTTGCGTCTTGCCAAGCTTGACCACCATGTGCAAAAGGAATGATACCTGCAGCTTGAAGTTTTTCTGCTGCTGCATTTAATTCATCCCAAGATGTAGGAATTGAAATTCCATTAGCATCAAATACTGCTTTGTTAGCCCACATCCAATCAATTCTATGAATGTTTACTGGAGCCGCACAATATGGACCACTGTTATTCTGACATTTGTGAACTGCAGCAATCATAGGATCTAATAATCCATCCCAACCTTCTGATTGAGCAATAGGATCAATGTTGTATGGAGCAACTACTCCTTCTTGATCATATTCTTGAATTGTTGGACCTTTAATTTGAGAAGCTGAAGGAGGATCTCCCGCAACTATTCTTGCTTTAAGTGCAACGTTGGCAGCGTCTCCACCACCACCTGTTACAGGCATGTCTAACCATTCACCACCGTTTGCAGCGAAATCATCTTTTAATACTTTAAGTGCAGCTGCTTCACCACCTGATGTCCACCAGTGCAAAACCTCAATTTTTGGTCCTGCAAAAGAAGATGTAGAAGTGAATGCAAATGCAATTAGAGCAATTAGCATTTTTTTCATATATTTCCCTCTTATTTGTTAAATTAAGTTAACTTAAAAAAAACAATTATAGATTGATTTATTAAAAGACTACAAGAAAAAAAAATACAACTAATAATTGATTTGTAGTATTAATAGATTGATTTTCTTCCTAATCTTGCTGCACCTCTAACACCACTAGCATCTCCATACTTTGGTTTAAGAAACACACCTTCATACTCTCTGCCTGTTACAAATTTTCTTACGATAGTTTCGATTTCACTTAAAAAATCAATTTCATTTGAAACACCCCCGCCAAAAACGAAACAATCGGGATCAAGAATGTTAATTATATTTGATAAGGACATTGCTAAATTTACTTTAAAATTATCTATTAGATTTTCTGCATCTAAATCATGTTTTCTATACAGTTCAAAGATCTCATTAGTTTTTAAATTTTTTTTAAATTGCTTATTAAATTTTTTAGCTAAACTTAAGCCTGACATAAAACTCTCAATCTCGCCTTCTCTTAGATTGGTAGACCCGAAATTTTCTTTTTTGGAAATTAAATGGTTAATTTGATTATGTCCCCACTCCCCTGCTACTCCATTTGGTCCGCTAACAATTTTTTTGTCTATCACTAAACCACCACCTACTCCAGAACCAATAATAATTCCATAAACGATTTTATAATGTTTTCCTGCACCATCTAGAGCTTCTGACAAAGCGAAGCAATTGGCATCATTTTCACAAAATACCTCTTTGCCTAATTCTTTTCTTAGATCATTTTGAAATGGTTTTTTTTCCAACCAATAACAGTTAGGAGCGTTCTTAACTAATCCTGTTTGAGGTGAATGAATGCCAGGATGACAAACACCAATCGGTAGTTCTTTTTTAAATTCTTTTTCTAACTTTTTGTTAATTTCTTTAATGGTTTTTATAATTTGAAAATAGTCTTTTGGACAATCAGTTCTCTCACGGTGACTTTCGTTTCCTTTTTCATCTAAAACTACACTTTCAATTTTTGTAGCTCCAACATCAATACCTATTTGCATAAATCAATAAGTTGCTCTTCCACCACTCAAATCAAAAACAGCAGCTGTTGAAAAAGAATTTTCTTCACTTGATAACCAAGTCACAAGTGATGCTAATTCATTAACTTTTGCAAATTTATTTCTAGGAATTTTAGATAACATATAATTTATATGTTCCTCAGTCATTTGATCAAATATTCTAGTTTTTGCTGCTGCTGGAGTAACACAATTAACTGCAATATTTTTTAGTGCTAATTCTTTTCCCAATGACTTTGTTAAACCTATTACTCCTGCTTTAGAAGTGCTGTAAGCACTAGCGTTAGGATTACCTTCTTTTCCTGCAATAGAGGCAATATTAACAATTCTTCCATAATTATTTTTAAGCATGTAAGGCGTTACGGCTTTACAACAATAAAATACTGCATTTAGATTTAGGTCTATAACTTTTTTCCACTCATCAAGTGGATAATCGACTACCGTGGTATTTTTTCCTGCAACTCCAGCATTATTGATGAAAATATCAATTTTTTTGTGTGTTTTTTCAATTTCAGCTAAATTTTTTTCTATATTCTCATAATTTCCAACATCAACAATTTGGTATGAAACCTTATCTGAATTAATTTTTTTTGTTGCGGTTTTGATTGCTTCTTCGTCTATATCCCAAATTACAACACTTGCTCCAGAGGCAATAAATCTCTCCGTAATAGCTAGTCCAAAACCTTGGGCACCTCCTGTCACTATTGCAACTCTATCTTTTAAATCAAAATTAATCATATTATTTTTTATGTTTTTTTGACCTTAATAAAGGAAAAGCCAATGCAATTAAAGATAAAATAAAAAAGGTTAAAGCTATTGGTCTTGTTAAAAACATCAACCAATTTCCATCAAAAATTACTAAAGATTGTCTTAAAGTTCCCTCTACTAACTCTCCTAAAATTAATCCTATAATTACAGGAACAACTGAAAATCCAAATCTTCTCATAAAAAATCCTAGTACTCCAAAAAATAACATAATCCAAACATCAATAATTGATTGGCTAAGTGAATATGTTCCACAAACAGATACAGCAAATATCATTGGCCACAAAATTTTGTTAGGAACTAAGGTAATTCTCGCAAATATTTTTGCTCCAAAAAATCCAAAGATAAAAAATAAAACATTTGCAATTAACATGGCTCCAAATATGCCATATAAAAAATCAGGTTGCTCTCTGAATAAATCTGGACCTGGTCTAACACCATGAATAATTAAACCTGTTAGTATTACAGCTGTCGTGGCACTTCCTGGAATTCCAAGTGCTAATGTAGGTACCATGGCTCCACCAGTTGCAGCATTATTTGCAGCTTCTGCACCAGCAATACCTTCTATTGATCCTTTACCAAATTGTTCAGGATTTTTAGAAAATCTTTTAGCCTCTGAATAACCAATTAATGATGCTACAGTTCCACCTTCAGCCGGCAAAACTCCAATGAATGAACCTATTCCGCTTGATCTAAGAATAGTTTTCCATGTTTTTTTATAATCATCTTTAGTTGGAAGTTTTACAGCCTTTAAAGCTACTCTCTTAAATACTTGATCAAGAATTGTTGATTGAGTTAGCATTTCACTAATTGCAAATAAACCAACAACTACTGGAATAAAACCAATACCAACGGAGAGTTCGTTAATTCCATAAGTAAACCTATCTATTGATGTCATAAAATCTTTTCCAATAGTTGAAATTAAAATTCCAAATGCTCCAGCAATTAAGTTTTTTATGGGACTACCTTCTCCTATAGAAGAAAGCATAGTTAAACCAAAAATTGCTAATGCAAAATATTCGGGTTGTCCAAATTCATAAGCGAGTTTCGCTAAAAGTGGTGCAAAAAATACTAAAATTATAACACTAAAAATTCCTCCAACAGTGCTTGATACAGTTGCCATTCCCAAAGCTCTACCCGCTTCACCTTTTTGGGCTAGAGGATATCCATCTAGACATGTGGCTGCAGCTGCTGGAGTTCCTGGAGTATTAATTAATACTGCAGTAATTGCTCCTCCGTAAGTTCCTGCACAATAAATTGAGGTTAACAATACTATTGCAGATAAAGGATCTAGCGTCATTGTAAATGGTAAAATTAATGCTCCACCAGTTGTTGGTCCTAAACCAGGAAGAACTCCTAGAATTAATCCAAACAAAGTTCCAAAAAGTAAAACTATCAATAGTTTTGAACTAAATAAAGGTGTCAGCATTAATAAAAGATTATCCATTTTAATAATAATAAAGATTAGTAATTATTCCTGGAGGAAATCTTAAGCCTAAGATTGTTTCAAAAAAAATAAAAACCAAAATAGGAAAAATAATACTTACTAATAATAAATAAAATATTCTTCTTTCACCCCAATTGTAGGAAACAAAAATTGATAATACTGATATTGCTAAAATAACAAATATTAAAAAACTTAGTAAAGTTAAAAAAAATGTTTTAGGTAATTTCTTTCCTATTTTCCAAGGATTTTTTATTGATAGATAATAAATAATTAAAGTTAGGCTTATTATTAATATTAATAAAGCTTTAGGAAAAGTTGCAGGTTGTATACCTCTATTTAAAATTGGAGGAACAATATCAAATGAAAAAGTGCTTATTAGTAAAATTATTGAAATAAAAATAATAACAAATGAAACTTTAAACTCATCTTTAAAAAAAAAGGGCAAACTTTTGTTTGCCCTTTTTTTATTTCGTACATTATTCATAAAAAATGTACTTTCTTATGACTAATTAATGTAACCCAAAGCTTTAAGTTGCGCTGTCATCTCTGTAAGCATTTCTTCCATTTGCTTACCCCATTCATCAGCACCGACTACACTTGTCTCATCAAGACCAATTTCTGTTAAGAAATTTTTGTAGTAGTTATGGCTCATAGCTTTCATCATTCCAGCTTCTAATTCTTTAACTCTTTCAGCTGGTGCTCCTTTTTTAGTTACAAAACCTCTTACTGTAGATAAAGAAACAGGAATTCCTAATTCTTTAGCTGTTGGAGAATCCCCAATTTTAGCCATTCTATTATTTGCTAAGACAACAGACACACAAAGTGTTCCGTCATTTATTTCTGTTAATGCTTCCCCTAAGTTTAAAACACCTACATCAATATCTCCTTTGATTAAGTTAGTTTTAATTGGAGCTACACCTTTATAAGCAACAATAGTTGGATCCTTTAATCCACCTTTTTTTGTAAATGCAATAGCGCTCACATCATCAATTCCACCTACATGCGTTGTTCCATACTTAAGTGATTTTGATTTTTGAGTACTAATAAATTTTTTAGCATCTTTAATGTCTGCTTTACAATTTACAACAAACAATTGAGGATCATCAGTTCCTCTTGCTAGTGGCTGCATATCACTTATTTTAACTTTAGTTTTACCTAACGCCATTGAAACAGCATGACCTGTAGTCCAAGTTAAAGTATGTTGTCCGTCAGCGGGTAAACTCATCATGTAATCCATTGATACTGCTCCACCACCACCTTTTTTGTTAACCAATTGCATATCTTGTTTAAGTACTCTACGTGCTCTTAGAAGCATCATTCTAGTAGTTACGTCTGTACCACCACCAAAACCAGCATGAGTAATAGCTTGAATTGGGTGACCATCTGCTTTTGCAGAAGTAATCATAAGTGGAAGTGCAACAACGAAAAATTCTGTTACTAGAAATGCAGCTGCTAAGAAAAGTTTAAAACTTTTTTTCATAATTTCCCTCTTTTAAGTTAATTTATATTTAAATATATAAACATAATCTGATACATAGCGTAAAGTAAAAAATGGCTCAAAATAAAATTAACATAGCAGTTCTTTTAGGTGATCCTTCTGGTATAGGGCCCGAATTGGTCTCAAAACTATTGTCAGAGGAAATCACTGACAAAGCTAATGTAATTATCATAGGTGAAAAAAATATATTAGAGAATGGAAATAAAATTTCAGGGAAATCACACAATTTAAATTTTGTAGAGGATTTCGATAATATTGATTTTGCAAAGGGTAATAAATTTTTTCTAGATATTTCTAAAGGCAAAAATCATAATTATAAATTATCTGAGTGCTCTAAAGAGGCAGGAGAAAGCGTTTTAGCTTCGTTAAATTTAGCTTTAGATCTTGCTAAAAAAAATAAAATTCATGCAATAAACTTTGGACCTTTTAATAAAACAAGCCTTAAACTTGGAGGAAATAAATATTCTGATGAATTACATTTAATGGCTGAAAAGTTAGAGGTTAAAAATTTTTTTTGTGAATTTAATGTTATTGATAATTTTTGGACAGCAAGGGTATCATCACATATTCCAATAAAAGAAGTTCCTGAACATGTAAAAAAGGATAAAATTATTAAGCCAATTAAACTTATAAATGAAGCTATGAAATTAAATGGTATTAAAAGTCCAAGAGTAGCAGTCCAAGCACTAAACCCTCACGCTGAATTTGGGACAGAGGAAAAAGATGAAATTATACCCGCAATAGAAGAGGCAAAAAAATTAGGTATTAATGCTGATGGACCTTTGCCATGTGACACTTCTTTTATCACTGCTTATAAAAATGGAAATCATGATTGTATTGTTGGTATGTATCATGATGCTTTACAATCAGGTTTAAAAGCATTTGGATTTGATCGAGGGGTAACTGTACAAGGAGGTTTACCAGTCCCTGTAACCACTCCTGCTCATGGAACTGCATTTGATATTGCTGGAAAAAATAAGGCAAATTTAGAACCTACTTTGAATTCATTCAAAATTGCATTAACAATGGCACAAAATAAAAACAATTAAATGTCTAAAATAAAAAGTATTCGTACCAAGGTATATCAATGGAATGGTAAAACAGTTCCTCCACAAAACAATTTTTGCACAAATGCATCAGACCTTTTGTTTGAAAAATCAGATGCTATGGGTTCTTTTAGGTTTCATGAATGGTTAATATGTGAAGTTGAAACTGATGATGGAATTATTGGAATTGGAAATGCAGCACTTGCACCTCAATTGGTAAAAAAAACAATCGATACTTATTTAACACCGTTAGTAGTGGGTGAAGATCCTTTTGATTATTCTTATATCTGGGAAAAAATGTACAGAAGAACGCATGCATGGGGAAGAAGAGGGTTGGGGATGGTAGCTATTTCTGCAATTGATATTGCGCTCTGGGACATAATGGGAAAAGTTACAAACAAACCTGTTTTTAAACTATTAGGTGGTAGAACAAAAGAAAAGATACCTGTTTACGCATCTAAACTTTACAGCCAACCAATTAAGGATTTGCAAAAAGAAGCTGAAAGCTATGTTAAGCAAGGTTTTAAAATGTTTAAAATGAGATTTGGGTGGGGGCCAAAAGATGGACCCGCAGGTATGAAAAAAAATATTGAGCTAGCTGAAGCAGTTAGAGAAGTCATTGGATATGATACTGACTTAATGATGGAATGTTATATGGGCTGGAACCTGGATTATGCAAAGAGAATGATCCCTAAATTGGTAAAGTTTAATCCTAGATGGTTGGAGGAACCAGTAATAGCAGACGATATTCATGGCTATGCTGAATTAAATAATATGAATGCAATTCCAATTTCTGGAGGAGAACATGAATTCAACTTATTTGGATTTAAGCAATTGTTAGAAATTAAAGCAGTTAGTTATATTCAATATGATAATAACAGAGTTGGTGGATTTACAATTGCAAATAAAATAAATGCATTAGCAGAAGCGTATCAAGTGCCAGTGATTCCACATGCTGGTCAATTGCATAATTATCATTTAACAATGTCTAATTTCAATTGTCCAATTTCAGAGTTTTTTCCAGTCCATGATGTAGAAATAGGTAATGAATTATTCTATTACATTTTTGAAGGTGATCCTGCTCCTAAAAATGGATATATAGATTTAGATGATAATAAACCTGGTCTTGGTTTAACAATTACTGATAAATATAAGTCTGATTTTAAAATTATAGAATAACTAATAGTCTTCTACTTCTTTAAGTTTAGGTATTGCATTGGCTGCCCCAACCCTTGTGGTTGAAATACCCGCAACCTTATTTGCAAATTCTAAAGCATCTTTATCTTTATGATTTTTAGACAAGGCATATGCAAAAGCTCCATTAAATGCATCCCCTGCTCCTGTTGTGTCAATAACTTTATCTTTCAAATTAAAGGCATCTAGAAAATAACTTTCAGATGAGCTTGCAAAATAAACTCCTTTTGAGCCTAGAGTTATAATAATATTTTTAACTCCTTTATTTAGAAAATTTTTTGCAGCTTCTTCAATTTCTGTTTTGCTTTCAACATTTTTTTTTAGATAAAAACTTGCTTCTGTTTCATTAGGTGTAAAATAATCCATACATTTAAAATCACTCTCATTGATATTTGATGCAGGTGCTGGATTGAAAATAGTTATTGAACCTGTTTCTTTAGCTTTTTGAAGTGCATAACTAGTTACTTCATAAGGTGTCTCTAACTGAGTTAAGAAAATTTCTGAATTTTCAATAAAACTTATATTTTTATCAATATCTTTATTAGTTAAAGAACCAGCTGCACCTGGTACAATGTTTATAGCGTTGTCTCCAGTTTTTTCGTTTATCATTATACCTGCTACACCTGTTAACTGATTTTCATCTTGAATTATTGAGTCTGTATTTATACCTACTTCCTTGTAGAGGTTTAGGGCCATATTTGCATTTTGGTCGTTCCCAATTTTTGTTATAAAATTTACCTTACCTCCAAGTCTAGCTGCAGTTATTGCTTGGTTTGATCCTTTCCCACCTGGACCAACAATATGTTTACTACCTAAAATAGTTTGCCCTTTTTCAGGAATTGCATCAGCGACAAAACAAAGGTCAGCTACAAAAACACCAAAAACACAAATAGATTTCATTTATTAGGTCCAGACTTTTCCATCTGGTAAAATAACACCCTTAGTAATTACAAAGCATCCAAATGGCCTAGCATCTGTAGTAGTTACTATGCAATAAGCTTTCTTTGCTTCCTCATAAAAATCTTGTCTTGAAATTGATCCAACTTTCCAATGTTCTCCTGAGACTAATTTTACTGCTTCAATAAATTCTTTATGTGTCTCAGTTAATTCGTCTGGTTTGTTATCGACCTCCATTCTAAGAGCTGGAGATCCACCTTGAGACACAACAAAACTATCTAATGGAAATACAGATAATATGGCAGTCGCAGCATCTTTAATATTTACTCCATCTAATCGAATTACTTTATTATTTTTAGAGTTTGATGGAAAATTTGCATCTGCTAAAATTAATTTTTCTCCGTGCCCCATTGATCGCAGGTGAAAGAGTAATTCAGGGCTTAATACGGGATTAATATTAATTAACATTTAAAGATTATAATACATAAAAAAAAAGGGTGGAATAAAATTCCACCCTTTAAATTGTTCTTTAAAACTAAAGATTATTTAAAATCGTTAGCGTTTGCAGTTGTTACTAATTGTGTTCCAGTATCGATGTTTATATCGATGCTTCCACCATTAGCTAACTCAAGAGCATATTTAACACCATAAGCACCCATGTTGTATGAGAACTGAGCAATCGTTGCAGTCATTTCACCTTTTAAAATACTCGTAGCTGCATCAGGAGTTGCATCAAAACCAACAACAATTACATCATTCATGTCAGCATCTTTTAACGCTTGCATAGCTCCTAAACCCATGTTGTCATTAGAAGCAAATATTGCTTTGATGTTAGGATTTTTTAGAATGATTGACTCTGTTACAGATCTACCTTTTGCTGTATCCCATTCTGCAGTCTGTGTTGCAACAAGATTTAAACCACAATTTTTAAATCCTTTAATTGCTCCATCTCTTCTTAATAATGCAGTTGATTGAGACTCAATTCCTGTAAGAATTGCAACATCTGAACCTTTTGGAGTTTTATCACATATAAATTTAGCAGCTAATTCTGCACCATTCATATTATTTGTTCCAATAAAAGTTACGCCTTCGTTAATTCCTTTTGTGTCAACAAACACAACTGGAACTCCACTTTTAATCGCATCATCTACGATTGGAGCAAAAGCATTTGGATCTCCTGGTGCAAGTGCTAAAGCATCAACACCTTTTGCAAGTTGGTCTTCTACTTGGTTAATCTGTGCTTGAACATCTCCTTCTTGTGGAGGTGCAATCAAAATTAATTTTACACCTAATTTAGCAGCTTCTTCTTCAGCTCCTTTAGTTACTGAAGCCCAAAATGGATTTCCAGAACCAGGACCTTTTATACTAAATAGGATTTTTTTGCCATGACCATCAGCAAAAGAAACTGAAGCCATAGTTGTTAATAAAAAAATTGTAGAAAAAAATACTACAATTTTTCTTGTTAGTTCTCTCATATATTACCCCTTTAATAATTATTAAAAACAGATTTAATAAAATTTTTATAAGTAATTCAACTAATTATAGAAGATAAAAAAATACTATTTCAACTGGAGCGTGTATTTATTTTCTTGTTCCCAAGTCTCTTCTTAGTACATCTATATAAACAGCAAGAACTATTATCGATCCAATTAGAACTTGCTGCCAAAAAGAACTAACATCCATTAAGTTTAGACCATTTCGTAAAATACCCATTATCATTACCCCAGCAAAAACACCAAGAACAGTTCCTCTACCTCCAAAGAAACTTGCTCCGCCGATAATGCATGCTGCTATAGCATCTAACTCAGATTGTAAGCCAGCGTTAGGATATCCAGAATCTGTTCTACCAGCTAAAATTAAAGCTCCAATACCTGATAAAAATCCACATAAAGAGTAAACAATTACTAATATTTTATTTACATTTACCCCTGATGCCCTCGCTGCACTCGGGTTACCTCCAATAGCATAAATCCATTTACCAGTTCGAGTATGATTCATGAAAACCCAAAAAATTATATATACAATTGCAATAAGAACTAAACTCACTGGAAGGTACTGAGATTTTTCGAGACCTAACCAAGTTAAATCTATCCTTCCATGTCCAAGATATCTTACTTCATCTGTAAATCCACTTATTGGTGTTCCACCTGAAATTAAATTTCCAGTACCTCTAAATATATATAATGTACCTAGTGTCATTATGAAAGGATGGGGCATCCGTAAAATAGTAATTCCAAGACCATTTATGAGTCCACATATTAATCCTGCTATAAGTGGTGTCATAGCAACAACAAACCATGGGGCTCCTGCTTTTGCTACAATTGCCAATATCATTAATGACAACATCATTATAGAACCAACTGAAAGGTCAATACCTGCAGTTACAATTACCATGAAAACTCCTAGAGCAAGCATAGATTGCCAAGATATTTGTTTAAATACGTTAGTTACATTTCTCCACGACAAAAAAACATCTGGCTGCAAGAAGTGCATTACCACTATCATTATAAGTAATAATAATAAAATTCCATATCTATCAAAGTAAGGAATTAATTTTAAATATAGTGAATCTTTTTCTTGATCTTTATTATCCATAATTATTTTTTTCCCATTATCCAACCAATTACTTCGTCTCTAGAAGTTTTTGATAATTCAGACTCAGCAAAATTAGTTCCTTGAAAT
>CABZRS010000004.1 GCA_902528135.1 uncultured Pelagibacteraceae bacterium | reverse complement strand
CAAAGTATCAAGATCTGTGTGAGGTCCAATTTCTAATGAAAAATTCATTTTTGAATAATTATTTATTTTAAAATGTCTGTCTAGAAAAATCGTAAGCTAAAATGTCAGAGCTATTTTTTCTGACCTCTGTGCTTTTGAATTCTCTCACCATACTTCTGAGTAACCCTATCAAAGATAATTGCTAAAGCTACTATAGCCAGTCCATTCATCATTCCAAGCGCCAAATACTGATTTGAAATAGCTTGTAAAATAGGTACTCCAAGACCTTTTACCCCAATCATCGATGCTATTACCACCATTGCCAAAGCCATCATAATTGTTTGGTTTATTCCAGCAAATATTGTGGGTAAGGATAAAGGAATTTGTACAGATTTTAATTTTTGCATTGGGGTTGCACCAAATGCTTCACTCGCCTCAAGTGTTTCTTTATCTACTTCTCTAATTCCAAGATTTGTTAGCCTGACTACTGGAGGTAAAGCATATATGCATACTGCTAGAAGACCAGGGACTTTTCCAATACCCAAAAGCATAATTATTGGAATTAGATATACAAAACTTGGAATTGTTTGCATCATGTCCAATACAGGTAGAATAGTTTTTTCTGCTCTACTTGATTTTGACATTAATACTCCAATTGGTATTCCAACAACAATACAGACAAGTGTAGAAACAGAAATTATAGCAACAGTTGCCATACAATTTTTCCACATCCCAAAATAACCTATAACTAAAAAACAAATTACAGTTCCTATCACTAGCTTAGTACTTCTTGAACCAATCCAAGCCAACAAAGCAAATGCTCCTATGACTAAAGGCCAAGGACTATTTACTAATAACTTTTCTAACCAAATTAAAAAATATAGTAGTGGATCAAAAAAACTTTCTATTCCATCTCCATAAGCTCTTGAAAACTCTTTAAAACTTAAATCAATACCCTTTTTCAGCTCCCTAAGAGCTGTTCTATCCATTACAGGTATCGAATTTAAGAAATCCATTTTTTTAACTGAACCCGTTATAAACGGGTTCAGTAATCTTTACACTAATTATAGTGCTTTTTTGATTTTTTCAGCAGCTGAACTTGTTACCCACTTAGTCCAAACGTCTTCTTGTGTTTTTAAGAATTCAATAGCTGCATCTGCACCTTCAGCTTGGTTTTCTCCCATCCAAACTAACATTCCATTCATAACTGGACCAGGGTACGTTCTTTTCTTAAGATAATCCATACCTTCTTTTCCAGCAGTTTTTTTGTAATTGTCAGTTGCGACTGAATAAACTTCAGATTTAACCCATGAAGATTTTAAAGGATTAGCACACTCTTGCTCTGGTTTTGATAAACAATTATCCCAGTTATCTTTACCAGCGTACTCACCCATATCTACAGCTATCATTCCATATTTTCCAATTATAGCAGTTGGTGACCAGTAGTAACCAAACCAGTTTTCACCTCTTTCTGCAGCTTTAGCGATTGAACCATCAAGACCTGCAGCTGATCCAGTTTCTACTATAGCCCAACCTTTTGCTTCCATTCCCCATGCTCTAAAATGGTTTCTGTTACTTAATTCACAGTTCCATCCTGGAGGACATATATGAAAACCACCTTTTGATGGATCTTCTGGGTGTGGAAATAAATCAGGTCTCTCTAATATTGCATCTGCAGTTGTAAGTTCTGGATGCTTTTCTAAAGTTGCTGGCAATACCCACCAACCTTCACCTAAACCTGTAATTGGTGCTTTATTAATTGAATGAAGTCGTCCTTCAGCTACAGCAGCTTCTAATTCAACTTTTGCAGCATTTGCCCAAAATTCTGGAGCAATATCTGGTTCACCTTTTTCTTGCATAGATGCAAAAGTTGGTTGAGTTGCACCTGGCACCAATTCCACATTACATCCATAACCTTCTTCTAATATGATTTTGTCAACTTCAGCCATTAAGTTGGCAGAAGCCCAGTTCATATTTGCAATACTAATGTCCCCACATTTTGCATTAGCAACATTACCGTACGATGTAACGCCTAAAACAAATAATGCAGAAAGTAATATTCTTTTTAATTTCATTATTATCTCCTAGTTAATTAATTATATTTCATCAGAACACATAGATAGTTAAATTGCAAACTAGTTTCAACTTGGAGTTGTATGTAAATTGTCTTTGTGCTCTGTAAATTTATAAATAAATTGTTAAAAAATATTAAATTATATGGCTCAGAAAGACGTTGGAAACAAAGTACCCATTTACAAACTTGAAAAAACAAAAGAGGTTATGGAATTCTACGATGAATGGGGACTAAACAATAAATATGACAAAGACATGCTTGATTGGAATTATACAGGTCCAAAAGAAACTTCAGAGGTATTTGCAAAATACCAAAAAGAAAAAAATATAAAAATTTACGATGCTGGATGTGGCACAGGCTTAGTTGGTTTAGAATTAAAAAAATATGGTTTTTCTGACTTTTATGGTGCTGATTTATCACAAAAACTTTTAGATTTAGTTCCAAACAATCTATATAAAAAATTAGATAAGGTAGATTTAAATAAACCAATAAATGAAAAAGACAATGAATATGATGCATTAACGTGCGTTGGAACATTTACTTTTGGCCATGTAAAACCACCAGCACTTGATGAATTTATAAGGATCACAAAAGATAAAGGTCTTATTTGCTTCACAATTAATGAAGGCATTTATGAAGAGTATGGCTTTGATAAAAAAATTCAAACATTAAAGGAAGAAAGAAAGTGGAAAGAGTTAGAATTTTTCAAGTCAGATTATATAGCAAGTAAAGATGTCAATGCATGGCTGGGTCTATATGAAGTGACTAAATAATGTCAGAAATTTATAAGATTATAGATAAGAAAAAATTAGAAATTGTTAAGAAGCCCATTAGCAAAGCTCATGGTCTGCCAAATGAATGTTACACAAATAAAGAATACACTTTAATAGAAAGAAAAAAACTTTTTGAGGATAAATGGACAGTAATTGGTACAGCTAGCTCTCTGCCAAAAACAGGAGATGTAAAGCCATTTGACCTTTTAGGTCTACCATTGCTTATAGTAAGAAATAAAAAAAATAAAATTAAAGTTTTTCATAATGTATGTAGTCATAGAGGTGTAAAGCTTGTAGATAAACCTTGCAACATCAGAAATGTAATCAGATGTCCTTACCATTCCTGGTCTTATACAGCGGATGGAGAATTGGTAGCAACTCCTCATATTGGGGGCATGAATAAACATCAAAGTTCAAAGTTCGATAAATCTAAAAGCAATCTTAAAGAAATAAAATCTTATGTTTGGCTTGATTTAATTATTGTAAATATTAGCAACAATCAAATTCCTTTTAAAAAATATATCAAACCCTTAGATGAAAGATGGTCTAAATTTTGGACAAGCAAAGATAGAGAGTTAATAAATCATGCTAATGATTTTGGATACTTTAAATTAAAAGCAAAATGTAATTGGAAATTTGCAATTGAAAATTATTGTGAGAGTTATCATTTACCATGGGTACACCCTGGATTAAATGAATATTCCAAAATAAATGATCATTATCATATTCAAGGTTTACCCAATCGATTTGCTGGACAAGGAACAATAAATTATAATCCTAAATTTAAAGGAAAGGAAAAATTTCCAAGCTTTCCTAATTGGCCAAAAAATAAAGAGAATATTGCAGAGTATGTTGCTCTCTTTCCTAATGTTATGTTAGGCATTCATAAAGATCATTATTATGCATATTGGCTAGAGCCAATAGATCATGAAAATACTTTAGAACATATGGAGATATATTATGTCGGTGAAAAAGCTGCTAAATCTGAAAAATTTAAATCATTGAGAAAACAAAATTATAAATTGTGGGAAGACATTCAAAAAGAAGATGTAGATATTATTCAGCGGATGCAAATAGGCCGCAATTCCAATGCATATAATGGTGGAAATTTTTCTCCCGATATGGATAATCCCACTCATCAATTTCACAAGTGGGTATCATCAAATCTTGTGTAGGAAGTGAAAATTTATGTATAGACCATTACCAGATGAACTTACAATTAAGCATTCTCCAATAGAAGGTCTTGGTTTATTTGCAACAAAGGAAATAAAAGCAAATACTTTTATTGGTATTACACATATTAGAGACGAACAATTCGAAAATAAATATATTAGAACCCCGTTAGGTGGTTTTTATAATCACTCAGATAGTCCAACAATTCAAAGATTAGTATCAAATGTTTTACCGACTTTAAAATTTGGTGATCCAATTGATCCAACTGTTAAAGCAAAAAAATTTAACGATAACGATGATAATTTAGAAAATATGTATTACAATTTATTAGAAAAACCTGATGCTAAATACTTTTTTATGGTATCAATAAAAGATCTAAAACCAGGTGATGAACTTTGTGCAAATTATAATCTTTATACCTATCCAAAGACTGGTGTAGGTATTCAAATGCTATAATTTTCAAAATGAAAATAATTTTAATTATGGGTCTGCCTGGAGCAGGCAAAACGACTTTGGCTGAACAACTGGCTCCAAAACTCAATGCAAAAAGATTAAATGCAGACGAAGTTAGAAAAGCTGCAGATGATTGGGATTTCTCAGAAGAAGGAAGAAAAAGACAAGCAAAAAGAATGGCAGATTTTGCATTGAAATTAAAAAGTGAAGGTAATTTTGTAGTTGCTGATTTTATTTGTCCTACACCTGAAGCAAGGAGTTTATTTCCTGCAGATTATATAATTTGGGTAGATACAATTAAAGAAGGAAGATTTGAAGACACAAATCAGATGTTTATTAAGCCTGAAAAATATGATTTTCATGTAACGTCTCAAGATGCTACTGTTTGGGCTGAAAAAATTATAAAGGATATAGTCCAATGAGTTATGAATGGGATAATAAAAAACCAACTGCACAGATGCTTGGAAGATGGCAACCTTTCCACGAGGGTCACTACACTTTATTTAAAGAAATTATAAAAAAAACTGGTCAAGTTTGTATTCAAATTAGAGATGTTCAGGGTGTTGATGATAACCCTTTTGATTTTGAAACAGTAAAAAAAAATATAGAAGATAAATTAAACCCAGAATTTGAGGGTAGATTTAAAGTAATGATGGTCCCAAATATAACAAATATATGTTATGGAAGGGGCGTAGGTTATAAAATTGAAGAAATTGTCTTATCTGAGGAAATACAAAAAATTTCTGCTACCAAAATAAGAGCTAAAATGAGAGAAGACGGCAAGCTAAAATAGGAAAAACAAATTCATTATGAATGTTAAGATCAAAAAATTAGGCAATGGTATAACCAATTTAATAATTAATGATCCAAAAACGTATAATTCATTATCATTTAAAACGTTGAGAGATCTTTTAAAAACTTTTATTAAACTTGATAAAGACAATAATACTAGGGTAATAATTTTAGAAGGATCAGGTAAAGGTTTCAGTGCAGGTCATAATTTAAAAGAAGTTGGAGGAATAAAAAATAGATCAAATCACTTAAAATTATTTAATTTGTGCTCAAAATTAATGATGAAAATCGTAGAGGGCAAAAAACCAGTCATTGCAAAAGTTCACGGCGCAGCTTATGCAGCAGGCTGCCAATTAGCTGCGAGTTGCGATCTGGCTTATAGTACAACAACAGCTACATTTGCAACACCTGGTGTAAATATTGGCTTGTTTTGCAGTACACCAATGGTTGCTGTTAGTAGAAAAGTGACTAGAAAAATTATGATGAAGATGCTTTTAACTGGTGAGCCAATAAACGCTAAATATGCAAAAGATATTGGTTTAATAAATGATTGTTATCCAGGTAAAAAACTTAATTCAGAAGTTTTAAAAATTGCAAAAACTATTTCTTCAAAATCAAATTTAACAATTAAAATTGGTAAGCAAGCTTTCTATAAACAATTAGAAATGCCATTAGGAGATGCATACAAATTTACAAGTAAAATGATGACTTTGAATATGGCTTCTCAAGATGCAAAAGAAGGAATATCAGCTTTCTTACAAAAAAGAAAACCTAATTGGAAAAATAAATAATAATTAATTTTGCTTATGAATGATGATCAAATTAAATCTATTTTAAGAAAATCAAAAGTCATTGCAATGATTGGTGTTAGTTCGGAAAAAAAAGGGGAAGATAAAAAAAATCTTAAAAGAAAGCCAGCAAATGTAGTCATGAAGTATATGCAAAACTTTGGTTATAAAGTGATACCCATAAACCCTTTTGCAGTAGGTGAAGTTATAAATGGTGAACCAATGGTTGAAAGTTTGGATAAAATCAAAGAAGAGATCGATATAGTTGATGTTTTTAGACCTTCAAACGAAGCAGTAGGCATTGCAAAAGAAGCAATTAAAAAAGGAACTAAAGTATTATGGTTACAATATGGAATTCATAGTGAGGAAGCTCAAGCGATTGCTGACAATGAAAAAATTGAATTTATTTCTAACAGATGCATAAAGCAGGAATATCAAAAACTTTTTCAAAAATCTAATCCAGTTTTTCCAGTACTGAAAGATTAATGAAAAAAGTATTTTTGGTTTATGGTCATTATAATGAAAAATCTTTCAATTCAGCAATCAAAGATACTTTTATAAAATCAGCAGAAGAAAAAGGTCATACAGTAGAATGTATAGATTTATATAAAGAAAAGTTTAACCCAGTCTATGCTGGAGAAAAAGCCGATGAAGTAGTTTTAGATCACAGAAAAAAAATAGATGAAACTGATTTAATTGTCCTTGTAGCACCTATCTGGAACTATAGAATGCCAGCAATATTAGAGGGCTGGATAGATAAAGTATTAGCGCCACCTTGGGCTTTTTCTTTTAAGAAACTTATCGGAAACCATGGATATGCTGTTGGAAAACTAAAAAGTAAAAAAGCTATAATTTTCTGCACATATGGCTCCCCAAGATTTTCAATTACAGATTTTTTTTTAAATTTACCACTTAGAAGAATTAAAAAAGGTATTTTTAATAAGTGTGGTATTTATGACATTACCTATAAACGATATTTTGCTGTACCATTTGTTTCAAATGAAAAAAGAATTAAATTTTTGGAAGATGTCAAGAATACAGCCAGTAATTTATAGTATCTTTTTTCTATTAATTTTTTCTTTAAATGAATTATCTGCCGAGATAAGAAAACCAAATCCAGAGATAAAGCCCAGAGAAGTAATTGAGATACAACTCAATGCTTTAATGAATAACGACAGTCCTGAAAAAGACAGTGGTATCATTCAAACTTGGTTTTTTGCTCATCCTAACAATCAAAGAGTTACAGGACCCATTGAGAGATTTAAAAACATGATTAAGACCGATTCTTATTCAATGCTTTTAAACCACGAAAATTATGAAATTGTAGAAGTTTATAAATCAAAAGGTGTTTCGACATTTGAAGTGACCATTATGGACAAAGATAAAAAATATTACAAATTCAAATGGCAAGTTGAAAAATATGAAATTGATGGATTTTTAAAAAATTGTTGGCTAACTACTGCTGTATCTCAACCAATGCCAATGGGCTCTTCTATTTAATGAAAAAACCTAGTTTTCCAGTACGAATTGCAATACTAATGGCAATACTTTGCATCCCACCAATTGGTGCAACTCAGATAGGATGGTATTATTTTGGTCAAACTATGGGTGTAAATTTTGGTATGGCCGCAGGAGTGGTGAGTGTAATTACTGCCGCATATTTAATGTACCAAATGGGTTGGAGAGATGACGATGATGATGATTATGACTATTAGAATTATGTTTAGTTTATAGAAAAAATTTAGTAAAAATCGCATGATGAAATCAAAAGCAAAAGTTGTAGTAGTAGGTGGTGGAGTTGTTGGTGTTAGTGCTCTGTATCACTTAGCTAAAAAGGGCTGGTCTGATGTTGTTTTGATTGAAAGAAAGGAATTAACCTCAGGTTCAACATGGCATGCAGCTGGGTTACTTCCATTATTTAACATGAGTTACTCAGTCGGACAGTTACATAAATATGCAGTTAATCTTTATAAAAGTTTAGAGGAAGAAACAGGTAAAAACGTCGGTTTCAGTGTTGTTTCAAATATTAGATTAGCAGACAACAAAGATAGAATGGATGAGTACCATCAATACGCAGGCGTTGCAAAAACTATCGGAGTAGATGTAAAATTTCTAACACCAGATCAAGTAAAAGAAATTTGGCCTTTGTGTAATACAAAGGATTTAATTGGAGCAATTCAACATCCTCAAGATGGATATATTCAACCTGCAGATTTAACACAAGCATTAGCTACGGGCGCAAGAAATAGAGGTGCTGAGATTTACAGAAATACAACGGTTCTTGCAATGAAACAAAATAAAGATGGATGGATTGTTGAAACAGATAAAGGATCTATAGAATGTGAACATGTAATTTCATGTTCAGGAAATTTTGCTAGACAAACTGGTAAAATGGTTGGCTTAGATATTCCAGTAATACCAGTTGAGCATCAGTACATTGTAACAGAACCACACCCAGAAATTCAAAAAAGAAAAAAAGAAGGTCTTCCTGAAATGGGAGTTTTAAGAGATAGTGATAGCAGATGGTACATGAGAGAGGAAGCAGGTGGTTTAATTTTAGGACCATATGAGGATGGTGCTCCTGCCTGTTATGTAGATGGTCCTTCAAAGGAATCTGAGTATGAACTTTTCCAAGAAGATCTAGATAGACTTGCTCCTCATATTGAAGGAGCTATTCATAGAGTTCCAGCATTTGGAGAGGTAGGTGTTAAAAAAGTTTACAACGGTGCTATTTGCTATACTCCAGATGGAAATCCGATAGTTGGTCCAGCATGGGGATTAAAGAACTTTTGGATTAATGAAGGTCATAGTTTTGGTATTACAGCAGCCGGCGGAGCCGGATGGCAATTAGCAGAGTGGATTGTTGATGGTGAACCTACAATTGATATGCTTGGAGTAGAACCTAGAAGATATGGAGATTATTGCTCAAAATCATATCTTAAAGAAAAGAATGAAGAAGCTTACAGTCATGTATTTATAACTCACTTTCCGGATGAAGAAAGACCAGCTGCAAGACCTTTAAGAACAGCCCCGTGTTACGACAGAATGAAAAATCTTGGTGCAGTTTTTGGTCAAAAATTTGGATGGGAAAGACCAAACTTTTTTGCAACTGATGGCATGGAACAAAAGGATGATTGGTCATTTAGAAGATCTAATTGGTTCAAAGCAGTTGAAAAAGAGTGCAAAAATGTAAAAGAAAATGTTGGACTACTAGATATGACCGCATTTGCTAAATGCAGGATTAAAGGACCTGGAGCTGAAGAATTTTTAGATAAGTTGGTGGCTAATAAATTACCAAAAAAAGTAGGTAGAATTAATTTATGTCACGCATTAAATACCAAAGGTGGTGTTCACTCAGAATTTACAATTATGAGAGAGTCAGAAAATAGTTTTTATCTTGTTTCCGCTGGGGCTTACCAAAGATTGGATCACGATTGGATATTTGGTTGGATGCCAAAAGATGGATCAGTTCAATTTGAGAACTTAACAAATAGCAAAGGTGTACTTGTGGTATCAGGACCGAAAGCAAGAGAACTAATGCAAAGGGTGTCAAATGATGATTTTTCAAATGAAAATTTTAAATGGCTAAGCGCAAAACAAGTAGATGTTGGTTTTGCACCAGTAAATGCAATGAGAGTTAATTTTGTTGGAGAGCTAGGTTGGGAACTTCATCATCCTATTGAATATCAAAATCATATTTTTGATAAACTTATGGATGCAGGTCAAGACTTAGGTTTAAAACCTTATGGTATTAGAGCAATGAACAGTTTGAGAGTTGAAAAATCCTACAAACTAGTTGGAACTGAATTATCAATTGAGTATTCACCTTACGAAAGTGGTTTAGATAGATTTATTCATCCAAACAAAGGAAGTTTTATTGGACTTGATGCTTTAAATAAATGGAGAGAAAAAGGCTTTGATAATAAGCTTGTTACTTTAGAGGTTCACGAAACTAGTGATGCGGATGTACTAGGAAACAACCCAATTTATGAAAATGGTAGTGTTGTAGGACGTGCAACTGGTGGTGATTTTGGATTTAGACTAGGAAAATCTATCGCACTAGGAATGGTTAAACCTGAGTTAGCAAATGTTGGACAAAAACTGAGGATTGATATACTTGGTAAAATGCATGAGGCAACAATTTTAGAAGAATGTCCTTACGATGCAGAGAATAAATTATTGAGAGCTTAATGAAAATTTTAGTCGCTGTAAAAAGAGTTATTGATTATAACGTTCAAATTAGAGTTAAAGAGGATGGTAGTGGTGTAGTTACTGATAACGTAAAAATGTCAACGAACCCACCAGATGACAATGCTATTGAGGAAGCGGTAAAAATAAAAGAAACGGGTAAAGCAACAGAAATAATTGCAGTTACTGTTGGTGAAGAGAAAGCTCAAGAGACAGTTAGAAAAGCTTTAGCAGTAGGAGCGGATAGAGGAATTCATGTAAAGGTTGATGGTATCATTGAACCTCTTGCTGTATCTAAAATATTAAAAAAAATTGTTGAAAAAGAAAATCCGGATTTAGTATTTATGGGTAAACAAGCAATTGATGATGACTGCAATCAAACAGGTCAAATGTTAGCGGCACATTTAAATTGGCCACAAGCAACTTTTGCTTCAAAAATTGAGGTAAACGATAAATCATTACAAGTTACTAGAGAAGTAGATGAAGGTCTGGAAACTATTGAAGTTAATACACCAGCTATTGTTACGTGTGATTTAAGATTAAATGAGCCAAGATATGCGTCACTACCAAATATAATGAAAGCTAAAAAAAAACCTATTGAACAGATTAATGCGTCAGATCTAGGAGTTGATACAAACCCTAGAATAGAACATATTAAGATTGAAGAACCGCCAAAAAGAAAAGCGGGTATAAAAGTTGCTAGTGTTGAGGAATTAGTGCAAAAATTAAAAAATGAGGCTAAGGTAATTTAATGTCAGTTTTATTAATAGCAGAGCATAACAACAAAGAGGTAAAACCATTTACTTTAAACGCGATTACAGCTGCATCGCAAATAGATCAAGATCTTCATGTACTGTTAATTGGAAGTAAGGCAGATGATGTTGCAAAATCTTTATCTGAAGTTCCTTTAGTAAAAAAAGTTCTGCATGTAGATCATGAAATTTATGAAAATTATATTGCTGAAAATTATACTGCAGCAATTTTAAAACACGCTGATAAATATTCACATATTATTTGTTCAGCAAATACATTTGGAAAAAATCTTATGCCACGAGTTGCAGCTTTGTTAGATATTTCACAAGTAAGTGATATTATAAAAGTAATTTCTCCTGATACTTTTTTAAGACCAATTTACGCTGGAAATGCATTTGCTACTGTTAAAAGTAATGACGAAAAAAAATGTATTACTATTAGACCAACATCATTTGAAGCAGCTGAAACAACTGGTGGATCTGCAGAAATAGAAAAAATAGATGCAGCAGACCAAACTGAAAATACTAAATTTATTAATAGAGAAGAAATTAAATCAGATAGACCTGAATTAGGCACTGCCAGAATAGTAATTTCTGGTGGTAGAGGCTTACAAAATGGTGAAAACTTCAAACTAATAACTGATGTAGCGGACAAGTTAAATGCTGCAATAGGAGCTTCAAGAGCTGCGGTTGATGCTGGATATATTACAAACGAACATCAAGTGGGACAAACAGGAAAAGTTGTTGTTCCTGATCTATATATAGCAGTTGGAATTTCTGGAGCCATTCAACATTTAGCAGGAATGAAAGAAAGTAAAGTTATAGTTGCTATAAATAAAGATGGTGAAGCACCTATTTTTAGTGTCGCAGATTACGGCCTGGAAGCTGATTTATTCGAAGCACTTCCTCAATTCTTAGAGGAACTGAACAAATTAAACACTATACAAAAATAACAAATACTGTAAGAAATTAGTATGTCCAGAGAAGTGATGGAATACGATGTTGTAATCGTAGGTGGCGGACCATCGGGACTTTCAACTGCAATAAAATTAAAGCAGTTAAATCCAGATATTAATGTCTGCCTTTTAGAAAAAGCATCTGAAATAGGTGCACATATTTTATCCGGGAACGTGTTTGAAACACGAGCCTTAGATGAACTATTGCCAAATTGGAAAGATCTTAATCCACCAATTAAAACAAAAGTTAACAAAGAAAAGTTTCTATTTCTAGGAAAGACAAAAAAAATTAGTTGGCCAACCTGGTTATTACCTAAAGTACAACAAAATCATAACAATTATATTATTAGTCTAGCTAATTTATGTAGATGGTTAGCAGAACAAGCTGAAACTCTTGGAGTTGAAATATTCCCAGGTTTTCCTGCAAGTGAAGTTTTATACAATGAAGATGGTTCTGTTAAGGGTGTAGCAACTCAAGATATGGGTTTAGATAAAGAAGGTAATAAAAAAGATGGCTACGAACCAGGGATGGAACTTCATGCAAAAGTTACAGTTTTTGCAGAAGGGTGTAGAGGACATTTAGGTAAAGAATTAATCAAAAAATTTGATTTAGATAAAGGAAAAGATCCACAACAGTATGGAATTGGATTTAAAGAAATTTGGGAGTTGAAAGAAGAAAATCATGATGAAGGTCTAGTGATGCATACAGCAGGCTGGCCATTAGATAATAGCACCTACGGGGGAAGCTTTGTTTATCATGCGGAAAATAAACAAATATTTTTAGGATATGTTATCGGTCTTGACTATAAAAATCCTCATCTTTCGCCATTTGATGAATTTCAAAAATTTAAAACTCATCCTGCGATTAGATCAATATTAGAAGGTGGTAAAAGAATATCATACGGAGCAAGAGCACTTATAGAGGGAGGTTTTCAAAGTCTTCCCAGAATGTTTATGCCAGGTGCATTATTAGTTGGTTGTGATGCTGGTACATTAAACATGCCAAAAATTAAAGGATCACATACTGCAATGAAGAGTGGAATGATTGCAGCGGAAACTATTATTGATCATATAAAATCAAGCCAAGAATTATCTATTTATGAGGAAAAATTCAAAAAAAGTTGGGTTTATAAGGAGTTATATGAAGCTAGAAATGTTAAACCTAGTTTTAGCTGGGGTTTAATTCTTGGAATAATATTTACAGGAATTGATCAAATTTTATTTAAAGGAAGATTGCCATTTACACTAAAACACAAACATGCTGATCACGAAACTTTAAAACCAGCAAGTGAAATGCCAAAAATAGATTATCCAAAACCAGATAATGTCATTACATTTGACAAAACAAGTTCAGTTTATCTAACAGGAACTAATCATGCTGAAAATCAACCAGTACATCTTCAACTTAAAGATAAAGATTTACCAATAAAATATACTTTAGGAAAATACGACGAGCCAGCTCAAAGATACTGTCCAGTTGGAGTTTATGAAGTACAAAAAGAAAATGATGTTGAAAAATTTGTGATTAATTCTCAAAATTGTATTCATTGTAAAACTTGCGATATAAAAGAGCCGTCACAAAATATTACATGGGTTACTCCAGAAGGTGGAGGTGGACCTAAGTACGGAAATATGTAATTAAGAAAGATCTATTGCAAATTTTTTTAAAGTTTCAATTGGTACTAACTTTAAAGTATTAACGTGAGTTTTTTTCAAATATATTGAACATCCAATTCCCGCATCTAAAGCTCTTGCAACCCAACTGGCACATACACACCAGTTATCTCCATCTACCAATCCAGGAAAACCAAATTCAGGGTGAGGTGTTATTAAATCGTTACCAGCCTCTTTGCACCATTTTAAAAATTCATCATTAACTTTTACGCAAACTGTATGTAAACCTCGATCGTTTTCATCTGTATTACAACAACCATCTCTGAACCAACCTGTTAATGGATTTTTAGAACATTCTTCAAGATCTTCTCCAAGAACATTTTTTTGAGCCTCACTCATTAAATTTTAGTGGGATTAGGTTGTCCTTTATAAACAACTTCTGGATCAAATTTTTTCTTTTCTTCTTCAAATTTCATTTCTACTTTACGTCCATTTTCAATTTTACCTGTAGGTACTGATCGATAAAAACATGATCTGTAACCAACATGACAACTTGCACCATCACCAATATCTACAGTTATCCAAACTGCATCTTGATCATCGTCAATTCTTATTTCTTTTACTTTTTGAGTAAAGCCACTAGTTTTTCCTTTATGCCAAATTTCTTTTCTAGACCTGCTCCAGTAGTGAGCTTCTTTTGTTTCTATTGTCAATTTAAAAGCTTCAACATTCATATAACCGTGCATTAGAATCTCTTTGGTTTCAGCACATGTTGTAATTACAGGGATTAAACCATCATTATCGAATTTTGGAGATAATAGGTTACCTTCCTCTATATCAGCGACATTTTCTCTTTTTTTAAACATATATAAGTCGCAATATCTAACATATTACTGAATATATTAAATATTTTAAATTTAAGGATTTATATATATAAAAACCCATCATGAAATTAGTAAAAAACGAAAATAACAAAAATATTGAGATTGTAACAGATGAAGAGGCGCGTGAAGCTTTTGTTAAAATCTTAAAATGGCTAGGTGAAGATCCATCTAGAGAAGGTTTATTAGAAACTCCAAAAAGGGTTACGAAAGCATTCAAAGAGTATTTTAAAGGTTACAAAGAGGATCCTAAAGAAATTTTAAGCAAAACTTTTGGAGATGTTGAAGGCTACAGCGACATGGTAGTTCAAAAAAATATTTCTGTACAAAGTCACTGCGAACATCATATGGCACCTATTATTGGAATCGCACACGTTGCATACATTCCAAATGAGAGAGTTGTTGGACTCAGCAAAATTGCAAGAGTTGTGGAAGTTTTCTCAAAAAGGCTTCAAACACAAGAAAGATTAACAGTTCAAATTGCAAATACACTAATGGAGTCATTAGATGCAAAAGGTGTTGCAGTAACAATTGACTCAACTCACCAGTGTATGACTATGCGAGGTATTAAAAAGGAACAAGCTACAACTGTTACTAATTTTTATTTAGGTCAATTTAAAGATGATCTTAGTTATCAGAATAGATATTTGCGATTTATTGCAAAATAGAGTTTAATTATAAATGCCTGAAACTTTCAAAGCTCTGGTCGTAAACCAGGATGGTGAAAATTTTTATCAAGAAGTTAAAGAATTAAATTTTGATTTTTTAAACGAGGGTGAAGTTTTAGTAAAAATACAATACTCTGATTTAAACTATAAAGATGCTTTGATTTTGAAAGATGGTGCAAAATTAGTAAAAGAGTTTCCGAGAATTCCTGGAATTGATTTCTCAGGTACAGTAGCAGAAAGCAAGTCAGATGAATTTAAAGAAGGTGACGAGGTAATACTTACTGGTTGCAGAGTGGGAGAATTATTTCATGGAGGATTCTCTCAATATGCAAGAGTCAAAAAAGAATTTCTTATAAAGAAACCTTCTGGTATTGATCTAAAGCAAGCAATGATGATGGGTACTGCTGGCTTTACAGCAATGTTGTGCGCATTTGCCGTCAAAGCAAAGGAAGAATTATTACTTCAAAGTAAAGTGAACGATGTCCTTGTAACAGGTTCAACAGGTGGTGTAGGGATGGTTGCAGTAAATATTCTTTCAAAAATGGGATGTAATGTAACTGCAATTACAGGAAAGCCTGAAAAAGCTGATTATTTAAAAGAATTAGGAGCAAAAACTGTTTTAGATCGTAAAGAATTTGAAGGTGAACCAAGATTAATTGGCAAAGGTACTTGGGATGGTGTTGTTGACACTGTTGGTGGAAATATTTTAGCAAATGCAATATCTCAAACAAGATTAAAAGGAATTGTAGCTGTCTGTGGTAATGCAAGTGGAACTAACAAATTGAATACTTCTGTAGTTCCTTTTTATATCAGAGCCGTAAAACTATGGGGCGTAGATTCAGTTAATGTAAGCAACAAAAGAAAAGAATTTGTATGGAGTGAGGTACCAGGTTTAGTAGATTTTAGTATTATTGAAAAATCAATTAAGACAATTGGGCTTGAGGAACTTTTGAATATATTTCCGCAAATGCTTGAAGGAAAATTGAAAAATAGAATTATAGTGGATGTAAATAAATAATGGATTGGGATAAATTAAAAATTTTTCATGCAGTAGCTGAAGCTGGCAGTTTTACTAGCGCTACTGTAATTTTAAATCTAAGCCAATCTGCAATTAGTAGACAAATTCAATCTTTAGAAGAAGAATTAAAAGTAAAGTTATTTGAAAGACATGCAAGAGGATTAACGCTTACAGAAAATGGTGAATATGTTTATAAAACTGCACATGAGGTTATCAGTAAACTTAAAGAGGTTGAAACAACTTTAGGAGATCAAAAACACAAACCAACAGGAAAATTAACAATTACAACTGTTAGAAGTTTTGGTACTCACTGGTTAACTCCGAGAATTCAAGAGTTTATGCAATTAAATCCAGAAATTGAAATAGAATTAATTTTTGATGATAAAGAATTAGATTTAAGTACAAGACAAGCCGATATCGGAATATTTATGAGAAGACCAAAACAACTTAATTATATTCAAAGAAAACTAATGGATATAAATTACCATATATATGGCTCAAATAAGTATCTTGAAAAACATGGTATGCCTAAATCTATTAACGATTTAAGCAAACATAACTTTATATCATTTGGTAGAGGAGCTCCATCACCAGTATTTAATCCAGATTGGGCATTAAAACTTGGTATAAAAGATAATAAAAAAAGAAAACCTGTTATGAAAGTAAATAGCGTTATGGGTTTACTGTTAGCAGTTGAAAGTGGCGTAGGTCTTGCGGCTCTTCCAGATTATTTAGTTTCTTTATCTCGAAATGTAATTAAAGTTCTACCAAGCGTAGAAGGCCCGATTACAGAGGCTCACTTTGTCTTTCCAGAATCTTTAAAAAATGTAGCAAGAGTTACAACCTTTAGAAACTTTCTTTATAGTAAAATTTCAGAGTTCAAGTCCTAAAAGCTTTAAAAATCCTAATAAATATATGCGACACTATTGAGATTGATAATCATTATCAATGCGAATAATTCTCAGAACTATTATAAACAAAAATAACTAACAGAGAGAGAAAATAATGAAGAAAATATCTATTTCAGCATTAATTTTATCCTTAGTCGTTTCAACTTTTGCTATCGCTAATGAGGTAAATATATTTAATGCTAGACACTATAAAGCAGACGCAGAGCTTTATGGTAAATTTGAAAAAGCAACAGGTATAAAAGTTAATTTAATTAATGGTAAATCTGGTGCGTTAGAGAAAAGAATGATCGAAGAAGGCGCTGACTCAGCTGCTGATCTTTACATTACAGCTGATGCTGGAAGATGTGGAGCTTTTAAAGCAAAAGGAATGACACAAGCTGGTCTAGTTTCACCCACAATTAAATCTTCTGTACCTAAAAATTTCAGAACAACTCACTGGGTTGGAGTAGCCAAAAGAGCAAGAATTGTTTACTATTCTCCTGAAAGAGTAAGTGGTGCTGAATTATCAGGTCTTACCTATGAAAGCTTAGCTGATCCTAAATGGAAAGGCAGAATAGCAATTAGAGCTTCTAGCAATATTTATAATAAATCATTAGTTGCTTCATTAGTTAAAAATAATGGAAAGAAAGCCGCAAGTGAATGGGCAAAAGGTGTTGTAGCTAATATGGCAAGAGATCCAAAAGGAAATGATAGAGCGCAGATTATGGCAGTAGCAGCTGGTGAAGCTGATATTGCAGTAGCTAATACATATTATTTAGCTTTAATGTTATCTGGTAATAAAGGACCTGAACAACAAGAAGCTGCAAAAAAAGTTAAAGCGTTTTTCCCTAATCAGAATGATAGAGGAACACATATGAACATAAGTTGTGCAGCTTTAGTTAAAGGAGCTCCAAATGTAGACAATGCAATTAAACTTGTGGACTTCCTATTGTCACCAGAATCTCAAGAGCACTTTACAAACAATACATTTGAGTTTCCAATGATTAGTGGTGTTTCGCCAAGTCCGCTAGTAGTTAATAATCTAGGTTTAGATTTTAAACAAGATCTTACTACAAGTGTTGCTAGTTATGGAGCTAAACAAGCAGATGCATTAGAAGTAATGACTGCTGCAGGTTGGAAGTAACATTGAAGACTAAGAAAAAATTTATGTCTGATGTTAATTTTAATAAGTCAGCCCAGCCATGTACTCCATGTGCTGAGGAGTGTAAAAAAATTAACAAAAGAATAAATAAAAGAAAGTTTTCAGAGATAAATACTAAAGATTTTCCGCACATTCTAAAAGTATTCAATATCTGACTTTTCTTAATAAAGGTGTCTATGTTATCCTCATAGGCACCTTTAAATTTACACAAGAATTTTTGACATGCTTGGACTTCAAATACCTAAAGTAATTTTCAAAACAAGAGTAGGAGATAGCTCATCATCTTTCAATGAATGTTCTATAGGTGGAAAATGGGTCGATAAGTCTACTGATGATTATTTTAAAGGAAAAAGAGTTATAATTTTTAGCCTCCCTGGTGCATTTACGCCTACATGTTCTTCTCAACAACTACCAGGTTTTGAGACTAATTATTTGAAATTAATAGAGCTTGGAATTGATGAAATATACTGCTGTTCGGTTAACGACTCTTACACAATGAACGCATGGGCAGAAAAATTACAAATAAAAAATATCAAACTCATACCTGATGGTTCAGGACTTTTTACTAAATTTATGGGTATGCTAGTTTCTAAAGATCACAATGGATTTGGTCAAAGAAGCTGGAGATATATGGCCATAATTAATAATGGAATTGTTGAAAAATGGTGGCAAGAACCTGGTATAAATAATGATGGCTCAGATGATGATCCTTACATCGAGACAACTCCAGATAATTGTATTAAATACCTCTCAGAAAAAAAATAAAAAAAATTAGTTTTTAAATGTTTTCAAATAAATTAAATTTGTGGTTTTTAAGCTCTGTATTAATTTCATTCTTAGTCATTATTCCTATTTTAACAGTTTCTTTAAGTTTTTTTGAGGATACATCTCGGTATTTTGAAATACTTAAAAATACTTTTTTATACGAATACATCTTTAATTCATTATCACTTTTAGTCGGTGTTCTAATTTTAACATTTATTTTAGGGGTTGGATCAGCATACATAGTTTCATTTTATAAATTTCCAGGAGTAAATTTCTTTAAATGGGCATTAATTTTATCCTTTGCGATTCCCCCCTATATTTATGCATACTCGTTATTTGCTTTTTTTGATAATTATGGAACAGCATTTACTATATTGAGGAATATATTTGGTGAGGGGGAGTATAATCAACATATACCAAAGTTTGATGGCATGTTCGGTTTGATATTATCAATTTCTTTTTCTCTCTACGCATATGTTTATATACTTGCTAGATCCTCATTTTTATATCAATCACAAAACTTAATAGAACTTGGTAAAAATTTAGGGTTTTCAAAAATTAAATCTTTCTTCTCTATAATTTTACCTGCAGCTCGACCAGCAATTGTTGCTGGATTATCATTAGTAGCAATGGAAACACTAGCTGAGTTCGGTGCTGTAGATTTTTTTTCGGTAAATACATTAACAACTGGAATTTATAACGCTTGGATAACATTTGACGATCTAGCTTTTGCAAACAGAATATCTTTTTTCTTATTACTATTTATATTTATTCTATTTTTGACAGAGAACTTATCTAGAAAAAAAGCAAAATATCATTTGGACTCTAGAGGTGGATTTAAACAAAAGGAGAAAACAAAACTATCAGGTGTAAATTCCTTTTTTGCTTTTTCATTTTGTTTTTTATTATTCTTTTTAAGTTTTTTATTTCCTTTAGGACAAATGTTGTATTGGACAATAAAATTTCCAGAGAACTTCTTTGATGTTAATGTAATTAATCTTTTATTAAATACTTTATATTTAGTGACTTTATCTAGCTTTGTTTTAATTACTTTCGCATTGATATCAAATTATGGTAACAGAGTTTCAAAAAATAAAACTCTTAACTTTCTTTCAACATTATCAATCTCAGGATATGCAATACCTGGTGTAATACTAGCTGTTGCTTTTATAACTTTTATTGCTTGGTTTGATAATAACATAATTAAATCGCTTGGATTTCTATCAATTAAAAAAGTATTTATTGGATCAATATTAGGATTAGTCATTGTCTATTTCATTCGTTTTTACTCACTAGCATTCAACGGAATAAAATCAGGTTATGAAAAAATAAATGTTTCTGTCGATGAGAGCGCATATCTTCTTGGATACTCAAAAAGAAAGACATTTACCAATATTCATATTCCTTATTTGAGAAACTCTCTTCTTTTTGTTGTAATTTTGATCTCACTTGAAATAATTCGAGAATTACCAATCACATTAGTTTTAAGACCTTTTAATTTTGAAACCTTCGCAACTACAGCTTATATTTCGGCTTCAGAGGATATGCTTGAAGCAGCAGCGGTGCCTTCATTATTTTTGATTTTAATTGCAGCTTTTTTTATTACAATATCTTCTAATTATATTTTAAAAGAACGTAATGACTAAAAATTTTTTAGAAATTAATAATGTTGATTTTAATGTTGGTGGTACCACAAAAGTAAAAAATGTTTCTTTTTCAATTCAAAATGAAGGAGATATTATTTGTCTATTAGGTCCATCAGGAATAGGAAAAACTACAATTTTAAGAACTATAGCTGGTTTAGAAAAAATAAATAATGGAACCATAACAATTAATAATAAAACCATTTCCTCTAAAAAAATTCATATGGAACCAGAAGACAGAAATATATCGCTTGCATTTCAAGAAAATAGTTTATTCCCACATTACAATGTTGAAAAAAATATTTTAATTGGCACTGAAAAAAAAAGTAAAAAGAAAAAAAAAATTAATCCCAAGGAAATAATTAATTTCTTAAATTTAAAGAAAATATTAAATAAATATCCACATGAAATTAGTGCAGGGGAGGCTCAAAGAGCATCATTAGCCAGGTCATTAGTTTCAAATCCAGACTTGTTACTTTTAGATGAGCCTCTTTCAAACGTTGATCAAAGCTTTAAAGAGGAAATACAAGTTGAGTTAAAGCAATTGTTAAGTAAATCTAAAATAACAACTATAATTGTCACTCACGACTCATATGAAGCTTTTTATTTAGGAAGTAAATGTGGAATAATATTAAACAAACAGTTAAAGCAATTTGATGATCCATATAATGTTTATCATTTTCCAAATTCAGTAGAGGTTGTAAATTTCTTAAATAGAGGAATTTTAATTCCTGCAAAAGTTACAAGTGAAAATAGTTTAGAAAATAAAGATCTTGGCACAATCCAAGGTAATTTTGTTAAACATTATCCAAACGGATCAGATGTAAAACTTTTATTACAACCAGAAGATTTAGAACATGATGATAAAAGTAATCTAAAGTTAGAAGTTGTTGACCGTAAATTTAGAGGAACAAATTTTATATACACTCTTAAAACTGAGAGTAATTTACAAATCCCAGTATTTGTTCATTCTCACCACATTCACCAACATGAGGTAGATGAAAAGTTTGGCATTAAAAGGCCAATCCATATTGACCACATTGTCTGTTTTTAAGTATTATAATACGGTAATAATATACTCATGGATAAAGAATTACCTAAAGGTGCAAAAGTTGTAGTTATTGGAGGCGGCGTAGCTGGAACATCGTGTGCATATCATCTAGCTAAATTTGGCTGGAAAGATGTGGTTCTATTAGAGAGAGACCAATTAACATCTGGAACCACATGGCATGCAGCTGGTTTAATGGGTCAATTAGGGGCTTCATCTACTATTACAAAATTAAGAAAATATACTTTGGATCTTTATCAAGAATTAGAAAAGAAAACTGGATTATCTATAGGGTTAAAACAGAATGGAGCAATTACAGTAGCTACCACTAAAGAGAGAATGCAAGAGTTGTTGAGACAAGCAACTACCGCTCAACTATCTGATGTTGAAGTGCATGTTTTGGATAAAAAACAAACAAAGAATTTATATCCTGTTGTAAATAATGAGGACATTATTGGAAGTGTTTTTATGCCAAAAGATGGTCAAGCTGACCCAGTAGGTGTAACTAATGTTTTAGCTAAAGCTGCTAGAATGGAAGGAGCACAAATTTTTGAAAAAACGCCTGTAACAAAAATTCTAGTTAAAAATAATTCTATAGTTGGAGTTGAGACCGATAAAGGAAAAATTGATTGTGAGTATGTTGTTTTAGCAACAGGTATGTGGTCTAGACAAATAGGTGAAAAAATGAATGTTAGTATTCCATTGTATCCCAATGAACATTTTTATGTGATCACAGAACCAATGAAAGATCTACCAAAAAACTTACCAGTTTTAAGAGATTATAATAATTGTCTCTATCTTAAAGAAGACGCAGGAAAAATGTTAGTTGGAATTTTTGAACCAAATGCAAAACCAGCTTTTAAAAATACTGGTGTTGTGCCAGATGATTTTTCCTTTGGTGAATTACCAGATGATTTTGATCATTTCGAACCTTATTTACAAAAATCATTTCACAGGTTGCCCATGTTGGAAAATGCAGGAATTAGAAAATTTTTCTCTGGTCCAGAATCATTTACTCCTGATACCCAATATCTATTAGGTGAAACTCCTGAGATTAAAAAACTTTTTACATGTTGTGGTTTTAATAGTATTGGAATTGCAAGTTCAGGAGGTGCTGGAAGAGTTACTGCAGAATGGATGATTAATGGACATATTAATGAGGATTTATTTTCATTAGATATTAAAAGATTTCAAAAATTTCATTCATCAAAAAAATTTATAATGGAAAGAGTGACAGAAACACTTGGTGATTTATATGGAATGCATTGGCCATTTAAACAGCATAAAACATCAAGAAACCAAATTGTATTACCCTACCAAGAGGAGCTAAAAAAATTAGGAGCTTGTTTTGGAACCTCGGGTGGTTTTGAAAGACCTATGTGGTATGCGTTGAAAGGTGAAAAGGCTGATTACAATTATAGTTTTGGTTATCAAAATTGGTATCCATCAGCTGAATTTGAGACCAAAAATGCCAGAGAAAACGTTGGATTATTTGAGCTATCTCCTTTTTCAAAATTTGACCTAGAAGGGCAAAATGTTCACGAAGAATTACAAAAAATTTGTACAGCAAACATAAAAGATATTGAGGGTAGAGCAACTTATACCCAGATGTTAAATGAAGATGGAGGAATAGAGACCGATGTTACTGTTACTTGTCTTGAAAAAAACCATTTTAGAGTGATAGGTCCAGCAGCAACAAGAATACATGATAAATTTCATATAAAAAAACATCTTTCAGAAGAGGTCAATTTTAGAGATGTAACAGAAGATTTAACATGCCTAGGATTATACGGACCCAACTCAAGAAAATTAATATCTAATATCAGTAATGATGATTTTACAAATGAAGGTATAAAGTTTAGTCATGGAAAATTTGTAACTATTGACGGAGTTAAAGTCTGGGCTCAAAGATTATCTTATGTAGGTGAAATAGGTTTCGAATTGTATACAAACATAGATGAAAGCAAAAAATTATTTTTAGCAATTATTAAAGAGGGTAAAAATCATGGCTTATCACTTTGTGGTGCGCATGCTATGGATATTATGAGAATGGAAAGTGGTTTCTTACATTGGGGACATGATATGTCACCTGAAGAAAATCAATATCAAGCAGGACTTAATTTTGCAATTAGTTATAAAAAAAATATAAATTTTATTGGAAAAGAAGCATTATTAAAAATTAAAGATAAATACCCAACAAAATCATTAGCCATGATGGTATTGAAAGATAATATACCTGGAGAACCTTTGTTACTTCATGAAGAGCCAATTTACTTAGATGATAAAATAATTGGCAGAACAACATCAGGAAATTATTCATTTAATTTTAAAAAAAATATTTCATTTGGTTATGTCAACTCTGGAAATTCTATTGAAGACTTGATCAATAAAAATTTATGTATTGAAGTTGAAAAGAAAAAATACCCTGCAACAATAATCAAAAAACCTTTAAATCAAAAAAATATAAAAAATATTTAATGTTAAAGATAATTTCAAAAAAAAATAGGGCTGCAGAAATTATTTGTAACCTTAATAAAATTGATAATAAGCAATTAAAAGAAATTAAATCAACACTTGATAAGTATGGAATGATTTATTTTCCAAAACAAAAACTTACTTCCAAGAATTATCTTAATTTTGCAAAAAAATTTGGTAAACCAGCTAATTATCCAAGATTGAAGGGTTTAAATAAAAAATATCCTCAAATAACTGTTGTACAACGTAAATCTACTGATAAAGGACCTAGCTTTGGTGAACAATTTCACACAGACTCCTCTTATACAAAAAAACCTCCTAGATACACGATGTTACTTTCTAAACTGGTACCTAAAAAAGGTGTTGCTAATACTGACTTTTCTTCGCAGTACTTAGCTTATGAAAAATTATCAAAAAATTATAAAAATAAGCTTAAAAAATTAAAAGGCATCTACTCCTCACATGGACCAATATCAATCACAACAGTGGAGAGAGAAAAAGAAAAAGGAAAAATATCTAAAGAACTGATTTCCAGACATAAAATAATAAGAACTATTAAAAATAAAAAAACTATATACTGTAGTCCAGGACACTTTTTAAAATTTAATACATATATGACTAAACAAAAAAATGACTTAAAGAAGTTTTTATTTAATCATCAGACAAAAAAAACCTTTCAATATTCATTAGAATGGGAAAAAGATCAGCTTGCTATTTGGGATAATAGAGCCATGCTCCATCAGGCTACACCGTTTAAAGGTAATAGAATACTTCATAGAATAACAATACTTTAATAAAATGTATTCAATATTTCTTGGGTTAACACCTTTTATCTTTATCACACTATTTGGTTTTGTTTTTGGAAAACTTAAAATTTTTGATTTAGGTCATGCAAAAGTTTTAAATTTGTTTTTATTCTATGTAGCGGTCCCTGCCTTAATTATTAAATTTGTTGCTCAAAGTGAAATAGGCCAGGTTGATATAAAACAAATAGTTTCTTATTTTTTAATGCAAGGAAGTCTTGGGTTTTTAACATTTTTATTAATATATAAGTTTTTTAAAAGACCTGTTCCAGAATCTATTATATGGGCATTGATGGTGGCACTATCAAATCATGTAACATTATTATTACCTATTACAAAAATCTATTTTGGCACTGAAGTAATAACTCAAGTAACAAGTATAATATTAATGGATGGGGTTATTTTATTATCTGTAATTGCTTTTTTTTTAGAACTTACTACTAAAAAAAATATTCGATTAAACATATTTATAAAGAACATAGTTCTTAATCCAATGATATTTTCAATCTTAATTGGTCTTTTACTATTTGTATTTAAGATAAATATCGACGATACGCCAATAGACTACGTACTTTCTGTTTTGGCAGCTTGTGTTTCTCCTATAGGACTTTTTGCAATTGGTATCACATTATCTTTTTACACACATAAAGTTATTAATAAATTAACTGCTTCTATATCTATATTGAAATTAGTTGTTTCACCAATCATCCTCTTGATAATCGGCTTTATTATATTTGATGCTGGGCAACCTGAAAAAATTCCTGGTGCTTTTTTTGTTAGTGTTGCACCATGTGGTCATACAGCTGTTGTATTGTGTTCTGCCTATAATGTAAGTCCTGAAAATATAATAAAAGCTTTATTTATCTCAACTTTTGCATCATTTGCTACCATATTTTTTGCTATTCAATATTTAACAACCTAAGTTAATTAATATTATCTAAGATTTTATTAGCACATTCTTTTGTATTGCTATCACCATCTAGATCTTTAGTTCTATTTTGTTTTTCTAGCAAAGTTTTTTCGATTGAACTCACTATTCGTGTGGCAGCTTCTTTTTCGCCTAAATAATCTAACATCATAGCGCCAGACCAAATTTGACCTATTGGATTTGCAATACCTTTTCCAGCAATATCAGGTGCTGATCCATGAACAGGCTCGAATAAAGAAGGATGTTTATTTGTTGGGTTAATATTTCCTGATGGAGCTATACCAATTGTTCCAGTACATGCTGGACCCAAATCGGATAAAATATCTCCAAATAAATTTGATGCTACGACAACATCAAACCACTCTGGTGTTAAAACAAATCTTGCAGCTAAAATATCGATATGAAATTGATCTGTTTTAATCTCAGGGAAATCTTTTTTATTTTCATAGAATCTTTGGTCCCAGTATGGCATTGTTATAGAAATACCATTTGATTTTGTGGCATTAGTTAATTTTTTTCTATCTCTTGTTTTTGCTAATTCAAATGCAAATTTTTGAACTCTATCTATTCCATGTTTAGACATTATAGTTTCTTGTATAACAATTTCTCTTTCAGTATTTTGATACATTTTTCCACCTACCGAAGAATATTCGCCCTCAGTATTTTCACGTACTATCATCATATCTATGTCGCCAGGTTTTTTATTTGCTAAGGGTGCATTTACACCTTCAAATAATTTTACTGGCCTCAAATTGATAAATTGATCAAATTCTCTTCTAAACTGGAGTAGGGAACCCCATAAAGTAATATGATCTGGGTATTTATCTGGCATACCTACTGCACCAAAAAATATTGCATCATGATTACCAATTTGTTGTTTCCAGTCATCAGGTAGCATTTTTCCATGCTTTTCATAATAATCGCATGATGAAAAATCAAATTCATCTATCTTTAATTTAAATTGATGTTGATTTGCTACTTCTTTAAGTATTTTTAAAGCTTCTGGAACAACTTCTTTTCCAATTCCATCTCCTGCAATAGATGCAATCTTATACTCTTTCATTTTTATTTTGTGAAAGTATCATTAAATTGTTTTGCAACTCTTACAAAAGTAGTGCATTTACTTAATTGTTTTAATGAAGGAGCACCTACATAAGTGCAACTGCTTCTAACACCACCTAGAATATCTTGAATTGTATCTTTTATTTTTCCCCTATATTTAACTCTTACAGTTCTTCCTTCACTGCTTCTGTAATTTGATAATCCTCCATAATGCTTTTTATTTGCTGTTTCAGAACTTGAGCCGTAGAATTCAATATATTTTGAGCCGTTTGATTTAACTATTTTCCCTTTGCCTTCGTCGTGACCTGCAAACATTCCACCTAACATTACAAAATCTGCACCACCCCCAAAACCTTTTGAAACATCTCCAGGACATGTACATCCGCCATCTGCAATTATATGAGCTCCTAAACCATGGGCTGCATCAGCACATTCAATTACAGCACTTAATTGAGGGTAGCCAACTCCTGTTTGAATTCTTGTTGTACAAACACTTCCTGGACCAATTCCAACTTTTACAATATCTGCACCAGATAAAATAAGTTCTTGTGTCATATCTGCAGTAACCACATTTCCAGCTATAATAGTTTTTGTAGGATATTTATCTCTTACAGATTTAAGAAATTTACTAAAGTATTCAGAATAACCATTAGCAACATCAATACAAATGAACTTTATAAATCCAAATTCTCTTAAAACTTTATTTAAATTTTCAAAATCTTCTCTTTTAGTACCAATGCTAATAGCTATATTTTTATAAATAGATTTAATTTTTTTAAATTGCTTTATTTTTTTTACATCATGTTGTTTAGTTAAACATGTAATCATGCCATATTCAGATAATTTCTCAGCTACTCCAAGCTCTCCGACCCCGTCCATATTTGCAGCCATTATTGGAATACCTGACCACTCATTTTTACTATATTTAAATCTGTATGTTCTTAAAAGATTTACATCTTTACGACTTTGTAGCGTACTTCTTTTAGGTCTAAAAAGGACGTCTGAATAATCTAGTTTTAATTCTTCTTCAATTCTCACAAATCCGAATTTATACAGGTGCACAAAGTAAATTCAAATTAAATATTATTAATATTGATACTAAGCTTTCATTAGTTATACTTTGAAAAATTCATATTATTAAGCATGTTTAATGGTTTTAAGTCAAAGTACGTAAAGGTAAAAAAGGGCAAGGTTTTTTGTAGAGTTGGTGGTGAAGGTCCACCATTACTTTTACTACACGGATATCCACAAACACATTTAATGTGGCACAAAACAGCCCCTGAGTTATCTAAAAGATTTACAGTGGTTGCTGCAGATTTAAGAGGATATGGAAATAGTCTTGCTCCAGCATCAGATAGCAAACATTACAACTACTCAAAAAGAGAAATGGCAAGTGACATGAAACAGATGATGATAAAATTAGGGTTTAACAAATTTTTTGTTGCGGGACATGATAGAGGTGGAAGAGTTGCTCATAGGTTAGCAAGAGACCACAGAAAAAATATAATAGCTCTTAGTGTTTTAGATATTTGTCCAACATTAGATATGTACGAACTAACGACGAGAGATTTCGCAAAAGCTTACTTTCATTGGTTTTTTTTAATTCAACCAAAATGGTTACCTGAGAAAATGATAATGAGCGATCCACGTAAATGGATGAAAAGTTGTTTAGATAAATGGTCAGGTAATCACAAATTTGGAAAAGTTGAAGAAAATTATTTAAAATGTTTCAAACAACCAAAAAGAATTCATGGATCTTGTGAAGATTATAGGGCGTCCGCGACTATTGATTTGGATCATGACAAAAAAGATAGAAAGAAAAAACTAAATATTCCAGTCCAAGTGTTATGGGGAAGTAAGGGAGTAATTGGAAAGCAGTTCAAACCATTAAAAATTTGGCAAAGATATACTGAAAAAAAAGTTATAGGTTATCCTATAAACTCTGGTCACTTCATTCCAGAGCAAAATCCAGAGGCAACTATTAAACATTTAACTGATTTTTTTTTGAAGAAAATTAAGTAATTAGCCTTACTTGATGTGATCAATAATCGCGCATATCATTCTTGATAATATTAAATTCACCTTTAAATATAGCTAATGTCTTCTTTACTTAAAAATTCAGAATTAACCTCAGAAAAAGCAGATAGCATTGTTTCTGAAACTCTAAATAATTGTGATGATGGTGAGCTTTATATAGAGGATACAAAATCTGAAACAATTGTATTAGATGATAACAAAATTAAAAGTTCAAATTATACATCTGACTTAGGTTATGGTTTTAGAGCTGTAACAGGTGATACAGTTGCTTATTCTCATTCAAACGAAATTTCTGAAAAATCATTAAAAAATTCTAGCGAAAATCTTAAGTCAACTTTAAAAAATAATAGCGGAACATATAATTCAGAAATTAAAAAAACTAATCAGAAGCTTTATAAAGACGTTGATCCAATTGAGAGCAAGTCGATGAAATCAAAAATTGAATTGCTCAACAATATGAATGAATATGCCAGATCAAAAGATAGTTCAGTTAAACAAGTAACAGCTAGCCTTCTAGCAGAAAAGAAAAATGTTGAGATCATTAGATCTGGAGGAGAATTATTATCAGATAATAGACCTTTAGTTAGAATAAATATGTCAGTAATGGTTGAAAAGAATGGTAGAAAAGAAACTGGTGTTTTTGGTATTGGTGGAAGACAGGATTATGATGAATATCTTAAAAATGATAATTGGAAAAAAGTTTGTGATGAAGCTTTCAGAATTGCAAGTACAAATATAGAAAGCAAACCTTCTCTTGCGGGAGAAATGAAAGTTGTTCTAGGACCTGGTTGGCCTGCAATTTTAATTCATGAAGCTGTAGGTCATGGACTAGAAGGTGATTTTAATAGAAAAAAAACTTCAGCTTTTCATGATTTAGTTGGTAAAAAAGTTGCGAGTGATGGAGTTACAATAATCGACGACGGAACATTAGATAATAGAAGAGGTAGTTTAAATATTGATGATGAAGGAACGCCAACAGAAAGAACAGTTTTAATTGAAAATGGTATCTTAAAAAATTTCATGCAAGATAGACTAAATGCAAGACTTATGAATACAAAATCAACAGGAAATGGAAGAAGAGAGAGCTATAAACATGTCGTGATGCCTAGAATGAGAAATACGATAATGTTAGGTGGATCAAATACCCAAGAAGAAATGATTAAGTCAGTTGATAAAGGTATTTTTGCTGTAAGTTTTGGTGGTGGTCAAGTTGACATTACCTCTGGAAAATTCGTTTTTAACTGTACAGAAGCTTATGAGATTATAAATGGAAAAATTGGATCTCCAATTAAAGGAGCTACTTTAATTGGTGATGGACCATCTTCTTTAAAAGAAATTTTAATGGTTGGAAATGATATGATGTTAGATCCTGGCATTGGAACATGCGGCAAAGCTGGACAGGGTGTGCCAGTGGGTGTTGGACAACCATCTCTACTTATAAATAATATGACTGTTGGTGGAACTCAACTCTAATAAAATGATTAAAGATCAAGAGTATCTAAAAAAAATTGCAGATATATGCCTTAGTAAGTCAAAAAAATTAGGTTCATCTGATGCAAATATATTAGTGCAAAGTTCTGTTTCTGAAAATGTAAATGTAAGGAATAAAAAACTTGATGGATCTGAAAGGTCTGAAAATCTTGGAGTAGTCCTTACAACTTATTTAGGTAAAAAAAAGTCCTCAATAGCCTCATCAAATCTTAAAGAAAAAAATTTAGATGAGCTAGTAAACAGATGCATTGAAACAATGAAGATTACACCTGAGGATGAATATAATTCATTACCAGATAAAGAACTCCATTTTAAAGGATTAAAAGACTTAGACTTGTATGATGAAACTCATTTAAGCAATGAAGACAAGATTAATTTTATAAAAGAGGCAGAAGAGGAAGCTTTTTCAAATGATAAAATAATAAATACTAATGGATCTGGATTTGGTGAGAACAAATCAAATTTTTTATTAGCCAATTCAAATGGATTCGCTGATGGATATAAAACTTCACAATTTACAGCATACTGTGAAGTTGTTTCAAAAAGCAATGGAAGCATGGAAAGAGATTATGAATATACAAGTAAAAGGTTTTATAGTGATATTTTGAAACCTAAACAACTTGGATCTATTGCAGCGGAACATGCAGTAAAGAAATTAAATCCAAAAAAAATAAAAAGTGAAAAAATTAGTCTAATATTTGATAAAAGAATATCAAAAAACTTTCTATCTATTTTTGCAAGTGCAATATCATCAAGTGCAATAGCAAAAGGAACAACATTTTTAAAAGATAAATTAAATCAACAAGTTTTTAACTCTGAAATAAATATATTAGATCAAGGTAATATAAGAAAAGCCAATGGATCTCGTTACTTTGATAGCGAAGGTATAGCAGTGGTTAACCTTGATTTGATAAAGAACGGTATTCTCCAAGACTATTTAATTGATACTTACAATGGTAAAAAAATAAATAGAAAATCTAATGGTAGGGCAAGTGGAACAACAAATTTATATTTTCAAAATGGATCAAAAACATTTGAAGATCTAGTAAAATCAGAAAATAAAATCTTGTATATTAAAGAAACTATTGGACATGGTACAAATATTATTAACGGTGATTATTCTGTAGGAGCATCTGGCATGATGATTGAGAATGGAGAGTTTTCATATCCAGTAAGTGAAATCACAATTGCTGGAAACTTAAAAAATATTTTTAAAAATATAACTTTAGCCGACGATTTGGAATTTAATTATGCAACGAATTCACCGACAATGATGGTTGAAGGTATGGTTGTAGGTGGAAAATAATTTCTAAATGAAAAAAATAATAACCATTTTTTTTGCAATTTTTTTTATTACCAACTCATCAAACTCTAATGAATACGAAATAAGATTAAATAACTTATTTGAAAAATTAAAAATTCAAAACCACTCAATTGCAATTGATGCAGAGATGAAAATTTGGGATATTTGGACAAAACATCCCACTAATCAAAATTTAACTTCTTTGCTATCAAGAGGAACAAAATTTATGAATCAAGAGCAATATTCAGTTGCTGTAGATATATTCACAACAGTAATTAAAAAAGATCCTGCTTGGGCAGAAGCTTGGAATAAAAGAGCAACTGTCTTTTATTTAATGGGCAAATATCAAGATTCTCAAAATGATATAGATAAGGTATTAAAATTAGAGAAAAGACATTTTGGAGCATTATCAGGACAGGGTCTCGTTCAAATTAAGTTAAAAAATTACGAAAAGGCTTTAAAGAGTTATGAAAAAGTAAAAGAGATTTATCCGTCCATGAGGTCACCACAAATAATGATACCACAGATTAAAGAGTTGATTAAAAATCAATCTGTGTAAATGAAAAAACTGCTAATAATTTTTTTTATCAATATTTTTGCAGTTAATTCTGCTTATTCTGTAGAAGAAGTCCTTACTTCTTTAAAAGAGGGAGGAAAAATAATTTTTATTAGACATGCGCTTGCACCAGGGAATGGAGATCCAGAAAATTTTGATTTAAATGATTGTTCTACCCAAAGAAATTTAAATCAAAGAGGAATTCAACAGTCAAAATTTATTGGAAGTATATTTAATAAATACCAGATTAAAATTGAAAATGTCTATTCAAGTGAATGGTGCAGATGTATAGATACAGCTAAGTTTGCTTTTAAAAATTATGAAACATTTAGTGCACTAAATTCTTTTTATGATATTAGATTTGAAGCAAATGAAGAGAGGCAAATAACTCAACTAAAAGAGTTTATTAATCAATGGAATGGTAAAGAAAATATAATTTTTGTTACTCATTTTGTTGTTATATCTTCAATTCTAAATATAGGGACTTCTTCAGGAGAAATAGTAATAACCGATAAGAATTTAAATATTATTGGATCAATTGATACTTTGTAATATATTAACTTAAGATTTATGAAAACAATATTTATTATAGGATCAAAAAAGCATACTTTAAAATACACTAGAAAAATGCCTGAAGGCGAAGTAAAAAAAATGAAATCTTTTGTAACTAATAAAGGTCAAAAGTTAAAAAAAACATCCAAGTTTAAAATTCTAAATATTTCAGACGAAAAAACAGCAAGAGTGTTTAAGATCAGTTTATAATATTTAATCCAGAAATAGAAACTAAATGAAGAAATCTAAAAGAAGTAATGTAGACCCATTTATTGTAATGGATGTAATGGAGTCTGCTAGAAAAGCAGAAGCTAATGGCAAGCATGTAATTCACATGGAAGTAGGTCAACCAGGAACACCAGCACCAAAGCGTGCTAAACAATTTATTTCAGATGAAATTTCTAATAATGATCTTGGCTATACAGTTACTTTAGGTTTGCCAGAATTACGAAATAGAATTTCTAAATTGTATGGAGATTGGTACAATATTGATTTAAACCCAGACAGAATAATTATAACAACTGGATCTTCAGGAGCATTTATACTTTCTTTTGCAGCATTATTTGATGTTGGAGATAGAGTAGGCATTGCCGCTCCAGGCTATCCTAGCTATAGACAAATTTTAAAGTCTCAAGATTTAATTCCAATTGATATTTTTACAGAGTTGCAAAATAAATTTCAGCCTATACCGAAAGATATTAAAGAAAATAATTTAAATGGTTTATTAGTTGCTTCTCCTGCAAATCCCACCGGTTCAATGCTTGATAAAAAAAAACTAGAAGAACTTATTAATACTGCGCATGAAAATAAAGTGAGTTTTATTAGCGATGAGATTTATCATGGAATTCAATATGAAAATAATCCTACATCTGCATTAGAAATTTCAAATGAATGTTATGTTATAAATTCATTTTCTAAATATTTTTCTATGACAGGTTGGAGAGTAGGCTGGATGATTGTTCCTGAAGATCATGTGAGACAAGTAGAAAGATTATCTCAAAATCTTTTTATTTGTCCTCCTCATGTTAGTCAATTAACTGCTCTATCAGCAATGGATGCAAAAGAGGAATTAAATACAAATGTAGAGGTTTATAAAAAAAATAGATCAATTTTGTTAGAAGAGTTACCTAAGGCTGGTTTAAATAAATTTTCTCCCCCAGATGGTGCTTTTTATATCTACATTGATATTTCAGAGTATTCTAAAGATAGCCTTAACTTTTGTAAAGAAGTGCTTGATAAAGCAGGAGTGGCAATAACTCCTGGACTTGATTTCGATCAAAAAAGAGGAAATTCTACAATAAGGTTTTCATACGCTAGAAGCACTGAGGATATAATTGAAGGAGCAAATAGAATAAAAAAATTTATGAAAGAAGAGTATTTAAAATAATAATGAAAACCGCTGTTTTATTTGGCTCATCTGGGTTAATTGGATCTAATTTACTAGATAATTTAATCAACAATAATACTTACAACAAAATAAAAATATTTGTTAGAAAATTACCTTCTATTGATAATTCAAAAGTTGAAGTGATCAATACAGATTTTTTAGATTTAGACACTTTAAAAGAAAAAATAACAGGTGATGATTGTTTTTTTTGTATTGGTACAACTCAGAAAGACACACCCGATAAAAACGAATATAGAAGAATAGAATATGACTTGCCTGTACAATTAGCAAAAATTGCAAAATTTAATTCAATTAGTAATTTTATTTATGTCTCCTCAATTGGAGCAAACCCAAAAGCCTCAAGTACATATTTAAAAAATAAAGGTCAAGTAGAGGAGGAGCTAAAAAAGATTGGGTTTTCTAACCTAAGCATTATCCAACCCTCATTTTTAGTTGGCAACAGAAAAGACTTTAGAATTGTTGAGGTTTTAGGAATTCCAGTGATGAAATTTCTATCCTTATTCTTTTTTGGTGGATTTAAAAAATATACTCCAATAAAAGTTGAGATAGTTGTGAATGCAATGATCAAACTTGCCTCAGGAAATAATAGTGAGCAAACTTATTTATCTGATAGGTTGCAAAAGTTAGGATCTAACTAAATGAGAAAATTAATAATATCGATATCTTTTTTGATTTATATATTCTGTATTTTACCTTACTCTACTTCAATGGCTTATGAGGAATCTCAATATGATGTAGTATATAAATCTGAAATATACGAAGTGAGACATTATAAAGACCGTCTAGTTGTCGAAGTTATAAGTAGAAATGATGACAGTAGTTTTAGAAAACTTTTTAAATATATCTCGGGTCAGAATAATAAATCCCAAGAAATTAAAATGACTGTGCCAGTAACACAGGGTGAGAAGGATAATGGATACTATATGCAATTTTATCTTCCATCAAAATTTACAAAAGAGAATGCGCCTATACCCACAAATTCAGATGTTAAAATCTCAACAATAGAAGAAGGTTTTTTTGCTGTAATAGAATATTCTGGAAGAGCCTCAGATAATAATTTTTTCAAACATAAGGAAATTCTTAATAAAAAACTCTTAGAGGATAAAGTAATCATTAAAGGACCTCCAATAAGAGCAACCTATAATGGGCCTTTTACGCTTCCTATGATGAGACGCAACGAAGCTATGTTCAAAGTTGAGTGGAGTAAATAGATTACATTTTGCCATATATATTAATTTCTATCGCTTGATAGTTTAACTTCATTAATCAGAAAGGTATTTTATGAAAAAATTATTTTTAATTTTATTTGTATCATTTGGTTTAAACAGCTCTGTTTTTGCTGATGGTCATGTAAAAAGAATTTTATCAACTAGTCAGACTGGTATGGGTAACGATATTGTTTATCCATCTGGAAAAGCAAAGATCACAGCTTTTGAATTTACTGTGCCCGTAGGAGGCCCTGTAGTTCCGCATACTCACTCGTTCCCTGTTTTAATAATGATACAACAAGGAGAAATTGAACTTACTCAAGGTGGCAAAAGCTATGTTTATAAAGCTGGAGATGCATTTATTGAAGATGTAGGTGTGGCTCATGAATCTAAAAATATTGGAGATGTTCCTGTTAAAGCAATTGTTGTGGCTATGGGAGTTGAAGGTCAAAAAATTATGACCCCAGTAAATTAGAAAGAAAAAATATGGGGCAGCTATTTTTACATGCCCCGTATTTCATTCTTTAAGCTATATTTTTTTACTCTCTTTTTTCAAGTGTCCTAATGTTTCCCCAGAATTTTTTCCTGATTTGATAACGTATCCACTTGTACCGTTGGCATTAGTTTCTACAGTTTTCAAATTTCGAAACATTAATTGATTTAGCCTAGCGTTCTTTGAGCCTCGGCTAAACGAACTTAAAACTCTGTGCATTCTTTTCATACACTCTCCTTGTTTGTTTTTCCAAAACTCGCTTTTAACCGATGCGATATCGGCCTCTTTTTCACCATGAGATATGGTATTAATAAGGTATCTTTTACAAATAATATTTTCAATTAGATAACTTATTATCATGACCAAACTGGGTTTTAAAATTGTTTAATACTTAGAGAATAACTAAGTCTGTCTTTTGATTGCCTAGTCTTTCATTTCCTTTTTCAGTAACAATGTAAGTCTCACCTAGATTCATAGCTAACTCATTTTTACTATCCATTAGAATCATGTGCATAAAGAAAACATTTCCTGGTTGGATTACATAAGGATTGCCTGTGTAAAGCATTGGCCAATCCATCCAATTAGGGGAAAATGTTGCACCTAATGAATATCCACATGCATTCATCCGACAATCTTTATAACCTAAATTATCAAATATTTTTGCATGCATATCAAAAACCTCTCCGATTTTATTGCCAGGTTTTAATGTATTTTCACAATTTTTTAGTGCTTCTTCACAAGCCTCGTGCATTTCATAATGTTTGGGATTTGCTTTTCCTATCGGTATAGTTCTGAACATTGCAGAATGATAATGTCTATACGTGCCTGCCCATTCAATAGTTAGTTGATCTACATCATTAAGTATTTGTTTTTCAGATTGATATCTACATAGTAGTGCGTTTTTACCAGAACCTATTATAAATTCATTTGCAGGATAGTCCCCACCTCCTTCAAAAATTACTCTATTCATTTCAGCAAGAATTTTACTTTCACTCACTCCCTTTTTAGCAAATTTCCAAACTTCATCTAAAGCTTTGTCGGCAAGGGTTGCTGCTTTCTTAACATAAACTATTTCTTCAGGGGATTTAATGACTCTGAGTTTTGTTATTAATTCAGATTTATCATCTAAAGAACTAAAATTTTTTAATGATTTATTTAAATTAATTGCATTACGACCAGTAAGTCCATAAGCTTCATACTCAATACCGATCTTTTTATCTTTTAAGTTAAGTTCGTTTAAGATTTGTTTTAGATCTTCTGTGGGATTAGAATCATCTTTATCAACCCAAATTTTTATATTTTCTATATTTGAAGTATTTTGTGCTTGTCTTAAATCAGGAGCTCTAGTTAATAATATTAAATTACCTTTTAGGTCTAATATTAAGGACTGAAAAAAAACATATCCAAACGTATCGTAACCAGTCAGCCAATACATAGACTCTTGTCTAAACATGACCAAGGCATCTATTTTTTCCTCTTTTAATTTACTAATAACTTTATTTTTTCTACTTTTGAATTCTTCTGAGGAAAAGTGAAGACCCATTAATTTATAGTGGTTCTAACTGATCCGATTTTATCAACTTTGCCTATATATTCGCCCTTATTTTTTATTGGAACAACTCCTACCGTTGAGCCTGTGAACACGTAGAAATCTTTCTCTAATTTTACTTTTTCTTTCCTAATTTTATTTAAGACAAATTTTAGAGAATTAAGAGGGTTTATATAAACAGTATTTGTATTACCTTTGATATTTAAACCCTTATTATTTTTTAAATTTGTTTTTAAATTATTTAAATTTAATTTTTTAAAATTCTTTTTTGGTCCCGTAATAAATTTAATATTTACTCCAAAATCACTGCATAAATCACCTAAAAACTTAATACCTTTTTTCTTCTGTCTAAAACCTACTACCTCAATACAAGGACCCATATGGGTTATAAATTTTGTGACATTTTTTGGATTTAGCCTACCTTTGAAACCAAAAAAGGATTTTTTAATTATGTAATAAACTTCTACTTCAATACCTAGAGCATATTTATTTACCTTAACTTTACCTCCTGATTTAATAAGGTTTTTTTGAAATACTGTTGAATGGAAAGGTTCTTTTTCTTTTAACTTTTTTAACAGAGCAAAAATAGTTCCACCTGCTTTAAATCCTATTTTGCTATCATTAATTTTACTTTCACATAAAATTCTTAATTTATGTGCAAGTTTAATATTTTTGCAAAACTTCTCTGGTATTGGATTGATTAATTTATTTTTGTTGTAGGCATTAACTAGTCTTTTTGAAACTGATTGGATATCATTTTTCATAGTAATAGATTATTGAATAACTGTCATTGGATCAAGTCTAGTTTGAAACCAATTAACTCTAAAGTCTAGATGAGGACCTGTTGATCTGCCAGTAGAACCTACTGTACCAATTATATCACCTTGTTTTATTAAGTCTCCAACGTCAACCATTACATTTTCTAAATGTGAATAGATTGTTGATATGCCATGGCCGTGATCCATAATGATTGTTCCACCAGTATAATAAAGATCATTTTCAGCCATTGTAACAACTCCAGTTCCAGATGACTTTATTGGCGTTCCTTTTTTTGCAGCAATATCTATTCCATAGTGAGGCCATCTTGGTTTACCATTTAGAATTCTTTGACTTCCATAAACTCCACTAATTATTCCGTTAACAGGCATAATGAATTTATTGCTAAAATAATTTAAATCTGAATTTATGGCTCTTGCTTCGCCTATTTTTCCATTCTCTTTTTTTATTCTTTTGTATACAGACTCTGGGGGTGTTACCTTATTTTCAGGTAATCCATCTATTCTTTGAATATTGTATTTTCTTTTAAATACACGTTTAGTAATTTTTTTAGTTTTACCATTTGAAATTTTTGTAATTAATATATCGTATTTTCTATCTCTATCTATACCAAATACAAAGAAACCATTTTTGGATACTTTTATTTTTTTTTTATCAATTATAATTTTTGAACTTGGATCAGTTTTACCTAAAATATAATGTCCTTGAATAAACTTACCATTAAATTCAATCGCTAGAATGTTTGTTGGAAATAAAATTGCTATGATAAGCAATATTTTTTTCATTATTTTGCGGTCCACCCTCCGTCTATTTTTATAGATGTTCCTGTTATCATTGCTGCAGCATCTGAAGCTAAATAACAAACTGCAGTTGCTACGTCACTCTCTTTTGCGGCTTTACCCATAGGAATATTTCCTAGCGCTAATTTTTTAAAATCTTTATTTTTAAAAAATTTTTTCACCATAGGTGTTTCAACAAAGGTTGGCGCTACGGTATTTACTCTTATATTTTTTGTGGCGAGCTCTACACCCATACCTTTAGTTAGTCCTTCAATACCAAATTTAGTCATATTATAAACGTTTCTACCAGACATACCTACATGACCAAGTTGCGATGACATGTTTATAATGGATCCACCTCTTTTCTTATTTTTTATCATCTTTTTTACAACTATTTGAGCAACATTAAATGCAGCTCTTAAATTTAAATCTATCAAATAATTTAAGCTTTCTTGTTTTACTTTATCAAACGGTTCTGGAATATTAGTCCCAGCATTGTTTACTAAAATATCTATTATTTTTATTTTTTCCAATTTTTTACTTAAATCTTTGTAATCCATTACATCACAGTTTATTTTTATCAATTTACTTTTTACTTTTTTTATATCTTTTTCTAGTTTATCTAAATCCGAGGAAGTTCTGCTTAGTCCTATTATTGTTGCACCAGCCTCAGCCATTGCAATAGAACAAGCTCTTCCTAAACCTTTACCAGCCCCCGTTACAAGAGCATACTTATTTTTAAGATTAATTTTTTTTAAATACATTTAAATAAAAAGTTTTAAATCTGTGTAAATTAGTTCAACTGCCACAAACAATATAGCAAATAAACCAACCCATGCTATCCATTTATAATCTTTTATCCATTTGGAAATTAATGTTGCAGCTGTAGCCATCAAAATAATAGATAAAACAAGACCAAATATTAATAGATAATAATGATCTTTGGCAGCACCAGCAACACCGAGCACATTGTCTAAACTCATCGTAAAGTCAGCTAGCAAAACGGTCCAAATTGCTTTCAACATTGATGAGTTATCAACTTTAATATTTTCCTCACCACCACCTGAATTCTTAATTACATCGACATAAAGTTTATAAACTATGTAAAGAAGCAACAGACCACCTATAAGTCTTAAACCTGTGATTTGTAAAAGATAAGCGGTTAAAAGTGTTAATAAAATTCTTAGTATTACTGCTCCACCAATGCCCCAAAAAATAATTTTTTTTCTTTGTTCTGGTGGAAACTTAGAGGCAACCATTCCAATGATAATGGCATTATCTCCAGCTAAAATTAAATCTATAAATATTATTTGAAAAAAAATTGTTATTTCTTCGGTCATCTAGCATCTTCTATTATCATATCTGCTGCTTTTTCAGCAATCATAATAGTAGGTGCATTAGTATTTCCTGAGGTTATTGATGGCATCACAGATGCATCAACAATTCTTAAATTTTCTAAGCCATGAGCGACTAATCGGTCAGATACAACTGCATTTTCGTCAGTCCCCATTCTACATGTGCTCACAGGATGAAAAATAGTACTACAAAATTTTCCAGCCTCTTTAGCCAATTCCTCATTATCCGTAATATGAATTCCAGGCCTATATTCTTCAGGCTCATACTCTTTATAAGCTTTTGAATTCATAACAATATTTCTTGTGATTTTTAATGCTTTGCCTGCAATTTCTCTGTCTTCGTCTGTAGATAAGTAATTCATCTTAATTACTGGAGATACTCTTGTATCAGATGATTTTAATTTAATTGAACCTCTGCTAGTTGGTCTTACATTTGTGATGCTAGGAGTAAATGCTGTAAATTTATGAAGGGAGCCTTTGCCTAAGACATCTGTGCTAGCTGGAGATACATGGAATTGCAAATTAGGAGTTGCTAAATGATCATCACTTTTTACAAAGCCACATAAATAACTAGCCCCGACCGTTAGTGGTCCTTTTCTAAATAAGAAATATTTTAGTCCAGTCATAAGCTTTTTAGTCATACTATAATAGATATCATTTAAGCTTTCTAAATTTTTAACTTTATAAACTGGTCTTAACATTAAATGATCTGTTAAATTCATACCTACTCCAGGATGATCTTTAACTACATTTACATTATTTTTTTTTAAAAGTTCACCTGGACCAATACCTGAAGCTTGAAGAATATGAGGTGAGCCTATAGTCCCAGAACTTAAAATTACCTCTTTATTTGCTTTAACAGTAATTACATTCTCGCCAATCCAATAATTCACTTTGTCTGCTTTTTTATTATCAAACTCAATGTTCTTAACATGAGCATTCGTAACAACTTTTAAATTTTTTCTTTTTTTAACTGGATTGAGATAGCCTACGGCAGTACTACATCTTAGGCCATTTCTTACGGTAAAAGGAAAATAACCCATTCCTTCATTGTCACCGTTATTAAAATCATCAGTTCTTTTGTGACCAAATTCTTCAGCTGCATCCATAAATAGATCACACACTTTAAAAGTTCCTCTTATTTGCTGAACTGCCAAAGGACCACCAGATCCATGAAATTCATTTTCACCAAATTGAAAATCTTCAGATTTTTTAAAATAGGGAAGCACATCTTCCCATGACCAACCAACGTTACCAAGCTGTCTCCAATAATCAAAATCGTTCGATTGACCTCTAATATAAAGCATTCCATTTATTGAGGAACTTCCACCTAAAGTTTTACCTCTCGGGTAAACCATTTCTCTATTATCACAAAACTCTTCTTTTTCCGTCTGAAAACACCAATCCGTTTTTGGGTTCAACATTGTTTTAAAATATCCACCTGGAATATGGATCCAAGGGTTTGTGTCTCTACTTCCAGCCTCGATCAATAAAACTTTATGATTTGGATTAGCGCTTAATCTATTTGCTAGTACACATCCAGCAGATCCAGCACCTAAAATAACATAATCAAAGTTTTCCATAATATTTTTATAATTAAATTTTTTTAAAAATCTTTTAACATATACTTTATAAATTAAATAATAACATTGAGTAATTATATATGAAATATTTAGACGCATTAATTATAGGTGCTGGATTTTCAGGACTATATCAACTTCATTGTTTGAGAGATAAATTAAAATTAAACACATTAGTCCTAGAAGAAGGAGATGATCTAGGAGGTACCTGGTACTGGAATAGATACCCAGGGGCGAGATGTGACTCAGAGAGTTTTACCTATGGTTTTACTTTTTCAAAAAAAATTTTTAAAAACTGGACTTGGAAAGAAAGATATCCTAAACAAAAAGTAATTTTAAAATATCTCAAATATTTTTCGAAAGAATATAATCTTAAAAATAACATAGTTTTTAAACAAAAGGTAATATCTACACAATATTTTGAAAAAGAAAACTTATGGAAAATAAAAACGAACAATAAGGAAATTTATTTTGCAAAATATTTAATTTGTGCAGTTGGGTCCCTTTCCTCAATTAATTTACCTGCAATAAAAGGAATAAAACAATTTAAAGGTCAACTACACCACAGTGGAAGATGGCCCAAAAAAAATATTAATTTTAAAAATAAAATTGTTGGACAGGTAGGAACAGGTTCTACCGGGATACAGATCGCACCTGAAATTGCCAAAAAAGCAAAAAAATTAGTTTTATTCCAAAGATCTCCGAATTTTAGTATTCCGGCAAGAAATAGAAAATTATCAAATACAAATATTAAAAAATATAAAAAAAATTTTAATAAATTAAGAAGCTATTTAAAAAGAACACCGGGCGGTCATCCTTTTGAATTTCCAAAAAAATCAGCATTCGATTTTGACGAAGCTAAGAGAAATTTGATGTACGAAAAATCTTGGCAGTATGGAACCTTATCCTTTAGAGCAACTTTTAATGACATAGTAAAAACCATCAAAGCAAATAAAACAGCAGTTAAATTTATTGAAAATAAAATATACTCAACAGTTAAAAATAGAGAGTATGCAAAGATCCTTACTAATTTTGACCACCCATTTACTGCTAAAAGACCAACCTTAAATACAAATTATTATGAGATGTTTAATAAAAAAAATGTGGAATTAGTTGATTTAAAAGAAAACCCAATAGTAAAAATCACTAAAAAAGGAATAAAGACAAAAAAAAATGAATACACACTAGATAAAATTATATTTGCAACAGGATTTGATGCTTTGACAGGTTCAATTGAAAAATTAAATATAACTGGAAAAAAGGGAATTAAATTGACTAAATATTGGAAAAGTGGACCTAAAAGTTTTTTAGGACTTCTTGTTCCTAACTTTCCAAATATGTTTATAGTTAGTGGTCCAGGAAGTCCCTCAGTATTAACAAATGTACCAGTACAAATAGAACAGCATGTTGAATGGATTACTAAATGTATTAAGTTTTTGGAAAATAATAAAAGACAAAGTATAGAAAGTACAAATGAAGCAGCAAAAAAATGGCAAAAAGAAATTATGAGCTCAGTTAAAAAAACATTATTTATAAAAGCAAAAAGCTCGTGGTATAAAGGCGACAATATACCTGGCAAGTCGAAGTCTTTTTTACCTTATCCTGGGGGTATGCCAAGATATAGAAAAGCTTGTTTAAAAGTTCAGAAGACTAATTATAAAGAATTAAAAATAATCTAAATGAATAAAATCAAATTCTTAATAATATATTTCTATTTGGTTTGTAATGTTTTTGCAGCAGATATAGAAATTATTGTTGATAAGCCAGGTGAAGGAAAAAAAATTATTAATCACTCATGGGTTCAAATTGAATACACAGGTTCTTTTGTTGATGGAAAAGTTTTCGATACCAACGTTGGAAAAGATAGACCTTTAGTTGTTCAAATAGGTATGAAAGAAGTTATACCTGGTTTTGAAATGGGTATAGTTGGAGCCAATAAAGGAACTGTCAGAAAAATTAAAATACCTGCTGAACTAGCATATGGAGCAACAGGCGCTGGAAATATAATACCGCCAAACTCCGATCTTATTTTTGAGTTCAAGATTATTGATGTTCTAGATCCAAATTATAATTCAATCACATCTGATGAATTAAACAATTTATTGAAAAAAAATGCAGTAGTTTTAGATATTAGAACAGAAGACCAATGGATTAAAACTGGTGTAATTAAAGAGTCGTTTCAAGAAACAGCTTTCGATAAAAATGGAAAATTTAATGTTTACCTTATGGATAGAGTAAGAGCTTTAGCTGGAGCAGAGTCTCAAAATATTGAAATTATTTTTGTTAGTCATGATGGTGAAACAGCATCAATTTTAGGCAATGCTTTTGCAGAAGATCTTGGTTTTAAAAATGTTTATGTTCTTGAAGGAGGAATTAAAGCTTGGATTAGTGAGGAAAAAGCATTAGTTTCCTTCTTAAAATAACGTCAATCATTTGGGAAATGAAACTTAAAGATAGGGTAGCAATAGTTACAGGCGGAGGAAAAGGAATAGGACAAGAAATTTGTCTCGGTCTTGTAAAAGAAGGTGCAAAGATAGTTATTGCAGAAATAGATATTGAAAATTCAGAAAAAGCTAAAAAAAAAATTATAGAGGCAGGCAGTGAAGCAATAATTATAAAAACTGACGTTTCAAATCAAAAGAGCATCAACGAGATGGTCGATCAAACTATCAAACACTACGGTAAAATTGATATTCTAATAAACAATGCAGGAATTAGACATGTAAAGAAACTTTTAGATCATACAAAACAAGATTGGGATGATATGATTTCTGTGAATCTCACAGCACCTTTCCTTGCTAGTCAGGCTGTAATTCCTCATATGATTAAAAATGGAAAAGGTAAAATTATTAACTTTGGGTCGATAGCAAGTTTTATGGGAAGACCAGATAGGGTAGGATATGTAGCTGCAAAGAGCGGTGTCTTAGGATTAACAAGAGCGTTATCTGTCGATCTGACTGGAAAAAATATTAATGTAAATACTATTTGTCCAGGTTTAATATCTACCTCATTTAATCAAAAATATGCTGAAGATCCAAAACATGGTGAAGCCTGGGGGAAAGAAACTGTAGTAGGAAGATGGGGAGAGCCAAAAGATATAGTTGGAGCAGCAGTATTTTTATCAAGCGATGATTCTGATTTCATAAATGGCTCTGAAATAAAAATAGATGGTGGATGGCTCTCTTCAAAAGTTAGAAGAGGAGAATTAGATAATGAGTAACTTTGAAAAAAATCTTGAACAAGCAATTAATAATGCAAAAAGATTATCTGATAAAATTTTAATTGATAGTAAACTAATATCTGCTCAAACAAATAATAAGATACCAGTATTAAATCCAAGTACAGGAGACAATATCGGTTCTGCTCCGCAATGTAATAAAGATGACGTTAATATTGCAGTTGAGTCAGCACACAAAGCTTTTCAAAAATGGAAAAAAATACCAGCAAGGGAAAGAGGAAAAATGGTTGCTGCTGGAGCAAAAAGATTAGAGGAAAGAAAGTCAGAAATTGAAACTTTATTATCATTAGATACAGGTAATGCTTTAAGGACACAGGCTATACCAGAAACAGGTGCTTCCATTGAACTTACAAATATGTTTGCTGGTTTGTCTGGAGAGTTAAAAGGAGAAAATTATCCAACCAATATTCCAAATAGTATTCATTATACCACCAGAGATCCAATTGGGGTTGTTTGTGCAATCGTCCCTTGGAATGCTCCATTATTTTTAACAGTAGCAAAAATCGCTCCAGCTATTGTTGCAGGAAATAGTGTTGTTTTAAAAACAGCTGAGCAAGCTCCATTTTGTGCTCTTCTACTATCGGAGATATTTCAACAAGAACTTCCTCCGGGTGTTTTAAATGTAATTTCAGGCTATGGAGAAGAGTGTGGTGAACCTCTGGTAACTCATGAAAAAGTAAGAAAAGTAACGTTTACTGGATCTTTTACTGTAGGGAAGATTATAGCGCAAAAAGCAGCTCCTAAATTATGTCCAGTTACTTTAGAGCTTGGAGGAAAAAATCCAAATATAATAATGAGTGATGCAGATTTAGATATTGCAATTCAAGGGGTTATTGATGGAATGAGATATACTCGACAAGGACAAGCGTGTACTGCTGGTTCAAGAGTTTATATTCAGGAAAAAATTTATGATCAAGTACTGGGTGGAGCTGCTGAAAAATTAAGTAAATTAAAAATGGGTAATGCCTTAGATGAAAGTTCTGACATTGGAGCAATTATTTCCGAAGAACAACTAAAACGAACATTACATTATATGGATATTGCCAAAAAAAACTCTACAACCAATGTTGTGCATGGTGGCAATCAAATAACAGGTGGTGATTATAAAAATGGTTTCTTCTATGAACCTACATTGATGTCAGGTGTTCCAGTTAGCTCTCCAGTTTGTCAAGAAGAAATATTTGGTCCTGTTGCTTGTGCAATACCATTTAAAACATTTGATGAAGTAATGAACAGTGCAAATGATACACCATTTGGATTATCAGCGGTATTGTGGACACAAAATTTATCTAGAGCTTTACAGTTTGTTGAAGAAATCGAGGCAGGTTTTGTCCAAGTAAATCAATGTGTGGCGCCTAGAGCAAATGTTTCATATGGTGGTTTAAAAATGAGTGGGCTAGGAAAAGAGTACGCATTTGATAGCATGATAAATCATTTTACTCAAAGTAAAACGGTTTTGATTAATAGAGGAAAATCAAATATAGATATTTAAATATGACAGATCAAATAGCATTTATTGGTGTAGGTAACATGGGTAACCCAATGGCTGACCAATTAGTTAAAGCTGGAAAAAAAGTTAAAGCTTACGATGTTTCGCAAGAAATGATTCAAAAAGCAAAAGATGCAAATTTAGATGTAGTGCAAACTTTAGATGAAGTGCTTGAAGGTGCAAATTTTGTAATCTCAATGTTACCAGAGGGTAAGCATGTAAAATCACTTTTTTTAGGAGATAAGGGCATAATAGATAAAATTTCAAAAGATGCTTTAATAATAGACTGTTCAACCATTGATATTGAAACTTCTTTATTGCTTGGCAAAGAAGCAAAAAATAGAGGAATTAAAATGATAGATGCGCCTGTTACTGGGGGTGTTATGGGAGCAAGAGTTGGTAAATTAAATTTTTTAGTTGGCGGAGACGATGAAGCTGTAAATTTAGCCAGACCATTAATGGATATTATGGGACAAAAAATTTTACATGCAGGACCACAAGGAAGTGGAGTTGGAGTAAAGATTTGTAACAATATGTCTTTAGGAATTTCAATGATAGCAGCATCAGAGGCACTAATGTTAGCGAAAAGACTAAAGATGGATTTAAAAAAAGTTCACGAAATCATGAAGAATGCATCAGGAAATAATTGGGCATTATCAACTTATACTCCTTTACCTAATTTAACTGATGGTGTTCCATCAAATAATAAATATCGTCCTGGTTTTTCAGCTGCAATGATGACAAAAGATCTTAAACTAGCTAATGATGCTGCGAAATCAGTAAATGCATCAACACCATTAGGAAAACATGCCTTAGATATATTTAATGAATTTTGTGAGGGGGGTGATAGCGAAACAGATTATTCAGGTATATCAAAAAAAATAGGCGGAGATGCTTGGGATTATCCTTTTGACCCTAAGGGTAACAAATAGCAACTATTAAACCTCAAGTTGTATTAATTAAGAATGTAGCAATTAATCATTTTACATTTGGCGACCAATGAGTTTTACTTATTCAATTATTAAGACTTAATAACAATAAAGAGAGGGATAAATAATGAAAAAAATCACTTCAATGATTTTAGCTTTAGTATTTGCAGTTTCAGTAATTGGATCTGCTTCTGCTAAAACATTAAAAATCCAACTTACTTTTCCTAAAACATCATACGATGGACAAATCGTAAAAATGTGGACTGACAGAGTAACAAAATTAACTCGTGGTGAGTTAAAATTTGAGCTTCTTTCAAAAGGTGAAGTTGTTGGTATGAAAGAAACACTAGAAGCTGTTGACAAAGGTCTAGTAGATGGTGGTGCAGCATGGACTCACTACTGGTCAAACTATCACCCAGCTGCGATGTTATTTGGATCGCCAGTTGCTGGTGGAGGAATTGGTTTAAGTACTAAATCTTGGTTAGCATGGTATTTCGATAATGGTGGTAAAGAATTATACGACCAATTATGGAGCGAAATGGGAATGAATGTTAAAGGTTTCGTGATGGCATCATCAGGACCTGAAGCATTAGGTTGGTTCAAAGAGCCAATTAAAAACATGGATGATTTCAGAAAATACAGATTCAGAACTCCTCCAGGAATTCCAGGACAAACGTACAAAGATATTGGAATTGCATCAGTATCTTTATCAGGTGGTGATATATTACCAGCACTTGAAAAAGGAACTATCGATGCTGCTGAATGGTGTTGTCCAAAACCAGACTCAGTTTTTGGTTTTCAAAAAGTTCTTAAAAACTACTATCTACAAGGATTACACCAAAACGTAGTAAATGGTGATATCTATATTAATGGAGATGTTTACAATTCTTTAACTGACCATCAAAAATATGCAATGGAAGTTGCGTCTGAAGCGATGATCACTAGAAACATCACTAATAGAGCTGTAGAAAATGGTAAAGCGCTAATCGATCTTACTGAAAATCACGGTGTAAAACTTTGGGATACACCAGCTGATTATTTCACTGAGTACATGAACGCTGCTCAAGCAACTCTTAAAAAGAATGCTGCTTCAAATGCTTTCTTTAAAGAAGTTTATGAGCACATGACTGCACATGCTAAAATCGTAGTACCTTTTATTGCACAAATGGAAACATCTGATGCATCAATTGGAACTGCATTCGCATCACAACAGTAAGTAAAATATAAAAACGGGGATTGTTTAGATCCCCGTTTTTTTTACAAATTTAATTTAAATAAATATACTTGTTAAATGGTTGATAAAGATTCAGAACCTAAAGTTAAAGAAAATCTAGATATCACAGATGAGCTTATAGCCGAAAGAAGAACAAGTTTAAAAATGCCAGAGGATATGACTCCTTGGATGGCAAAAACAATAGAATTTATAGACTCGAAAATGTTGATCACTGGCAAGATATTTGCCTGGTTAACTATTTTCCTGATTTATGCAATGATCCATGAAGTTATTGGCAGGCATTTTTTTAATAGACCAACTTTATGGTCATTTGACATAAGTAGAATGTTGGCAGGTGCTTTATTTATGCTAGGAGCCGCCTATACATTATCAAAAGGTATTCATATTAGAGCTGATTTTCTTTATCGAAATTGGTCAGTAAAAAATCAGGCTAGAGTAGATTTATTTTTATATTTATTATTTTTTATACCAGGGTTTCTTGTATTTTTCCTTGTAAGTTTTGATTACGCCTATACTTCAATTTGTGGAAGATCAAATTTAGAGGAATGCTTAGGTGGTAAAGTTAGAATTCAAAGAGCCATGGATACAACATGGATGCCAATTATGTGGCCTTTAAAAAGTTGTATGCCTATTGGTGCATTTTTACTTTTAGTACAAGGTATATCTGAAATTTTAAAAACTTATTATGCTTTTGTAAAAGGGAGATGGCCATAATGGATTTCTTTAGTCCAGAAATAATCGGAGCAATAATGATTGGTTGTATGTTATTTGCAATCTTTGTTGGCTTTCCAATTTCATTTACTTTAATATTTTTAGGCCTTGTTTTTGGATATTGGGGTTTTGGTAAATTAGTTTTTTACTTAATGACACTCCAATTCAACATGATTATGACGGAGAATACACTCGCCGCCGTACCACTCTTTATCTTTATGGGAATTTTAATGGAGCAAGCAGGTCTAATGGAGAGATTATTTAATGCAGTTCAGTTAATGCTTTCTAAGACAAGAGGAGCATTATTTTATGCAGTAATGTTTGTATCAACAATTTTTGCAGCTGCAACTGGGATTGTTGGTGCATCTGTAACAATCTTAGGAATCATGGCCGGTAAAACCATGATCAGAACTGGATATGATACAAGACTTTCAGCTGGTTTAATCTGTGCTGGTGGAACTCTTGGAATTTTAATTCCTCCAAGCATTATGTTAGTTGTGATGGGACCTGTCTTAGAAATTCCTGTAACAGATTTATTTGCTGCAGCAATAATGCCAGGAATTTTACTAGCATGTTTATATGCTGCTTACACAACTTTAAGATGTTATCTAAATCCAAAACTTGGTCCTGTTTTACCAGTAAACGAACAACCTACCAATATGGCTAAGGTTTGGTATGAATTTATCATGGGACTAATTCCTCCTGCAGGGTTAGTTTTTTTTGCGTTAGGAAGTATTCTATTTGGTCTTGCCACTCCAACAGAAGGAGCTGGAATGGGAGCATTTGGTGCGATCTTACTTGCTCTAGCATATAAAAAATTAACTCTGCCAGGTTTGAAAGATGCTCTTTTAAAAACTTTAGAGATTACTGCTCTAATAATGTTTTTAGTTGCTGCATCGAACTTTTTTGGGGCAGTATTCTCAAAATTAGGAACTCCATCTCTGTTAACTGATTTCCTTTTAAATTTAGAGGTTAATAGATATGTAATATTAACAATTATAATGGCTGCTATTTTTTTATTGGGATGGCCTTTAGAGTGGGTACCAATAGTTTTAATAGTATTACCAATTGTATTACCTTTAGTAATAGAGTTAGGGTTTAATCTTACATGGTTTGCAATATTAGTGGCCGTTAATCTCCAAACCGCCTGGCTTTCACCTCCTGTTGCATTATCTGCTTATTTCTTAAAAGGTGTAGTTCCAGAGTGGGATTTAAAAGATATTTATCTTGGCATGATGCAATTTATGGTTATCCAAGTAATTGGTCTAGTATTAATTATAATATTTCCAAAAATAGCATTGTGGTTGCCTGGGGTAATGTACCCATCACCTTAGCTAAACTTATTAATTTGAGGTATAATAGTTCCAACTAATATTATTGCTAAAGATATAAAAACCTTTGTTGAAATTGGAGAGTCGATTATTAACCAAGACATTGTAGCACCAATAGGGCCTGTTAAAGGATACATCAAACTAATTCTACCTACCGGGACTCTTCTAAGAGCAAAATTATAAAATAAATATGCTCCAAACGTTATGCAAGATAAAGTTATAGCCGCTAAAACTGGAGGTGAAAAATTTAGATAATTTTGATATTCAAAACTTGAGTTTGGCCAAATTATAAAAAGAACTAATAAAGATAGTATAGCACCAATAAAATATTGATAAGTATTAACTCCCAATTGATCAACTCTAGTTTGCATAAATCTTCTTCCTAAAACTTCATTTACAGAAACGCAAATCATTCCTAAAAAAATTATTAAATCACCTATATAATTTCCTTGTCCTGATTTTGTCTGACTTGTAAGTAGAATTAAAGTTCCAATAATTGTTATAAAGGCTCCAATAATTACTTTTATTTCAATTTTTTCCTTTAAAAAAAGTCTTGCAACAAATGGTTGCCATATTGGCAAAGTGCTAATTAAAGCAACTCCATTTACTGGTGAGGTTAGTAGAAGACCAATATGAAAACTTAAAGTAACTAGAAAAGGATTTAACAAACCCATTAGGAAAGGGGTAAACCCAATTTTTTTTATTTTTAAATCTGCCCTCATGATCAAAGCAAAAATTAACATTAAACTAAATGCTAAAGAGAATCGTACTGCCATTAAATCCATTACAAAAAATTCCTGTAATGCTAATTTCACAAACGGTGGACCTGATCCAAAGCCTATAACTGCAACGAACATAGAAACGTAGCCAATATTGTTTTTTAGAAAATTCATTGAATTACAAAATTATGGATATCACAATTATAGACATATAAAAATTTTAGTTTAAGATTATATTAGTGAGTCAGAATATAGAATTAAAAAATTTTGAATTAGCCACAGTTAACCCAAGCAATAAAACATGGACATCAATTGATTTATTTTGCTTTTGGGCTAATAGCATCCAAACCATCGCAGGATTTGCGTTAATAGCCTCTTTATATTTAATATATAATCTTAGTACTGTGCTGGTCTTAACTTCTTCATTAGCCGCCTCTGTCTTAATTTATTTTTTTATATCATTGATCGGTAAACCATCACAAAAGCACGGGTTACCTTTTCCTGTTATGCTCAGAATGTCTATGGGTTTAAATGGAGCCAAATATTTGAGTCTTTTAAGATCTATTATTGGAGTATTTATGTTTGGTATTCAAACATTTTTCATATCAAAATCAATTACATATCTAATAAGAATATTTATTTACTATAACCTAGATAGTCAAATTCTAGATGGTCAAGTTTTTTTAGCTTTTTTTCTTGAATTAAATATTATTGATTGGACTTCATTAATACTAACTTTTGTTATTCAATATTTTTTATTTACAAATGGACAAAGGTTTAATCAAAGATTTTTGCAGTTTTCAGCCATCTTTGTTTACCTAGGTTTGTTAATTTTTTTTTTAATTTTAACTTCTGAAAATCACACACAAATTTTTCAGTCCCTTAAATCAAATACAACAGATGGAAATTTTTTTTCAAAATCTAACGTATTACCTTTTGTAGTTTTAACGGGTACAATTTTCTCTTACTTCTCAATTGTGTTGTTAAATTTTGGAGATTTTTCTAGATATGTTAAAACAGAAAAAGATCTAAAATTAGGAAACTTAAATCTTTTTTTAAATATGATTTTGTTTTCATTTTTAGCAACATCTATAGTTGTTGGTGTAGATGTTGTTTTAAATCAAAAGCTTATTGTTGTTGATCAAATATTAACTAAGCCAATGGATATTATTGGAAAATTAGATAATACTGGCTTAACTGTGTTTGTTCTAGTTTTTATAATTTTTTCGTCACTGTCTACAAATTTAATTTCTAATTACGTCCCTACGCAAAATAGTATAATAAATTTTATTCCTAATAATCTAGATCTCAAAACTTCTGGAGTATTAATTTTAATAATTGGTTTTATTGCTGGAGGTTTGTGGCCGTCTATTTTAAGTCAAGTAGGTGTAATAAATATTATCGATAGCCTTGCAGCATTTTTTGGTCCAACCTTTGCAATAATAATTGCTGACTACTATCTGGTGAAAAAAGGTAGAGTAAATCACAAAGATCTGTTTTTTTTGAGGGATGGAAATGAATATATGTATTCAAATGGCTGGAACTATAAAGCTGTGTATTCACTTATTATAGGTTTTATTTTCTCATTTTCATTATTATGGAATATCAATTTCTCAGATATAAAATCATTTTCTTGGATATTAGGATTTGTCGTATCGTTTTTTATATATTATCTTCTAGATGAAAAATAATTATGAAAGCTTTAGTTTATACCGGCGTTGAAGAATTGGTTTACAGAGAAGAAAAAGATCCTGTAGAGACAAGTGGAGAGAGTATATTAAAAGTTCATGCTTCAGGAATATGTGGATCTGACATGCACGCGTATCATGGAAAAGATGAAAGACGTATACCACCATTAATAATTGGTCACGAGGTGAGTGGCGTAATACAAAATGGCAAATTCCAAGGAAAAAATGTTGTATTAAATCCCTTAATAACATGCGGAAAGTGTGAATATTGCACAAGTGGGCGAGAACATCTATGTCCACACAGAGTTCTTCTAGGAATGAATAGACCTTACGAGAGACAGGGAGTTTTTGCAGAATTGGTTTCTTCTCCTAATCAAAATATATATGAGGTGCCAGATCATTTAGATCTTTTTGAAGCGGCTATAGCTGAACCAACCGCAGTCTCACTACACGCTGTACTTATGGGAGAAAACTCTCTTAAAAAACCTCTTTCTGAGTGCAGAACTTTAGTTCAGGGTGCCGGAGCGATTGGATTATTGTGCTCGCTAATATTATCTAAAATTAAGGGTAATAAAAATATCATTATGTCTGACCCCAATAACCTGAGACTAAGCGAATGTGCAAAATATTTTGATGGTAAGTTTGTTAATCCTTCAGACAAAGAAATACAAAATGACAGCTTTGATGTTGTATTTGATACAGTAGGTTTAGAAGTTTCAAGACAACAAGCTATATCGGTTATTAAACCTGGAGGTACAATAATTCATATTGGATTAACCCAACCAGCAGGACAGTTTAATTTTAGAAAAGCAACCCTTCAAGAGGTAACTTTCATTGGCACATATTGTTATACTAACAAAGATTTTGAAAATACAATCAAAATTTTAGCTGATAGACAAATTGGCAAACTTGACTGGATAGAGTATAGAGAATTGAAGAAAGGTGCAGAGGCCTTTCAACAAATTCATGATGGAAGCTGTTCTTCACCAAAAATTGTTCTTTTACCTTAAAGGAAAATTTTAAATTATAGTTGATAATTAAAAATTTTTAATTATATGAAACGTGTGTTTGCAAAATTTATCAAAATAATAGCAATTTATCTTTTATTTATGTCCTCGGTTTGTGCCGAAAAACTGATGGTTTTTGATTTTACTGAGGAGGAATTGAATTCATTAGAAGTTAGAAAAGTAAGAGGAGCTGATGCAAAAACAGTATATTCTATTGGAAATAATGAGAACGGAAATTATTTAAAAGCAGTGGCAGCTAATGCAGCATCAGGAGTAGGCAAAGAAATAAAAATTAATTTAGATAAAACTCCTTTTATAAATATTACTTGGAAGATTGAAAAAGATCTTAAAGGCATAAAAGAGAATACAAAAAAAGGACATGATTTTGCTGCTAGAGTTTTTGTAATCAAAAAAACTGGTGCAACACCACTATCAAATAGAGCTATTAACTATGTTTTTTCAAGCAATTCAAATGTAGGAGAGACATGGCCCAGCCCTTATACAAAAAAATCTATAGATAGTGTCTTGGCTTCAACAAAGTCAAATTTAAATGAATGGGTTACAGTAAAAGCTAATGTGAAGGAAGACTTTAAAAAATTTCATGATTTAGACGTTGAAGAGCTTTCAGGAGTAGCAATCATGGCAGATACCGATAATTCAAAACTAACCACTGTTAGTTATTATCAAAATATTTTTTTTTCCTCTGAGTAAAAGTTTAATTACTATATTTTTTTAAACCAAAACTTAATAAAGACAGTAGTATTGCAGCCAAAACATCAAGAATTGGCACGGCTTCTGGATATCCGAAATTCCATAATATAACACCAATTAACCAGATTATATAAATTTTCATATTATATTAATCATTAGTATAAAAAATATTTTCACTTTGATATTATTATTTTTATGAAAAAATTTAAATCAAGTTTTAATGTTTATTATGAGGATACAGATGCTGGTGGAGTAGTTTATTACGCAAATTATTTGAAATTTATAGAGCGAGCTAGAACTGATGCCATGGCTTCTGAAGATTTTACAAATTCTAACTTGAGAGAAAATTATGGAATATATATAATTGTCAAATCTTGTAATTTAAATTTTATAAAACCTTCAAGGTTAGAGGATAAACTTGATATTTTTTCTGAAATTGTAGAAGTAAAGAATGTATCACTTAAAATGAAGCAAGATATTTATATAAAAGATAATTTAATTTTAACTGCTGATGTTCATTTAGCTACAATTAATAAAGAGGGCAAACCAACCAAAATGCCTGAAAAACTTAAAGAACAATTAATCAAATAGTATTTTTAATTTTAATAAATAAATCAGTCATTTTATTTACGTTAATTCTACCTGTATTTACGTTTCTTGGGCTTGGGTGATAAGAACCTACCAATAAAATATTATTTGGGAGTTTAAAGAATTTACTATGCCCAAATTTAATATTTGAGTCAATTTTGTGATGTTTTTTGTAAAATTCTATACAAGCATCAAAAGCTATTTTTCCAAGTGCAACAACAATCTTTAAATTTTCTAAGTATTCAATTTCATTATTAAAATATTTAAAGCAAGTGTTTAGCTCTTTTTTTGTTGGTTTATCTCCAGGTGGGACACATTTTAAAGCAGTAGTTATAAATATATCTTTTAATTTAAGTCCATCATTTCTGTGGTCTGAATTTGGTTGGTTAGATAACTTTGCTTTGTACAGACATTTGTATAAAAAATCAGACGATCTATCTCCTGTAAACACTCTTCCAGTTCTATTGCCACCGTGTGCAGCTGGCGCCAAACCAACAAATAAAATCCTAGCTTTTGGGTCACCAAACCCTGTTATTGGTTTTCCCCAATATTCTTCATTTATGTATTGTTTTCTTTTATCTTTAGCTATCTTATTTCTAAATCTGACCAACCTAGGGCATTTTTTGCAGCTCACTATCAAATTTTCAAGTTTTCTAAAATCATTAGTCATAAATATTAATTTTTAATCTTTGTGTCTTATACTATAATTAATTTAAATTATGAATGTTGGTTTTATTGGTGTGGGCTATATGGGTTATGGGATAGCCAAAAATATTTTAAAAAAAGGAAATACCTTATTTGTTATTGCAAATAAAAAAAGGGCACCAATAGATAAAATTGTGAGTGATGGTGCAATTGAGGTAAAATCTTACGATGAATTGTGTGAAAAAAATTTAGACGCATTATTTCTTTGTGTAACAAATACACCAATCGCTCTTAGTATTGCTGAAAAAGTCTCAACTTTACTAAAAAATAATACATTAATTATTGATGTTACAACGCATAACCAAAATGGTTCTGTTCAAATGGAACAGATTTTTTCAAAACAAAAAATTAATTACATCGAATGTCCTGTGATGGGTGGTCCCGTTCAGGCAGAAGAAGGTGTTTGTGGAGGTATTGTTGGAGCATCAGAAGAAAATTTTAAAAAATCTGAAGTTTATTTAAAAACTTTTTGTAAAGATTATTTCCATTTTGGAGAAGTGGGCAAAGGAGCAAAATCCAAGTTACTAAATAATTTTTTATCACTTGGTACTGCTACCAATGTTATAGAATTTATCAAGAGCGCAAAAAAATTAGATATTGATTTAGAAAAACTTTTTGCTGTTGCAAAATTAGGATCTGGAAACTCAACAGCCTTAAATAGAATTTTTGATAATGTACTTAAGGATGATTATACTGGATTTAAATTTTCAACTTCTAACACTTTAAAAGATCTTACTTATATCCATGAAATGCTCAAAGATTTAGGTAATGCAG
>CABZRS010000003.1 GCA_902528135.1 uncultured Pelagibacteraceae bacterium | reverse complement strand
CGTTAAACCTGGAGAGTGAAAATGTTGGTGTTGTAATTTTTGGTGATGATAGAGCGGTTAAAGAAGGTGATACTGTAAAAAGAACTGGTGCGATTGTTGATACACCAGTTGGAAAAGAATTACTCGGTAGAGTAGTTGATGGTTTAGGAAATCCAATTGATGGAAAAGGTGCGTTAGATAAAAGTTTAAAAAGAAGTAGGGTTGAGGTTAAAGCTCCTGGTATAATTCCACGTAAATCTGTAAGTGAACCAATGCAGACTGGTCTTAAATCAATTGATAGTCTAGTTCCAATTGGAAGAGGACAAAGAGAATTAATTATTGGTGACAGACAAACAGGCAAAACAGCAGTTGCTATTGACGCTATTATAAATCAGAAAAAAATCAACGAGTCAGGTGATGAGAAGAAAAAATTGTATTGTATTTATGTGGCCGTAGGCCAAAAGAGATCTACAGTTAGACAAATTGAAAAAACTTTAGAAGAAGCTGGTGCGATGGAATACACAACAATAGTTGCAGCAACTGCATCAGATGCAGCACCTTTACAATTTTTAGCCCCTTACACTGGATGTACTATGGGTGAGTATTTTAGAGATAATGGGATGCATGCATTGATTATATATGATGATTTATCAAAACAAGCTGTTGCATATAGACAAATGTCACTTCTATTAAGAAGACCTCCCGGAAGAGAAGCATATCCTGGAGATGTGTTTTACTTACATAGTAGATTACTTGAAAGAGCTGCAAAATTAAGTGATGAGCATGGTGGAGGATCATTAACCGCTCTTCCAATAATCGAAACCCAAGGTGGTGATGTCTCCGCATTTATACCAACAAATGTTATTTCAATTACTGATGGTCAAATATTTCTTGAAACTGAACTTTTTAACCAAGGCATAAGACCTGCCATAAATGTTGGATTATCCGTATCAAGAGTTGGATCATCTGCTCAAACTAAAGCGATGAAGAAGGTTTCAGGGTCCATGAAATTGGAGCTTGCGCAATATCGTGAAATGGCTGCGTTTGCACAATTTGGTTCAGACCTTGATGCGTCAACCCAGAAATTACTTAACAGAGGATCAAAGTTAACTGAACTTTTAAAGCAAAATCAATATTCTCCCATGACAGTTGCAGAACAAGTCATTTCTGTATTTTGTGGAGTTAGAGGACATCTTGATGATATTGAACAAAAGGATATTTCAAGTTTTGAGAGTAAAATTATTGAAAAATGCAAATCTGAAAAGCCAGATATTATTGAGTCAATAACAGCTTCAGGAAAACTTGAAGATGACAAAGAGAAAGAATTAAATGAAATTATTTTACAACTTAAGAAAGATTTTAACTCATAAAAAATAATGGCTAGTTTAGACGATCTAAAAAAAAGAATATCAAGTGTTAAGTCTACACAGAAGATTACTAAGGCAATGAAAATGGTCGCTGCTGCAAAATTGCGAAGAGCCCAAGAGAGTGCAGAGAAAGGAAGACCTTACTCTGATAAAATGAATAATATTATTTTAAACTTATCAAATGGTATATCTGACATTGATAACGCTCCGAAACTTTTATCTGGTACTGGAGAAGATAAAGTGCATCTATGTGTAGTAATGACATCAGATAGAGGTCTTTGCGGAGGTTTTAACACAAATATTATTAAAAAAGCTAAACTATATTTTCAAAAAATTTTAGATGAAGGAAAAACTTTAAAAATTATTACAGTGGGAACTAAAGGTTATGACCAACTAAAACGTCTATACGGTGATAATATTATTGAAAGGATATCTTTTAAAGAATCAAAAAATATTAATTATTTTGATGCTGATAAAGTCGGTAAGATAGTTATTGAAAAATTTGAAAAAAAAGAATTTGATGTATGTACAATTTTTTATAACCAATTTAAGAATGTAATTACTCAAATACCACAAGAACAACAAATCATTCCTTTAAAAACATCTGAAAAAGATGAAAATTCATCAGAGGATAACTATGAATTTGAACCCGAAGAAGATGAGATATTGAGCAATTTGTTACCTAAAAATGTTTCAACTCAGATTTTTAAAGCGATGTTAGAGAATTCAGCTAGCGAGCAAGGTTCAAGAATGAGTGCAATGGATAATGCAACCAGAAACGCTGGTGAAATGGTTGACAAACTTACTATTGAGTATAATAGAAGTCGTCAGGCAGCAATTACTAAAGAGTTAATAGAAATAATTTCAGGAGCAGAAAGTTTATAATTATGAGAAAAGGACAAATAACACAGATCATTGGGGCGGTAGTAGACGTAAAATTTGAGGGAGAACTACCAGAAATTTTAACTGCATTAGAGTGCGATAACGGTGGAAATAGATTAGTTTTAGAAGTTGCTCAACACTTAGGGGAGTCAAGTGTCAGAACAATTGCAATGGATGCAACAGAAGGTCTTAAAAGAGGAGACGAGGTAACAGACACAGCTGCTCCAATTAAAGTTCCAGTGGGGCCAGAGACTCTTGGAAGAATTATAAATGTGATTGGTGAGCCTATTGATGAAAGAGGAGAAGTTAAAAGTTCAGATAACTGGCCAATTCATAGAGCTGCACCAGAATTTAATGATCAATCAACAGAAACTGAAATACTTGTTACAGGAATAAAGGTTATTGATCTTTTAGCACCCTATGCAAAAGGTGGTAAAATTGGTTTATTTGGTGGAGCCGGAGTTGGTAAAACTGTTTTAATTATGGAATTGATTAACAACGTTGCAAAAGCTCATGGTGGATTTTCTGTTTTTGCAGGAGTGGGAGAAAGAACTAGGGAGGGAAATGACCTCTACCATGAAATGATAGACTCAGGTGTTATTAAAACTGATGGGGAAGGTTCTAAAGCAGCATTAGTTTATGGACAAATGAATGAACCTCCAGGTGCAAGAGCGCGAGTTGCTTTAACTGGATTAACTGTTGCAGAGTATTTTAGAGATCAAGAAGGTCAAGATGTGTTATTCTTCGTTGATAATATATTTAGATTTACACAAGCAGGATCTGAGGTCTCTGCATTGCTTGGTAGAATACCTTCAGCAGTAGGATATCAACCAACATTAGCAACTGATATGGGTAACTTACAGGAAAGAATTACAACAACGAATAAAGGTTCAATTACATCTGTTCAGGCAATTTATGTTCCTGCAGACGACTTAACTGACCCAGCACCTGCAACTTCATTTGCTCACTTAGATGCAACAACTGTACTCTCCAGACAAATTGCTGAAATTGGAATTTACCCAGCCGTAGATCCATTAGACTCAACGTCTAGAATTTTAGATCCTAGAATAGTTGGTGACGAACATTATAGAGTTGCTAGAGAAGTACAAAAAGTTCTGCAAACTTATAAATCTTTACAAGATATTATCGCAATTTTAGGTATGGATGAATTGTCAGAAGAGGATAAATTAGTTGTTGCTAGAGCTAGAAAAATACAAAGATTTCTTTCTCAACCTTTCTTTGTAGCTGAAGTATTTACTGGCTCGCCAGGTAAGCTTGTAGACTTAGAATCAACAATAAAAGGCTTTGATGCTATTTGCAAAGGTGAATATGATCACTTACCAGAAGCTGCATTTTATATGGTTGGCACTATTGAAGAAGCTATTCAAAAAGCTGAGAGTTTAGCTAACGAAGCTGCTGCATAATGAGTGAAGAATATTCCTTAGAAATAGTAAACCCTGAAAAATCATTTTTATCAAAAAATGATGTCACTGAGGTAGTTGTCCCTGCATTTGAAGGCGAAATAGGGATTTTGAAAGACCACATTTCTCTTATTTCTTTTTTAAAACCAGGAATAATTAAAATATTTTCAAAGTCCGGTGAGGAAAGCTTTTATGTTAATGATGGAATAATTGAATTCAAAGATAATAATCTTTCTATACTTACAAGTCTTATTTTAAATTTAAAAGATATTGATAAAGAAAAAATTTCAGAAGTCCAAAAATCTGCTGAAGAACAACTCAATAAGACTGATATGAATGATCAGGAAAAATATTTGCTAGATCAAAAACTTGATGTATTAAAATCAATTAACTAAAATTTTTTTTACTTCTTCTTGAATTTTTTCGTATACATGTAGTTTAAATTCTACCACAAGTTCAGTAATTTTATCTGGATCTACCCATCTCCATTCAAGAAATTCTGGATGTTTTGTATTAATATTAATTTCTTTTTCTTCACCATGAAATCTCATTATATACCATTGTTGTTTTTGACCTTTAAATTTACCTTTCCAAATAATTCCTAATAATTCATTTGGTAAGTTGTAGGTAAGTAAGCCATCAATTTTTTTAATTAAACTTACTGATTTAATACTAGTTTCTTCTTTTAATTCTCTAATTGCAGCCTCATAAAAGTCTTCACCCTTATCAACCCCACCTTGTGGCATTTGCCAAAAGTTTTTTTTATTATCTATTCTTTTTGCAACAAAAATTTTATTTTCTTTATTTAAAACAACTATCCCAACACCACTTCTAAGTGGTAAATTTTTATATTTCTCTTTCATTTAGCCGTTTAAAAGCTCTAGAGCGAATTGAAGTTGATTGTCTGTGTCAGTATTAAACCTAAAGTCGTCAGATCCTTCAGCTACCTCAATATCAGGCGAGACACCTATTTCTGATATAGATTTTCCTGATGGAAGATAATATTTAGACACAGTCAATCTTATTGCACCTTTATTTTTGAGAGGAATGATTGATTGTACAGAGCCTTTACCATAGCTATTTTCTCCAATTATTATTGCTCTTTTGTGATCCTTTAGCGCCCCTGCTACAATTTCAGATGCAGATGCTGAACCATAATTTATTAGTACAACAATTGTATCTCCATCTAATATATCACCTTTTCTTGCAAAGAATTTCCTACTTTCATATTTTCTTTTACTTTTTGTTGAAACAATTTCTCCACTATCTATAAAAAAATCTGTAATTTTAATTGCCTGAGAAAGTAGTCCACCAGGATTATTTCTTAAATCTAAAATATAATTTTTAACATTTTCATTTTTTTTAAACTCTTTAATTTTGTCTCTAATTTGACCACTACTGTTTTCATTAAAAGAAGTAAGTCTTAAGTAACCAGTTTGATTACCTAATATCTCAGATTTTACTGATGAAACTTTAATTTTTTCTCTAGTAATATTAAAAACTAATGCCTTTCGTTCACCCCTTCTTCTAACTGTTATTTCAATATCTGATCCAACAGGACCCCTCATTATGTCAACTGCTTCACTTAAAGATTTACCTTGAACCTGAATATCATTAATTCTTACTATATAATCACCAGCTTTAACCCCTGCTTCAGCCGCAGGTGAATCGTCCATTGGTGTTATTACCTTTATTACCCCAGCCTCCATACTCACTTCAATTCCTAGTCCTCCAAATTCTCCACTCGTTTCTGTTTGCATACTTTGATAAGAGTCTGGTGACATATAAGCAGAATAAGGATCTAAGGATTGAAGAACACCATTGATTGCAGCATCCATTGCATCACTTTGGTTTACCTCATCAACAAATTCTTTATTAATTTTATCTAAGACTTCTGAAAAAACATCTATTTTTTTATAAATATCATTCTCTTCTGATACAGCGACAATACTAGTTACAAAAAAATAAATAAATAATGATAAGAAATATGTTTTAAGTTTTTTCATCATATAATTACTTTTTCTTTAGGAATTAATTCAGACCATATTTTTTCTAATTCATAAAATTTTCTTTTTTCAGGATTGAAAATATGAATAATAAGATCAATTCCATCTACAAGTTTCCAATCACTACTTTCTCTTCCTTCAATTTTACAATTGCTTACACCATTTTTTTTTAAGTATTCATATACTTGCTCTGATAAAGCTTGGATATGTCTTGAAGAAGTCCCGCTAGCGATTATCATCTGATCCGCTATTGATGATTTTCCATCTAAATCTATTGAAACAATATCTAGGGCTTTATTTGCATCTAAGAGATTGACCACATCTTTGTGAAGAGTAGATATTTTGTCCATTAATTACAAAAAGAGTATCAAATTTTTCTTAATTTAGAAGATGAAATATTGACCTTGTTAAATTTTATAAATTTTAAGCTTTTCTTACTATACTTTTTAAAGCTTCTAGAACTTAATGATTTGGCCTTATATCTGTCTCTATCAAATACTAGAATGTTACAAATAGATGAAATTAAATCAGAGTTTTTCCATTTATGAAAATTAATCAAACTATCTGCTCCCATTATGAAATAAATATCAGTCTTTTTATTATTTTTTTTAATATGCTTTATCAGGTCAATTGTTCTATTTGATCTAATTTTATCCTCAAAATATTTTACTTTTATAAATGAATTTTTTTGAGAAATTTTTTTTGCAAAATTTATTCTTTTGTCTAAACTTAAACTACTTTTCTCTTTAAATGGATTTTTTTTGGTAACTGCCCAAATAATCTTATCAATATCGTATCTTTTTTTTGCCTCTTTAGAGATACTTAAATGTCCTTTATGTGCTGGATCAAAGGTGCCCCCAAGAATACCAATTTTTTTTTTATTTCCTTGTTTGTCCAGATCCATATATCTCATATTTGTAACTAACTAGCTGGTTTAGTCCAACAGGACCTCTTGGTGGAAGTTTATTTGTTGAAATTCCAACTTCACCTCCAAAACCAAATTCTCCTCCATCAGCATACTGTGTTGAAGAATTGTGAATAGCTATCGAACTTTTAATATTTTTTATAAAAAATTTTGCAGAAATTTTATTATTTGTAATTATCGCATCGGTATGCATTGTCCCATATTTATTGATATGATTTACTGCATCATTAATATTATTTACTAGTTTTACAGAAATTTTTGCAGATAAATGTTCTTTCGACCATGTTTTATTATTTGCTAATCTTGAATTTCCGTTAAACAATTTAGAAATTTTTCTATCAGCATAAATAGAACAACCTCTCTTAGTGAGTTCATTTAATATCTCATCTACATTTTTAGACTTATTTTTATGTATTAAAAGTGTCTCGGTAGCTCCACAAATACTAGTATTGCGCAATTTAGCATTGATTAATATTTTTTTTGCCATTGAAAGATTTGCATCTTTATCAATATAAGTATGACACATACCCTCAAGGTGTCCAATTACAGGAACAGAGGATAAATCTTGAACTTTTTTTACAAGACTTTTTCCACCTCTTGGAATAATAACATCTATATATTTTGACATTTTTGACAGCATGTAGTCGACCAGTTTTCTATTTTTATTCTCTACAAACTGAACAAAATTCTTATTTATTTTGTATTTTTCTAATGATTTTCTAAAAAGATTAGCTAAAATTTTATTACTAAAGTAAGCCTCTGATCCTCCTCTTAATATTACGCAGTTCCCAGATTTAAAACAAAGTGTAGATACATCTGAAGTTACATTTGGTCTACTTTCGTAAATTACACCAATAATACCAATCGGAATTGATACTTTTTTTATTTTTAAACCGTTTGGTCTTTTCCAGGTTTCTATATCAACATCTACTGGATCCTTAAATTTTGCAATAGTTTCAATTGAATTAATAATTGAGCTTATTTTGTCATTGTTAAGAGCAAGTCTTTTAATTAAATTTTCTTTAAGTTTTTTAGATTTGGCTATTTTTATATCTTTTGTGTTTTCGACTAAAATTTTATTTTGGTTTTTTTTAATAAGTTGAATGTAATAATTTAATACTTTATTTTTTTTTTTATTACTTATTTTGTTTTCAAAAGCAATTTTCGCATTTGTACCAATTTTTTCTAAGTTTTTACTCATTTGATTAATACCATATCATCTTTATGGATAACTTCTGATTTTGAAATATAACCTAAAATATCATTTATTTTATTAGAGTGCTTCCCTTTAATTTTCATGATTTCATCCGAAGAGAAACTGCTTAATCCTCTAGCAAATTCGGTCATATTATTGTTTAGAATTTTGATATGATCACCTTTGCTAAAACTGCCTTGAACATCCTTAATCCCCGCGGCTAGTAAACTTTTCCCATTATTCAAAGCTAATAATGCACCTTCATCAATAATTATTTTTCCCTTTGGAGAAACTGAGCTTATGATCCACTTTTTTCTCGCATCTAATTTTGAAATTTTAGGCAAAAACCAAGTACATATATTTTCAGTTAAAATTTTTTTAATTGGTCTATTTATTAAGCCATTAGCAATCGCCATATGGCATCCTGAGAATTGACAAATTTTAGCAGCATCAATCTTCGTTTTCATTCCACCAGATCCAAATTCTCCAGATTTATTTGTTGCTAACTTTTCTACATTTTGGTCAATATTTTTAATTTCACGAATTAATTTAGCTTTTTTGTCTAATTTTGGATCTTTAGAGTAAAGGCCACTTACGTCAGATAATAAAATTAAACAATCTGCACTTGATATTTGTGCAACCCTAGAAGCTAGTCTGTCATTATCACCATACTTAATCTCAGAAGTGGCTATACTATCATTTTCATTTACTATTGGAATAAAACCAAGACTAAATAAATTCTCAAAAGTCCTTTTTGCATTAATAGCCCTCCTTCTTTTTTCTGTATCTTCAAGTGTTAACAAAATTTGAGAAAGATTGATTTTTGACTTATTAAAAGTTTTTTTAAAAAGATTCATTAACTCAATTTGGCCAATTGATGCTACTGCCTGACTTTTATCAAGTTTCAATTTTTTTTTACTTAATTTTAATTTTTTACATCCTAAAGCAATTGCTCCTGAACTAACCAAAATTATATTTTTTTTTAATTTTTGTAGATTTTGAATATCTTTTGCAAATTCTGACAACCATTTTTCTCTGATAATTTTTTTGTCATTAATCAATAAAGATGATCCAATTTTTATAACGACAGTCTTTGAGTCTTTAAGATACATAATTAAGCAATGTTGATTTAATATCAGATACTGATTTTTTATCGAGTGTTGATGTTGTAAAAGCGGATTTCTTGATAATTTTTTCAAAATCTTTTATTTTTTCTTTTATTTCATTCTCATCAATTAGGTCTATTTTGTTAAACACTATTATTTCCTGCTTTTTTAATAATTCAGAGCTATATTTACCCATTTCATCCCTCACTTGAAGATATGAGTTAATTAAATTATTTTCTGATACATCAATTAGATGCAACAGTGCTTTGCATCTTTCAATATGTTTTAAAAATTTAATCCCTAATCCTGTTCCTTGATGTGCTCCTTCAATTAATCCTGGAATATCTGCTAAAGTTATCTCTTTATCGTCATACATTGCGACACCTAGATTTGGATTTAAAGTTGTAAATTTATAATTTGCAATTTTAGGAGTGGCACTTGTTAATGATGCTAATAAGCTAGATTTTCCTGCATTGGGTAATCCAATGATACCAATATCAGCAATTGTCTTAAGTTGTAAATAAATCCAGAATTCTTCTCCAAATGTACCTTTTGTAAATTTCTTTGGAGCTCTATTAGTTGATGATTTAAACCTTGTGTTACCAAAACCTCCTTTACCACCTATAGCTGCAACAAATTTTTCATTTTCCTCCTTGAAATCAAAAATCAGGGTTTTATTGTCTTCCTCAAATACTTGTGTTCCAACCGGTACTTTTAAATATAAATCTTCTCCTCCTCTTCCTGTTTTATTTTTACCACTTCCATCTCTACCTCTCTCAGCTTTAAAATGCTGTTGATATCTAAAATCAATTAGTGTGTTTAAATTTCTCTCTGACACAAGAATAATAGAACCACCTTTCCCTCCATCGCCTCCGTCAGGTCCTCCAAATTCTATAAATTTTTCTCTTCTGAAACTAGGAGAACCAGATCCACCGTCTCCAGCTTTAATAAATATCTTAACTTGATCTAAAAATTTCATGATTTTACAGAATTAATTAGCTGTCTACTAATTAGGCTTTACTGATACGTAAGTTCTGTCTGATTTGCTTTTTTTAAAAACAACTTTTCCTTTAACAACAGAAAAAATTGAATGGTCTTTACCCATTCCAACATTTTCTCCAGGAAAAATTTTAGTGCCTCTTTGTCTTACAATAATATTTCCAGGTATTACTAATTCACCACCATATTTTTTTACACCTAGTCTACGGCCTGCGCTATCTCTTCCGTTTCTCGATGATCCACCTGCTTTTTTTGTTGCCATAAATTACCTATTTATTTTGAAGCCTCAATTTTTTCTTCTTTAGCTTCTTTAACTACAACTTCCTTTTTTTTCATCTTTTCAGCTTCTGATAAAACTTTACCATCTTTTGAAAAAATTTTGTTAATTCTTATTAGTGAATACTGTTGTCTGTGCCCGTTTTTACGTCTTGAATTTTTTCTTCTTCTTTTTTTAAAAATAAGAACAGTTCTTTCTTTGCCATTTTTTAATAATTCAGCTTCAACTTTTGCACCATCCACAGTTGGTGTACCTAATTCAATACTTTTATCATCTCCATAAGCTAAAATTTCTTTAAATTCTACTTTAGAGGCTGGATTTAATTCAGCTAATTTTTCTACTTTTATTATTTCACCAGCTGAGACTTTGTACTGTTTTCCACCTGTTTGAATTACTGCGTATGACATTAACAATCCTAATTTTTAATTATCAGCAATATAGTCAGGGCCTTATTTTAGTCAAGCTGAATAAGCTAGAAATTATCCTTTAAATCTCTCAATTTTGAAAAGTTTTTAACGTTTTTTGATCTTAAAAAAATATTGGTTTGTAGTTCTTCTTCAAGAGTAGAGGGTATAGTTGGTATTCCTTTTGCTAACTTATTTTTTACTGTCTCAATTTTTGAAATTAGTCTCTTGTTATCTGAATCATACTTTAAACAAAAATCCGAATTTTTTAATGTATATTCATGTCCACAATAAATTTCTGTATCTAAAGGTAAACTCTTTATTAACTGTAAGGAATTAAACATTTCTTCATGAGTACCCTCAAATACTCTTCCACAACCTAATGAAAACAATGTATCTCCAGAAAATAATGCATTTTCTTTGAAAAAATAAAAACATACATGACCTAAAGTATGTCCTGGAATATGAAAAACTTTTGCTTCAAACATACCATCCTTCCAAATTTCGTTATTTTTTACCAATATATCTATTTCAGGTATTCTGTGTTTGTCCTGATCAAAACCGATAACTTTAGCATTATATAATTTTTTAAGCTCTTTATTACCTCCGACATGATCATAATGATGGTGAGTGTTCATTATAAATTTTAATTTTAAGTCGAGACTTTCAATTTTACTTATTACAGGCTCTGCTTCGCTTGGATCTATCACAACAGCAGATCTATTAATTTCATCAATTAATAAATATGAAAAATTATCCTCTAAACATTTTATTATTTCTATTTTCATATTATTTCTCTAGTAAAAAAATACCTAATTCAGATATTAGGTTTTTAAATTTCAAATTTGAAGATGTAATTTTTGAAGTTTTTTGTCCATTTAAAGAAATTGTTTTAAAAATATTAATCCCTTTATTATTACAAAAATTATAAAAGTCTTGAATAGTGCACATATGTAAATTTGGAGTGTTATACCATTCATAAGGCAAATTTTTGGTAATTGGCATTTCTCCTTTAAAAAGTAAATCTAATCTAACTTTCCAATGTCCAAAATTTGGAATAGTTACAATAACTTTTTTACCCACTCTTAGTAAATCTTTAATTACATTCTCAGGACTCATGAAAGCTTGGAGTGTTTGACTGAGAATCACGTAATCAAAAGATAAATCTGGAAATTGTTTTAAGTCATACTCTGCATCACCTTCAACTACAGCTAGTCCATTAGATAAACATTTTTTGACTTTTTCTTTGGAAATTTCAAGACCTCTGACATCTACCACTTTATTTTTTAATAAATATTCCATCAAAATTCCATCACCACATCCAACGTCTAGGACTCTTGATTTTTCATCAATTAATTCTGATATAACTTTAAATTCTTCTTTCATTTATATTTAAATAAGTAGCGTTTAAGTAGTTTTTAATAGTGCTTAAAAAATCTGGCACATCTAATAAAAAAGAGTCATGACCTTTATCAGTTTTAATTTCTATAAAGCCAACATCAGCTCCTATAGCATTTAGTGCTATTACAATATCTTTATTTTCAGAAGTTGGATATAACCAATCCGAAGTAAATGAAATAATGAAAAATTTTGTCTTACTATCTTTAAAAGCTTTAGAAAGATTCCCACCATGTTGTTTAGTTAGATCAAAGTAGTCCATTGCTCTTGTAATATATAAGTAACTATTTGCATCAAATCTATCCACAAACACAGAGCCTTGATATCTTAAATAACTCTCAATTTGAAAGTCAGCATCGAAACTAAATTTTAAATCAGATCTTTCTTGTAGATTTCGACCAAATTTCTCTTGTAATCCTTTTTTTGATAAATATGTAATATGTGCTGCCATTCTAGCTACAGCTAAACCTTTGTCTGGATTAAATGTCTTTCCATCGTATAAACCATCTTTCCAATTAATATCGGACATAATTGCTTGTCTTCCAAGTTCATTAAATGCAATATTTTGAGCTGAGTGACTAGCTGTACAAGCAATTGGTAAGGCAACCTTAGCTTTGTTAGGAAAATTTGATACAAATTGTAATACTTGCATACCACCCATTGAACCACCAGCAACCGCAAATAATTTTTCTATTTTTAAGTGATCCAAAAGTTTGTATTGAGCATTTACCATATCGTTTATTGTAATAACTGGAAAATTTATTCCTAAAGGTTTGTTGGTTAATGGATCAGTAGTTCCTGGTCCATATGATCCCATACAACTACCAATGACATTTGCACAAATCACAAAAAATTTTTTAGTATCAAACGCTTTACCTGGGCCAACTGCATAATTCCACCATCCTTCTTTATTTGTCACAGGGTTTATATCAGAGGCAAACTGATCTCCTGTTAACGCATGAAAAATTAATATGGCATTGTCTTTCTTTTCATTAAGATTTCCGTAAGTCTCATAAGCTAATGGAAAATTTGATATTTCTTTTCCACAATCAAGTTTAAGAGGTTGTTTAATTGTTATATTTTTTATTTTACCAAAATTACTCATAATATTTTGCTGAATGAATTGTGAGAAAAAAAACTTATTTAGCAGGTTTTTTATAGCGCTCGCAATTCAGTTAAATCAGCGCAAAAACGTTTTATAAGATAGCTTTTTGGATGTCAATTTTTTTAGAATTATTGATTGTATTATCTAATTATCTGACTATTTATTAATAAAAACTAGCATCATGAATACTCCAATATTTAGAAAAATAACCATAAAAACCTATAAACCAGGAAGATCTTTTTTAAGTAAAAAAAAAAAAATAATTAAATTATCAGCAAATGAGTCTGCCTTAGGTATGAGCAATAATGCTAAAAAAGTAATAAAAAAATTTAATGATAATATTTCTAAATATCCAGATGGAAAATTCAGAGATTTGACCTCTATAATTTCAAAAAAATATAATTGTAATCAAAACCAAGTGATTTGTGGATCTGGATCTGACGAAATTATTCAAATGTTATGCCAATTATTTTTAAATAGAGGGGATCAGGTAATTGTACCAGAATTTAGTTTTTTAATGTACAGAATTTATGCACAAATAGTGGGAGCGAAAGTTATATTTTCTAAAGAAAAAAATTTTAAAGTATCAAATAATGAAATTTTAAAAAAAGTATCAAACAAGACCAAAATTGTATTTTTAGCTAATCCTAATAATCCTACAGGTACCTATATTCCTACAAAACAGATATTAGAATTAAGAAAGCGTTTAAATAAAAAAATTTTACTTGTTGTTGATGATGCTTATTTTGAATACATGCTAAATAAAGATTACAAATCAGGTTTAGAGCTTTTCAAAAATAAAAGTAATGTATTTATATTGAGAACTTTTTCTAAAATTTATGGACTTGCCTCTCTAAGAGTTGGATGGGGATATGGAAGTAAAAAAATAGTAGATGCTCTTTATAAAATTAAACCACCATTTAATGTTAATAAGATAGCTCAGGTATGTGCTATTGAATCTTTGAAAGATCAAAGTTTTATAAAAAAGTCTGTAAAACATAATTTAGATTGGGCAAACAAAATACAAAAAACACTCAATTTATATAATATTAAGACAAACGATATTGGGCCAAATTTTTTTCTTTTAGATTTTAAAAACTGCAAACTTTCAGCTAACTTTGTAGAAAAAAAACTTGAAGCCTCAGGAATAATTTTAAGAGAGATGAATTCCTATGGAATTAAAAATTGTTTGAGACTTACTATAGGAAATGACAACGAAAATATCTTATTCCTAAATAAACTAAAAAATATTTTTAGAAATGTTTAAAAAAATTTTAATTATTGGTTGTGGACTTATAGGGTCTTCAATATTGAGAGGTTCAATAAGAAAAAAAATCTCTAAACACTACTTTGTTTATGAAAAATCAAAAAAAAATATTCAAAAAATAAAAAAAATTAATAATAAAATAAGAATTTTTGAAAAACTGGACAGCAAATTAATTGATTTTGATTTTGTAGTATTGTCAACACCAATGAGCGAATATGAGAAAATTATTCCTAATTTAAATAAGTATTTGAATAAAAATTGCTTAATTACTGATGTGGGATCAACTAAAGAAAATATATTAAAATTAAAAAATAAAAAACTAGCAAAATCTCTTGATTGGATCACAAGTCACCCAATATCAGGCTCAGAAGTAAGTGGACCTGAGTATGGAACTAAAAATCTTTTTGTAAACAAATGGTGTGTTGTAGTTAGTGATAAAAACAAAATAAAACAAAATAAATTATTGAAATTTTGGAAAAAATTAGGTTCAAAAGTAATTATTATGGATGCAAAAGTTCATGATAAAATTTTTTCAATTACAAGTCATTTGCCCCATTTAATTGCCTATAACTTGATTAAAACTGCACAAGATTTCCAAAAAAAACAAAAAAAAGATGTCATAAGGTTTAGTGCAGGAGGATTGAGAGATTTTTCAAGGATAGCTGCATCTAATGAAATAATGTGGAGAGATATTTTTTTTAATAATAAAAGAAATATAGTTAGTGCAATAAACTTATTTATTAATAATTTAAATTCATTTAAAAAAAATATAGAAAATTTAGATGACAAAACTTTGAGAAAAAAATTAATTAATTCAAAAAAAGTAAGACAGCAGATATTAAGTTTAAAACAAGATATAGCAAAGCCAGATTTTGGAAGAGACCAAGATTAAATCGATATTACTTTTATTATTTCTAAATTTGCAGTTTTCTCAATTAATTTAACGGTTTTATTAATTGGCATTATTAACACTTTTTTTCTTGGCCCGTATGCATGAATTAAATTCCTTGAATTTAAACAAATTGCGACATGTCCTTTCCAAAAAATAATATCCCCTTTTTTGAAAACCTTTTTTTTTAGAACTCCATTTTTAAATTTAACCTGATCAATCGTGTCTCTTGGAAAAAATTTATTATTAAATTTATAAAATATTTGTAATAAAGCTGAGCAGTCCATACCATCAAAGCTTTTCCCACCCCATTTATATTTACAATTTAAGAAAAGTTTAAATATTCTTGTAAAATCCATATTTCGTTTTTTAATAATTTCTAAGTCATTAAAGCTAATCCATTTACTTTTTTCAAACATTACAAAATTATTCTTTTTTTCTAAAATTTCAATTTCTGAAGAAAAGGGAAGATATTTTTTTGTACCAAATTTACTTTTGGGTTTTGAATAGATTTTAGATTTTAATATAATAACTTTATGTGTCTTATTTAATTTCTTTTTAAATTTTCTAACTTTTATAAATCCATGATAGTTATCAAAGTCAGTTTTAATTTTTAGAAAACCTCTATTTTTTTGGATTACTTTAAATTTTTCACCGTATAATAATTGTGTGCTTATATTAGATTTTTTATATGCTGACTCATATACGTTTAGATATGAATTACTGCAAAAGTAGCTATTTTGCACCGATTTTTACTTTATTTCTTATAAACCAAAGACAAATTAGTGATGGTATCACCATAATAGTTGTTATTACAAAAAAAGTACCCCAGTCTCCATTCAACCAATCTACCAATGCTCCTGACGATGAGGCAAGTGTTGTCCTTCCTGCTGTTCCAATTGATGCCAACAATGCATACTGAGTGGCTGTATAGGTTCTATCGACTAACAATGATATGAAGGCAACAAATGCAACAGTAGCGAATGCTGCAGTAATATCATCTGCAATTACAGCTATTGCAAATAAAAGTTCAGATTTGCCTGTCCAAGCTAAGACTGCAAAAATTAGATTTGTTAGAGCCATTAAACCACCCGCAAAAAACATTGTTTTGATAGTTCCAGCCCGCATTGCCATTATTCCGCCAAGTAAAGTGAAAACTACAGTAGTAATCCACCCCAATCCTTTGGAATAAATAGCTATTTGACCTTTAGAAAAACCAATTTCCTTATAAAAAACAATTGACATACGACCTAAAAATGCTTCTCCGATCTTGAATAAAAATACAAAACCTAAAATCCCTAGTGCAATTGCTAATCCATTTTTTTTAAAAAAGCTTATTATTGGTCCACCAATTGTTCCTGTTATATAAGCAACAAAATTTGTTATAATATTATTGTATCCAAGCTTATTCCTAATAATTTGATCTGTTGCTTTTTGATTATTTACTCTATTAAAATCAATTGTCTCGTGAACAAACATTAAACCTATATTCATCAAAATTATTAAAATTCCTAAAACTAAAAAAGTAGCCTGCCAATAATCTGCTACACCCATGTTTTCAAAAAATTCTGCAGTAAATAATGCTACAACACCACCTAACTTATATCCTGTCCACCATCCGACAACTGCCATAGCAGCACCTGCGGCCATAGATTTTCCTTCATTTGAATTAATCTGTTCTATTCTAAGTGCATCAACAGTAATATCTTGAGTAGCAGAAGCAATAGCAATTACTAATCCAATACTAATTAAAAGTGCTAGGTTTTGAGTAGGATTTATAAAACTCCAAACTATTAGGCTCAGTAAAATAATTAATTGCATTAATACAATCCATCCACGTCGATGACCTAATTTTTTTGTTAAAAATGGAATTTGTACTCTGTCAATTATTGGAGCCCATAAATAATTAAATGCATACACTCCAAATATTAATCCTGCCCAACCAATTGTTGATCTACTTAATCCCTCTTCCTTTAACCAAAGACTTAAGCTACTTGCAATTAACACCCATGGAAAACCACTTATTGCTCCTAGAAGCAATATTCTTAACATCCTAATATCTTTATAAACTAATAATGAGTCAAACCAGCTTTGCTTTGTTTCAGACATTAATATTTCCTCCAAAATGACGGAATAAATAATACTAATACAGCAAACAACTCTAATCTACCTAAAATCATAGCTAAACTTAAAATCCATTTTGAAAAATCAGATAAATTAGAAAAATTACCGTTTGGACCAATAATATCACCTAAACCAGGTCCTACATTTGATATTGATGTTGCGGCAGCAGATATTGAAGTTGTCAAATCTAAACCACTTGTTGATAAAAGAGCAGTTATAATAAAAAAAATTACGATATATAAAAATATGAAGGAAATAATTGATGCTAAAAACTTTTCATCAATATTATTATTTTCATATTTTATTTTAAATATACCTCTTGGATAAATTATTTTCTTAAGTTGAACAGAGATAAACTGGAATAAAATTTGAACCCTAAATATTTTAATCCCACAAGCTGTTGAGCCTGCACATCCACCGATAAACATAAGAATAAGAAAATAAATTAATGGGAATTGACCCCAATCACTAAAGTTTTGAGTTACATAACCAGTTCCAGTTAAAATTGATATTACATTAAATGCAACTGACCTAATACTGGTATCAAAAAAACTTTGATTTTTTATAAATAGATATAGATACATTAAAAGAATTGAAAAAAGAACAATCTTTATAAAAGTTTTAATTTGTGTATCTTTAAAAAATATTTTTTTGTCTCCATTTAAGTATTTGATATAGGCAATAAATGGAATACTTCCTAAAATTATAAATATAATTGATGTAAATTCAATTAGTGAACTATCAAAATAGCCAATAGACTCATTATAATTTGAGAAACCTCCTGTTGCAATTGTTGTCATTGAGTGAACAACACTGTCAAAAAAGTTCATACCAAATATTTTATAAAATAATGCACATATAAAAGTTAATCCTGAGTATACTAAGATTAATCTCAAAGCTATCTCTTTTGATCTAGGTAAAATTTTTTCTGGGGTATCACTCGTGGATATAATAAACAACTGCATTCCACCAATATTCATAAGTGGCATTAAAGTAATTGCCATCACAATGATACCAATTCCACCTAACCATTGAAGCATTCCCCTCCAAAGTAAGATACTTTTTGGTGTCTCATTTAAATTGGTAATTATGGTTGATCCAGTTGTAGTAATACCAGACATGCTCTCAAAAAAAGCGTCTGTAGCACCTAAATTTATCTCAGAAAATATAAATGGAAGTGAACCAAAAGTCGCAATACTCAACCATGATAAAGCTGTTAACAGAAAAGCCTGAGGTAAGCTAATTTTTTTATCATGATCTAAATTTGATAGTAAAAAGAGAATTCCAAAAATAACAGTTACAATTCCAGAACTTATAAAACCAGAGTCAAATTCATCATAAAAAAACTGCGTTAAAATTGGCGCAATCATCGATAAACCTAAAATAATTTGTAAAATTCCTAGGGTAAAAAAAACTGTTTTATAATTGGACATTTTGATTGGACATTATTTTATGGTAAATAAATTTCAACTCTATAAGAATTATTAAAAACGTTATTTTATAGGCTGTTTAATTAAAAGTGATAGATAAAACCAACATTGATAAAACAAACGCTTGGCCCTTTGTTGAAGCTAAAAAGCTTCTTAGAGATAGAAAAAAAAATATTGAAAACAAAGGAAAAATTATTCTGCAAACAGGATATGGTCCCAGTGGTTTACCACATATTGGTACTTTTGGTGAAGTAGCAAGAACCTCAATGATAGTTAATGCCTTAAATCATTTAACTGATCTCCCTAAAGAAATAATTACTTTTTCCGACGATATGGATGGACTAAGGAAAGTGCCTGAAAATATTCCTAATTCTGAAAAACTAATACAAAATCTTCATAAACCTTTAACTCAGGTTCCAGATCCTTTTGGAAAATTTAATAGTTTTGGAGAGCACAACAATGAAATGTTGAAAAACTTTCTAAATAAATTTAATTTTAAATATAATTTTAAAAGTTCAACTCTTTTATATAAATCTGGTTTTTTTAATGACCCATTAAAATTAATTTTAGAAAATTATGAAGGAATAATGAATATAGTTATTCCCACACTTGGTAAAGAAAGACAAAAAACATATTCTCCTTTTTTACCAATATGTCCAGATACAGGGGTTGTATTAGAGATACCAGTCTTACAACTAGATACTAAAAATTCAAAAATAATTTTTGACAATAAAGGTAAAAAATTAGAACAAAGTATTTTAGATGGCAATTGCAAATTACAATGGAAAGTAGATTGGGCAATGAGATGGTATGCTCTCGATGTAGATTTTGAAATGTATGGGAAAGATTTGATTGAGAGTGCAATTTTATCTACAAAAATCGTAAAATTATTAGGTAAGTCAAATCCATCTGGCTTTGCATATGAGTTATTTTTAGATGAAAAGGGTGAAAAAATATCTAAATCAAAAGGAAACGGTATTACTATTGACCAATGGTTAGAGTATGCTTCACCAGAAAGTCTCTCCTTATATATGTACCAAAATCCAAAAAGAGCAAAAAAACTTTATAGAGAAGTAGTACCAAAGGCTGTCGATGAATATCTTGATTTTATTGAAAAAGGTAAAACTCAAAATGAACTTCAAAAACTAATGAACCCTGTTTGGCATGTTCATAATTCAGAGATACCAGAGGAAAATTCAATTATGTCTTTCTCAATGCTATTAAATTTAGTTGAGACCAGCAATGCTGATAATAAAGAATTACTTTGGAAGTTTGTTAAGAAATATAAGAAAGATATTAATGAGGATAAGCATTCAATTTTTGATAATTTAATATCTTATGCAATTAAATATTTTAATGACGTTATAAAATCTAAAAAGATTTATAAAAAACCAAATGAAAGTGAAAAAATTGCTTTAGAAGCTTTAGTAAACTCTTTAGATAACTGCGATGAAGAAATGAAACCAGAGGACATTCAGACTACAATTTATACAGTCGGCAAAGAAAATGGCTATAAAGAAAATTTGCGTGATTGGTTTAAGTTAATATATGAGGTAGTTTTTGGGGTAGAAAATGGACCACGATTTGGTTTTTTTATAAGCTTTTTTGGGGTTCAAGAAACCAAAGAATTAATAAAAAGTAAATTAGAAAATGTTTAATATTTTAAGACCATTAATTTTTAAATTTAGCCCTGAAGTAGCTCACTCTTTAGCAATCAAAGCACTAAAGTTAAATAATATTCCTGTCTCAAAACCTAAAGATAATTATATTTTAGAAACAACTTTTTGTGAAAAAAAATTATCTTCACCAATTGGTGTTGCTGCTGGGTTTGATAAAAATGCTGAAGTATATAATCCACTGTTTAATCTTGGATTTGGTTTTGTTGAAGTAGGGACAATTACTCCTAAGCCTCAATTTGGTAACCCTAAACCAAGAGTTTTTAGACTTGAGGAAGATGAAGCTCTTATAAATAGATTAGGTTTTAACAATTCTGGTTCAGAACAAATTAGTCAGACAATTAAGGAAAATAATAAAAAGGGTTTTTTAGGAATAAATATTGGACCAAATAAAGACTCTACTAATAGAATTGATGATTATTTAATTTGTTTTCGTAAATTTTATAATTTAGCTGATTATATAACTATAAATATTTCCTCACCAAATACAGAAAATTTAAGAGACTTTCATAACCAGGACGAATTAAACTCATTGATTGACAAACTAAAAAATGAAAAAAAAAAATTGAATTCAAACATTCCATTAGCAATAAAAGTTTCACCTGATCTTAATGACGATCAAATTAATGAAGTATCTAAGATCATTATGGAAGAAGAAATAGAAATTATTATTGTTTCCAATACCACAGATAAGAATAGAGAAAATTTAAAAAATATAAATAAATTAGAAAAGGGTGGACTGTCAGGCAAACCAATTGAAAAGATTTCAAACGAGGCAATTTCTAAATTTTATAAAATTCTAAAAGATAAAACAAAAATAATAGGAGTGGGTGGTGTTAGTAATGGACAAGATGCTTTTGAAAAAATCATTTCTGGTGCAACACTCGTTCAATTATATACTGGAATGGTTTATAGAGGTCCTCGTATAGCTTCAAAAATAAGTACAGAATTAATTGATTTATTAAAAAATAAGGGGTTTAAAAATGTTTCAGAGGCCATTGGAACTAAAAATTAATCTTGACGCGATAAGATTCAGATCTTATACAAGCTCATAATTTATGTCAAAAAAATGTGAACTTACTGGAAAAATCCCACTCAAGGGTCATAACGTTAGTCATGCTAACAATAAGACTAAAAGAAGATTTCTTCCAAATTTAAAAAAAGTTAAATTTAAAAGTGAACTACTTAAGAGAAGTTTAAGATTAACCGTATCAAATGCCGGGGTTAGATCAGTGGATAAAAAAGGTAGTTTTGATCAATTTCTTATTTCAGCCAAGTCTAGAGATTTGTCATTAAGACTAAAAAAATTAAAAAAATCCTTAGTCAGTAAATCTGCATAATGAATAAAGTATTTTTAACACTCTCATTTTTAATGGGATTGGTTGTTTTAGCGTCTAATTATTTAGTCCAATTTCCCATTAAATATTATGGTCTTCAAGAAATTCTTACATATGGAGCATTCAGTTATCCAATAGCTTTTTTAATAACTGATCTGGCAAATAGATCTTTTGGTAAATTAGTTGCTAGAAAAATTGTATATATAGGATTTACAATAGGTATTTTGTTTACACTAATTTTCTCAACAAATTTTGCCGATTTAATCTCAGTAAGAATAGCAATTGGTTCAGGAACAGCATTTATTATTGCTCAATTATTGGATGTACAAATATTTGATCAATTAAGACAAAAAAAATGGTTTATTGCGCCACTTGCCTCTTCATTAATTGGTTCTTCAGTTGATACATTTTTATTCTTTTCGATTTCATTTTATGGAACAGGAATACCTTGGGTGACACTGTCTTTAGGAGATTTAGCAGTAAAGATTTTTGTAGCTTTAGTAATGTTGATACCTTTTAGATTATTATTAGGCACTTTAAAAGCTGCTTAATTCAAATTTTTGGCTCTTGTTGCGTCATGCAATGAATAGCTCCAAAACCCCAAATTAATTCACTACAATCAATAGCAATAACTTCTCTATTTATAAAAAATTTTCTAAAAATTTTTAAAACCTTTTTGTCTTCTTTCACATTAAATACTGGAACCAAGACTGTTTTATTACTTATGAAAAAATTTAAATAACTTGCAGGGACACGAGTTTTATCTATGACAACTGGACTTGGCATAGGGATTTTTATAATTTTAAATTTTTTTCCATTTTCATCGTAACTTTTTCTCAATATTTTTAAATTTTCTCTAAGAGCTTTATAATTTTTATCTGATCTGTTATTTTCTACAGCTATCATAATTGTACTTTTTGAAACAAATCTTGCAATATCATCAATATGGCCGTGTGTGTCATCTCCAACAATTCCTTTATTAAGCCAAATAAAATTTTTTGCATTTAAATATTTTGAAAATAGATTTTCATAATCAATTTTTTTGAATCCTTTATTTCTCTCTTGTTTATTACTTAATAAACACTCCTTTGTAAGCAATATGGAGCCTGATCCATTGTTGTCAAATGCACCTCCTTCCATCACTACTCTTACAAATTTTTTTGAATTTACTTTTTTAGGTAAAATACTTTTAATATTCAAATATTTACTAATAAGGCTATTGATTTTGTTATCATTTTTGAAGTTTTTATATTTTGACCAGGCATTAAATTTAAAATCAAGCATGGTCTTTTTTCTTTTTTTTTTGTTGATTAAAAATATTGGCCCAGAATCTCTTAACCAAAGTCTATCTGTTTTAAGTTTATGAAATTTAATGTTAGATATATTGCAACCTATTTTTTTTAAATATATTCTTATGTTATTGATACTTTTGGTATTATTGACTAACAAATCTACTTTTTGATGTTTTGTTAGATATTTTATTATTTTTCCAACTACATTTGGAATTTTTTCAAATAATCCAGGCCAATCATTTTTATTATGAGGCCACGACATCCAAACTGATTTTTGAGGCTCCCATTCTGCTGGCATTCTAAATTCATTTATTTTTTTACTCATCTTCAGGATTTTTGAGAATATCTTTATAAAATTCAGTTCTCCTATCTCTTAAAAAAGGCCAGTGCTGTCTTGCAGTATCTATTTTTTTATAATCTATTTCACAAACTAAAATATCCTCTTTTTTATTTCCTGCTCTTGCAATTACTTTACCACTAGGATCTATCACCATAGAGTTACCCCAAAATTCAATTTTTTTCTTACTTTTTGTTTCTACCCCAACTCTATTTATAGCAGCCACATAAGTTCCATTAGCAATAGCATGAGATTTTTGCATTGTTATCCAAGAGTCTAATTGAGATTTTCCAAACTTTCTTTTTTCTTTTGGATGCCATCCAATAGCAGTAGGATAAAAAATAATTTGAGCCCCTTTTAAAGCTGTTAATCTTGCTGCTTCTGGGAACCATTGATCCCAACATATAAGAGGACCTATGTTTCCAAATTTTGTCTTAACACTTTTAAATCCAAGGTCTCCAGGACTGAAATAAAATTTTTCATAATAGCCTGGGTCATCTGGTATATGCATCTTGCGATATTTGGATAAAATATTACCATTTTCACTAATAATGATACTAGTGTTGTGAAAAAACCCAGATGTTTTTTTTTCGAACATCGTAATATTTAATACAACACCAAGTTCCTTTGCCAGATCACAAAATATCCTAGATGTTGTGCCTGGAATTTTTTCAGCTAATTTAAAGTTTGAATGACTTTCTGTTTGGCAAAAATAATTAGTTAAAAACAGCTCAGGAAGACAAATTATCTTTGCCTTTTTTTTTGCAGCTCTTCTAATATTTTTTATAGCTAAATCAATATTAGATTGAATAGTACCTAAAGATTTACTTTGTATTAAACCGATTTTGATTTTTTTGATCATTAATCAAAATATCTTGGAAAAATTTTTTCTCTCTCTATTTTTCCATTCACCTTTGTGATAAGCGTCACTTGCTATCAAGGGTAATACACTTGTCGCTTCCGCAAAAACCATTTGCTCTTTGGTAATATCTACTTTGCCCCATGAGCTTGCTTCTTTTAATGTTGAGCTACTGCATGCTCCATCTCTAGAATCAGCGACCGTTATTTGAATAGCATATTTATGCATATCTACATCTTTACCTAAAAGTTCAGCACATATGACAGTGTCTTGAATAAAATTTTTAGGCACACCTCCTCCAATCATAAAAAGGCCTGATCCTTTAGATTTAATTTTAATTTCTGTTAATTCTCTAAATTCTCGGATTGAGTCAATTGTGATATGATTTTTTGGATTTCTTTCTTGATGCATTACAAGCCCAAATCCTGCGCTTGAGTCAGTAAACGCTGGACAGAAAATTGGAACGTCATTGTCATAGGCAACCTCTATCAATGAATTTTTTTTCTTTGCATTTGTTTTAAGATATTTGCCAATCTCTTTTATAAATTCTCTTGATGTATAACTTTTGGGTTCTAATTGATCTGCAATTTCTCCAATAGTTTTGTCACACATCTGGAGCTCTTCTTCATCAATGTAAGTATCATATATTCTATCTACGTAGTTATTTCTCAACTCTGTATCATCTTGATATTGAGATCCTTGATAATGTTTAAAACCAAGTGCCTCAAAGAAATCCATATCAATAATTGAAGCCCCAGTTGCCACTATTGCATCTACCATATTATATTTAACTAGATCTCTATAAATATGCATACACCCTGCAGCAGATGTTGATCCTGCAAGTGTTAAAAATATTGTACAATCTTTATCCTTTATCATCTCATTATAAATATTTGCAGCATTTGCAGTCTCTCTTGAAACGAAAGACATTTTTTCCATTGAAGAAACTATTCTTCTAGCATCGAAAGAAGTTATATCAATATGCTCTACTTCTTTACTAAGTAAATCACTTTTTCTATTATTTGGTTGATTTTTATTATCTGACATTAAGCAACAAGAAACTCTTTATTTGCTTCTTTGTCATACATCGTCATGATTGGATTATCTTCAACTTCATAAATTTCATCAGAGTAAAATCCATTAAAATTAGTTCTAAAAGTTAATCCATATGCTCCAAGCTGTCCTAATTCTATATAATCATTTTCTTTTATATTATTTGGTAAAATAAAAGGACCTTTCATATAATCCATGCTATCACAAGTTGGACCATAGAAATCGAAAGATGTTATTTTCTTGGAGATAACTCTTCCATCAGTTATCATTTTTGATGGGTAAACAATATTGGGTACACCTGCGTCAAACAAAGATCCATACGTTCCATCATTTATATACAGTTTCTGTTTTTTTCTTAAATCAACTCTTACAATTGTTGACCCACTTTCTGCAACAATCGCTCTTCCAGGTTCACAAATAATTTCTGGAGTTTTATCCAATTTTAAATTGTTTAAACCTTTTTTAATTTCATTGAAGTAAGCATCTAAAGATTGAGGAATAAGATCAGGGTAAATAGTAGGAAAGCCTCCTCCAACATTAATTACATCAGGTACAATTTTAGTTTTTTTAATTATGTTACTAATTTCAAATATTCCTTTTGTATAAGATATTGGGTGCATACACTGTGAACCAACATGAAAACTAAGTCCAATTTTTTTAGAATATTGCTTTGTTAATCTAAGTAGCCCAGATGCTTCGCTATTTATTGCTCCAAATTTTTTAGATAAATCAATCTCTGCATGTTCATTAGAAACAGAAACTCTAACAAATAATTCTAAGTCTTTAGCATAATTTGTACTTTCTAAAATTTTAATTAATTCATCTTTAGTGTCCAAAGAAAAGGCCTTAACATTATATTTAAAATATGCCGCTTTAATACTCTCTCTGCTTTTGACCGTATGCATGTAAGAACAATTCGCATCTAGACTTATTTTTCTTATAGTCTCTATTTCTCTGATAGAGGCTACGTCAAAATGGTTAATACCACTCTCAACAATAGTTTTAAGAACTACTGGATGAGGGTTAGTTTTTAATGCATAAAGTATTTTTCCAGGGAAATTTTTTTGAAAGTACCTAGAAGCCAATTTAATTGACTGTTTTCTAATACAATAAACAGGTTCTGTAGGTCTCAGTTGATTAACTAATTCTTCAACTGACTTAAATTTTTGCATATCTGCACCTTTAAAAAAAATTTACAAAAAAAACCTGCATAACACCTATGCAAGTTTCATAAATGCAGCATTTAGGGGAAATAATTAATAATGTAAAGTAAATAATGCTATTGAAATATTAAAATTCACTTCCATATAAGGGCTATGATAAACCAACCAACTCTCCAAAAACTGAGTGATTTTGAGGATAAATCGCTTTTGATAGTAGATGATGACAATCCATTTAGACAAAGATTGGCTAGAGCTATGGAAAAAAAAGGTTTTACAGTTACACAAGCTGAGAGTGTAAAAATTGGTATTGAGACCGTAAAATCACAAAGCCCAGCATTTGCGGTTGTTGATCTTAGGTTAAATGACGGGAATGGGCTAGAGGTAGTAAAAGAAATTCAAAAGGGAAACCTTAAAAGTAGAATTATTATGTTAACTGGATATGGTAATATTCCAACAGCAGTTGCTGCAATTAAAGAGGGAGCTATTGACTATATTGCTAAGCCAGCGGATGCAGATGACGTTGAAAAAGCACTTTTGGCTGACCCAAATCAAAAACCCGCTCCTCCTGAAAACCCAATGTCTGCGGATAGAGTAAAGTGGGAGCATATACACAGAGTTTTTGAGTTATGTAACAGAAATGTTTCTGAAACTGCAAGAAGACTAAAAATGCATAGAAGAACTCTTCAAAGAATACTGTCTAAAAGATCTCCAAGATAATTTAATTTTTTGTAAGTCTTAAAAATACATCTTCAAGATCTCCATCATCAGTTGAAATATCTTGTATCCTTACATCTTGTTTTTTAATTTCTGTAATTATCGAGTCGATGCTAAGTTTGCTCTTCTCATATGATAAAACTAACCTCTTTCCATCATTTGATAGAACTTTTAACGACTCAAAAGTGTTATTTTGAATATTAGTTTTTTTATCTGTGGTGAAATACACAATTTTTGTTTGAATTCTTTCCAAGAGATTTTTTGTAGTATCCAAAGCAACTAATTTTCCTCCACTTAAAATACCAATCCTATCACACATTTTTTCTGCTTCCTCAAGGTAATGAGTTGTTAGTATTGTTGTTACTCCTTGTTTGTTCAAAGATTTCACATTTTCCCACAATGTATTTCTAAGCTCTACATCGACTCCTGCGGTAGGCTCGTCTAAAATTATAATTGGAGGTCGATGTACCATCGCTTTTGCTACAAGCAATCTTCTCTTCATACCACCTGATAAAGCTCTAGCATAACTGTCAGCTTGTTCCTCTAATGATACCAACTTTAATATAGTATCTGTAATTCTGTCTTTTTCTCGAATTCCATACAGCCCTGCTTGAAGCTCTAAAAGTTTTCTGGGACTAAAAAATGGATCAAAGTTTACTTCTTGTGGAACAATTCCAATAGAGGCCCTAACTTGTCTAGGGTTTTTATCTAAGTTAAACCCCCAAACATTTACTTCACCACCAGTTTTTACAACTGATCCACCTAATATGTTTATAAATGTACTCTTTCCGGCCCCATTTGGTCCTAATAGACCAAAAATTTCACCTTCTTTCACTTCTAAGTTTAAATTATTAAGCGCATGCGTTTGTTTAGAACCGTTTTTTGAATAAACTTTATTCAAGTTTTTAACAGTTAATACGTTTTTTTTATTCATATGAGGGCATACATTTATTACATTTATAAAAATTAAGATATCATTACATTATGGACAAAATTAAAAAAAGTGATCATTTTTACCTAATAGATGGTTCGGGATACATTTTTAGAGCATATTATGCCCTTCCTCCTTTAACTAGAAAAAGTGATGGATTGCCAGTAGGTGCCGTCAGTGGTTTTTGCAATATGCTTTTTAAGTTATTAGAGGACTCTAAATCAGACGATAATTTAGAAAAACCTACACACTTTGCTGTAATATTTGATTCAGCAAGAAAAAATTTTAGAAATGAAATATATTCAGAGTATAAAGGAAATAGATCTGATGCACCTGACGATCTAATTCCTCAATTTGAATACATCAGGCAATCTGTAAAAGCGTTTAATTTACCTTCAATTGAGTTAATCAATTATGAGGCAGATGATTTAATTGCAACTTATGTAGAAAAAATTTTAGACTTAGGTGCAAAGGTAACAATTATTTCTTCTGACAAAGATCTAATGCAGCTTTATAAAAAAGGTGTGAGAATTTATGATCCAATGAAGAACAAATTTATAAATCAAGACGATGTACACAATAAATTTGGAGTTACTCCAGAAAAAGTAATAGATGTTCAATCTTTAGCTGGTGATAGCACAGATAATGTGCCTGGTGTACCTGGTATAGGAATTAAAACTGCCGCTGAATTGATAAATCAATATGGAACTTTAGAAAATTTATTAAAAAATGCATCAAAAATAACACAAAATAAAAGAAGAGAAACTTTAATAGATAACAGGGAGGATGCAATTATTAGTAAAAAACTAGTTACTTTAAAAAAAGATGTACCTGTAAAAAATAAAATTGAGGAATTCATATTGAAAAGTATTGATAAAGATAAGCTTTATTCTTTTCTAAGAGAAATGGAATTTAATAGGTTATTGAGTTCTGCCATCTCAAAGTATGGTGGTACAAATAATCCTGTAACTAAAGATATTGAGAAAAATTTAGAAAAAACATCAAAAATTAAGAAAAAAAATTACCAATTAATTAATAATGAGAAGGAAATTGAGGATTGGATGAAACAATCTGAGGAAATAGGTGAATTTGCAATAGATACTGAAACAACATCATTAGACCCTCATACGGCAAAGTTAGTAGGTATTTCAATCTCTAACAGTATTGGAAATGCATGTTACATTCCATTAAATCACCTTAGTGGAAATAATCTTAACGAAAAAAAAGTCCTAAGCATTTTAAAGAATTATTTAGAAGATGAGAGCATTAAAAAAGTAGGACAAAATATTAAATTTGATTTCATTGTCTTTCATCACCGCGGAATAACTTTGAATTCTATGGAAGATACTATGCTTATGTCTTACACACTAGATGCTGGTAAAAATAGGCATAATATGGATACCCTTTCAGAGATCCATCTAGGTCATAAAACTATTAAATTTAAAGATTTAGTTGGGACGGGAAAAAAACAACTTAATTTTTCTGAAGTGAATATATCTGAAGCTAAAGATTATGCCGCTGAAGATGCAGATATTACATTTAGATTGTACAAAATTTTTTTAAAATCATTAAAAGCAGAAAAATTATTAAACATTTATGAGTTATTTGAAAAACCATTAATTAAAATACTAGCAGAGATGGAGATAAAAGGTATTAAACTTGATAAATCTACACTCAGTAAACTTTCTTCAAAATTTTCAAATAAAATCGAAAAATTAGAAAAATCTATTTTTAAGATTTCAAAGAAAACATTTAACATTGGATCAACTAAGCAACTTGGTGAAATAATGTATAACGATTTAAAAATAGCAGCTTTAAAAAAAACAAAAAAAGGAAGTTTTGCTACTAGTGCTTCAGTTTTAGAAGACCTAGCTTTTAAAGGTTATGAATTTCCTAAACTCATTCTGGAATGGAGGCAAATAAGTAAACTTAAAAATACTTACTCAGATGCATTACCAAAACATATAAATCAAAATACTAAAAGGGTTCATACATCTTTTTTGTTAGCAGCTACTTCAACAGGTAGACTTGCATCTAGTAATCCAAATTTACAAAATATACCAATAAAATCAGATGATGGTAATGATATAAGAAAAGCCTTTGTTTCTGAAAAAAATAATAAATTGATTTCAGCAGACTACAACCAAGTTGAAATGAGAATTTTGGCAGACCTAGCAGATGTAAAACAGTTGAAAAAGGCGTTTATAAACAATGAGGATATTCATACTTTGACAGCTAGTCAGGTTTTTGGAAAAGAAATAAATAAAATTGACTCTGAAACGAGAAGAAAAGCAAAAGCAATCAACTTTGGAATTATTTATGGCATATCACAATATGGTCTAGCCAAACAAATCAATGTTTCAAACAACGAAGCAGAAGAATTTTTAAATTCTTATTTTAAAAAATTTCCAGAAATTAAAGATTATATGAAAACAACTGTGAATTTTTGTAGAAAAAGTGGCTATGTAAGTAATATATTTGGAAGAAAAACACATCTAACTGGAATTAATGATAAGAATTTTAATGTAAGAAATTTTCAAGAGAGGGCAGCTATAAATGCTCCAATTCAAGGGTCGGCATCAGAGATAATGAGATTAGCAATGATCAGGATAAATAAAGAAATCTCCAATAATAAAAATAATAGTTTAAAAATGTTGTTACAGATACACGATGAGTTAATTTTTGAGGAAAGCTCAAAAGAAACAAAAAAAAGTACTAAATTAATTAAGGATTTGATGTTGAGTGTGAAAGATAGTGAAATTCATTCATTTTCAATACCCCTTTTGGTTGATGTGAACATTGGAGAAAATTGGGGTGAACTTCATTGAAAACAAACAATTGCCCTAATATGAACAATTTAGTATTTTTATTTTAATTTATGTCACAAACAATTGCGTTGGTAGATGATGATAGAAATTTATTAACATCTGTCCAGATGGCTTTAGAAAAGGAAGGTTTTAAGGTTCAAACTTATATTGATGGTGAAAATGCTCTTGTTGGATTATCAAGAACACCGCCTGATCTTGCAGTAATTGATATTAAAATGCCAAGAATGGATGGCGAAGAACTTTTAAGAAAACTTAGAAAAAAAACTTCTATGCCAGTTATTTTTTTAACTTCTAAAGATGAGGTGACCGACGAAGTTAGTGGTTTAAAACTCGGTGCAGATGACTTTGTTGGTAAAACTGGAGGATTTTCAACCAAAGTTTTAGTTGAAAGAATTAAAGTACAATTAAGAAAAAAAGATAAGGACATCAATATAGAAGAAAATAAAAATGTAATTTCTCATGGTAAGTTAAAATTAGATCCTTCACAACTTGAATGTGAGTGGGATGGTAAACAATTGCCTGATAAACTGACTACAACAGAATTTAAAATTGTTGAAGAGCTTGCAAAAAGACCAGGAATGATTAAAGAGAGAGCCTTGCTGATGGATGTAGCTTATAGAGAAGACACAGATATAGAGGATAGGACTATTGATAGTCATGTTAAAAGAATAAGAAAAAAATTTAAAAAGGTAGATAGTGAGTTTTCAGCAATTGAAACAAGATATGGAAGTGGATATAGATGGAATGTTAAATAACAATTATGGGAAAAATACTAAAAAATCTCTCTATATTACAGAAATTCCTTTTTATTAATCTAGTAGTCTTCATATTTATAATAATAATCACTTTCTTTTACTTAGGCGCTATTCAAAAAAATTTGATAAATGAAAAACAAAAAAATCACAAAGATATAATTACTCAAACAATATTAAATCTTGAAAAATCAAATATAAAATTAAATGAATATGGAATAAGCGAATTTTTATTTTCGAAAAAATCACGATTTCCTTATTTTGAAAAACTAGATAGAGTAATATTTTTTGACGATAAATTAAATTGGATTGGAGATACAAGATCTATTCCATCATCATTATTATTAATTGAAGAATTAACTGAACAATCGATTGAGAATAATTTTAATAATCAAGAAAACAAAAATGAAACAATTTTCGATGAAGACCTTAATAAGTATTATTTATCAGGATCTGAAAAATCTTTAACTAATTTAAAACAAATGCAAGAACAGTTTTTTGTTTTTAGTATTAAGAGTATTAATTATTTGAATAATAATGGCTATATTCTTATATCTGAAAATGCTGATAATATAATTTCACAAATTGAAGAGAGAGAGAACTTTATAATTAGAACAGCTCTTGTGGTACTTTTGGTTATCATTATTTTTTCATATGTCTTAAATAGATATTTTTTAAAACCCATTAAAAATTTAGTTACTTATACAAAAATCATAAAAGACAAAAGTAATCAAAAAACAGATATAGAAAGGGTTAAGATAAGAAATGATGAATTAGGAATATTATCAAAATCTCTTGATGAAATGACTAGTGAATTAAATAAAAGAATTGCAACTGCTGAAAATTATTCAACAGATCTACTTCATGAAATTAGAAATCCCCTTGCTTCATTGAAAAGTGCATCTGAGATAATTTCAGAAACAGAAGATAAAACTAAAAGAGAAAAATTAATTAATATCGTTTCTCATGATGTTGAGAGAATAGAAAGATTAATTACTGATTATTCTCAAATGCTGAAAGATGAAGTAGTAATTTCCACAGAAACAATGCAAAAAATTGATATAAAGGATATTGCAAAATCTGTAGTTGATGATTTTAACAATATTTATAACTCAAAGAGAAAAATACAAATAAGATTAAAGTCTAATGGATCTGAGAATTATTTTATACTTGGTATCAACAATAGGATAGAACAAATTATTGCAAATTTACTTGAAAATTCAATTTCTTTTAGCGATGAGAATCAAGAAATTATAGTAGAGGTCAGTAAAGATAAAGAAGGCAAGCCAAGACTTGTTGTAATTGATGAGGGGACTGGTTTTAGCGAGAAGGATACCAATAAAATTTTCAACAGATTTTACAGCAATAGACCTAAAAATTTTGGAGAACACTCTGGCTTAGGACTAAATATAGTAAAAAACTTGGTTGAATTGCATAATGGACAAATTAAAGCTGAAAATAATAAAGAGAAAGGTGCAAAAGTTGAAATTATTTTCCCGGCGACCCAATGAAAAGTTGATTAATATAAATAAAGTGTTAAAAGCCCTAACTTATGACAGATTATAAAGTAAAGGATATTAACGAAGCAGAATTTGGAAGAAAAGAAATTTCTTTAGCAGAGACTGAAATGCCAGGATTAATGGCAGTAAGAGCCGAATATAAAGGCAAAAATCCACTTAAAGGCGCAAAAATTTTAGGTTGTCTTCATATGACAATTCAGACGGCAGTTTTGATTGAAACTTTGGTTGATTTAGGTGCAGAATGCAGATGGTCTTCATGCAATATATTTTCGACGCAAGATCATGCAGCAGCAGCAATTGCTAAAGCTGGTATCCCAGTATTTGCTTGGAAGGGTGAAACGGAAGAAGAATACTGGTGGTGCGTTAAACAAACTATTGAGGGTAAAAAAGATTGGATCCCTAACATGATTTTAGATGATGGTGGAGATCTCACTGCTCTTATGCATAAAGATTATAAAGATTTATTAAAAGGCGTAAAAGGTTTAAGTGAAGAAACAACAACGGGGGTTCTAGCACTTAAAAAAATGGAAGAACAAGGACAATTGTTAGTGCCAGCAATTAATGTAAACGACTCAGTTACAAAATCAAAATTTGATAACTTATATGGATGTAGGGAAAGTTTAGTTGATGGAATTAAAAGGGCTACTGATGTAATGATGTCGGGAAAAGTTGCAATAGTTGCAGGCTTTGGCGATGTTGGAAAAGGTAGTGCAGCATCTTTAAGACAAAGTGGAGCAAGAGTTTTAGTAACTGAAACTGATCCTATTTGTGCATTGCAAGCTGCTATGGAAGGTTACGAAGTAGTTTTAATGGATGAAATGATTGGCCAAGCAGATATAGTTGTAACTGCAACTGGAAATAAAGATGTAGTAACAGCTGATCATATGAGAGCTATGAAGGATAGATCTATTCTGTGCAATATTGGACACTTTGATAACGAAATTCAGGTTGATGCTTTGAAAAATTATAAATGGGATGAAGTAAAACCTCAAGTTCACGAAATAACATTCCCAGATGATAAAAGATTGATTTTGTTAGCTGAAGGAAGACTTGTGAATTTAGGTTGTGGAACTGGTCACCCAAGTTTTGTCATGAGTGCATCATTTACTAATCAGGTTATTGCTCAAATTGAGCTTTGGAATAATTCAGATAACTATGAAAATAAAGTTTATGTGCTTCCTAAACACTTAGATGAGAAGGTAGCAAGACTTCACTTAGATAAAGTTGGTGCAAAATTAACACCACTATCGAAAGAGCAAGCTGACTATATAAGTGTAACACAAGAGGGACCATACAAGCCTCATGCTTATCGCTACTAGAAGTGGCAAAATAAATATTTCTAAAGAAAAAGATACTAAACTTGTAGCTGAACGCCTATGCAAGTTCATTAATCTAGGAGATCTCATACTTTTAACTGGGAATCTGGGTGTAGGAAAAACTACTTTCATTAAATACATTATTAATTTTCTTCAAAGAATAAACAGACAGGAAATATCTGAAGTTCCTAGTCCTACTTTTAATATTACTAATGAGTATCTGATAAAAAAAATTATAATAAAACACTACGATTTATATAGAATTAAAAATGAAAAAGAACTTAATAACTTAGGTATCCAAGAAAATTTAAAAAAACAAATAACTCTAATTGAATGGCCTGAAATAGCAAAAAAACTAAAAATTAAAAATAATATTAATTTAAAATTTAAATATAATAAAACCTATACTGAGCGTTATCTTACAATAATTTCTAAAAACAAAAAAATAATTAATGAATTTAAATAAGTCTAAAAAACTAACTGGAGATGCATCATTTAGAAATTTTTATAGAGGAAAAAAAAATATTATTGTTCATTGTATAAAAAATAAAAAAAGTAATTTGTTAGAATACGATGCTATTAATAAAATATTAATTAAAAAAAATATTTTAGCTCCTAGATTAATATCTCAGAATTACAAAAATAATTATATTGAGATCGAGGATTTTGGAGATTTAACAGTTTTTAAAAAATTTCAAAAAAAATCAACAAATAAAAAAATTTATTATAAAAAAATTTTAAATTTATTAATAAAAATTAAAAATATAAAAACTAAATATCAAAAAACATTTTTGAAAACTAATTATAAAGTACCAGACTATTCATTAAAAAAATTATTAGATGAGTCTAATTTATTCTTAGACTGGTATTTACCAAAATATGTTAAAAAAGGAAAAAATAGAATTCTAAAAATTAAATTTAATAAGATATTTAAAAAATTACTAAATAATATCTATTATAAGAATAAAGTTTTTGTACACCGAGATTTTCATATATCTAATTTAATGATAACTAAAAAAGGTTTAGGGCTGATAGATAGTCAAGATGCTGTCTATGGTAATATTGCATATGATTTAGCCTCTCTTATCGATGACGTAAGGTTCAAAACAGACATTAAGACTAAAAATTTTATTTTTGATGAATTCATAAAAAAAAATAAACAATTAAATCTTAAAAAGTTCAAAAATGACTTTGAGATCTTATCTGTTTTAAGGAATTTAAAAATAATTGGGATATTTACTAGATTATCTGTAAGAGATAAAAAAAATAAATATCTTAAACTTATACCTCATGCATGGGAGTTAATCAATTACAGAACTTTGAATAATCCAATATTTAAAGACTTAAATTACCTTTTAAGTAAAAACTTTGATAGAAAAAATAAAAAATTTTATGAAAATTAAAACTGCCCTAATACTATGTGCTGGTTTCGGTAAGAGGGTTCAACCAATTACAGACAGTTTGCCTAAGCCACTAATAGTTTATAAAAATGAAACTTTATTAGAAAATACAATTAATTTTCTTATAAAAATAAAAATCGAAAAAATTAAAATCAATGTTTTTTATTTAAAAGAAAAAATCATTGATTTTATTAATAGTAAAAACTTCCAAATAAGTATTGAAATTGTAGATGATGGTGAAATAATCTTAGGAACAGGAGGTGGTACTTTAAGTCTTATAAATAAATCTAATGAGGACGATGTTCTAGTAATCAATCCAGATACAATTTGGGATGATAGTTACATCAACTCAATTGATACAATGGAAAAAATTTACTTTGAAAGAAAAATAAAAAACATTTTATTAATTGTAAACAACTCTACATGTTTTGATAAAAGATTTAATGGAGATTTTGAGATAAAAAATAATATCCTTCTAAAGGAAAAAATAAATAATTTTAAATATACTGGATGTCAAATATTTAATAAGGAATTAATATCACATAAACAATTAAATTATTTTCCTATATCTGAAATATGGGATACTCTTTTGAGAGAAAATAAACTTTATGGTCATGAGTATAAAGGTGAATTTAAGCATTTGACTGATTTTGAAATATACGAAAAATTATTTATTTAGTAAACTAAAAGATCTTTTGCTCTATCAGTATCTAAATATCTTGCGTGTTTAATCGTTCCTTTTTCAGTTTCAATTAATAAAGGATTACCTGTTGGTATTTCTAAGCTTGAAATCTTTTCATTATCTAAATTAAATAGGTATTTACATAGTGATCTAATTGAATTTCCATGAGCTGATACAATAATATTTTTATCTAATTTAGGTTCAATATTTTTTTTATAAAAAGGTATAACTCTTTCATAAGTATTTTTTAAAGATTCTGTATCTGGAATTTTATCTTTGGGAACATTTTTATAAATACTAATATTCAAAGGATGATATGGGCTTGTTTTTTTTAGAGGCTCTGGTGGGTTGTCCCAAGATCTTCTAAAAGTATGAATTTTTTCTTCTCCATAATGTTTTTTCATTTCATCTTTATTTAAACCTGTTAACGCTCCATAGTGTCTTTCATTTAATTCCCAAGCATTAAAAACATCTTGATCTTTAATTCTCATTGTATTAAGTATTAAATTAAGTGTTTCAATTGATCTTGTTTGTAAAGATGTATAAAAATAAGATAACCCAAGGTTTAATTCCTTAATCAGTTCTCCTGCCTTACAAGCTTCCAGTTTACCTTTAGCAGCTAAACCTACATCTACCCAGCCTGTAAAACGATTTTCCAGGTTCCACTCGCTTTGTCCATGTCTAACCAGAATTAAGTGACTCATACAATAAACTTTAATATAGATTATCTATGAAATTCTTAAAAGTGTCATTTTATTTATCAAATTTAGCTTTAATAATTTTATATTTATACCCAGGAAGCTTGATAGGATGTCTCTTTTACAATGATTGTCAAATTGAGCCTAAAATAACAAAAGATTTTCTAATTGTTTCATCTAATCATTTGTATTTGTTTTTCGCTTTGTCTGTACATGGTTTTATATCTTTTCCAAATCAGAATAAAAAAATCTTTTATTATTTAATTTTAATATCAATATTTCTTGAATTAATGCATTTATTAATTCCAATTAGAGCTTTTCAAATCCAAGATTTACTTGGTAATATTTTTGGAGTTGTAATATCATATTTTATTTTTAAAATATTAATTACAAGAAAAAAAAAAGAATGAGTTCATTTGAAGACAGAAAAAAAAGTTTTGAAAAGAAATTCGCTCACGATCAAGAGCTTCAATTCAAAGTTAGCGCTAGACGGAATAAATATTTGGGAGAATGGGTATCCCAAATATTAAGTTTTAATCCAGATCAAGAAAAAGAGTACATTAAATCAGTAATAAAAGCAGATTTTGCTGAAGCAGGAGATCAAGACGTTTTTCGAAAAATTAAAGAGGATTTGAAAGAAAAAAACGTATCAGATGAGGATTTACAAAAAAAAATGGATGAATTAAATGAAAAAGCAAAAACTGATTTTAATTAGTTTTTTTTTCCTCTTATTTAATATTAATCACTTATTATCTTCAGAACAAAATTATTTATTAATTTCAGGTAAACCAAAAATTACAGATGGTGATACAATTAAGATTAATAATAAAAAAATTCGCTTTGGTGGAATTGACGCTCCTGAAAGTTTTTTTTTTGGAAAAAAACAATCATGTGTTTTAAATAATATTGAAATTTTATGTGGTAAGTTATCTAAGGATAAGCTCATTGAAAAAATTGGAAATCAGATTGTTAATTGCAAAATAGAAAAAAATAAAGATCAATATAGTAGGTTAATAGGTGAATGTTTTTTAAAAAATGAAAGCCTATCAGTTTTTATGGTCAAGAATGGTTATGCATTTGATTATCCTAAATACTCAAAGGGTAAATTTAGAAAATATCAGATTTTTGCAAAAAATTTTTCCTTGGGTTTATGGCAAATGCAATTTGAATATCCTTGGATATGGAGAAAAAAAAATAGATAATAATGAAAATGATTCGAAACAAAATAATGTATTTATTTTTAATTACTATTTTATTTTCTGGTTGCTCTTCAATTCCTAAAAACACTGCAGATGGCTGTTCAATTTTTTCGGAAAGATATATTTGGTACAAACATGCAAAAAAAACTGAACGAAAATGGGGGACTCCTATTAATTTGCAACTTGCCATAATTAAAATGGAGTCAGATTTCGATTGGTTAGCAAAACCACCTAGACAAAAATTATTTAAAATTATTCCTTATAAAAGACCATCAAGTTCTTTTGGTTATTCTCAAGCAGTCAAAGGAACCTGGAAGCAATACAAAGAGGAAACAGGAAACAAGTATGCTACTAGGACAAGATTTAAAGATAGTGTAGATTTTATTGGTTGGTATACAAACAAAACAGAAAAGATCTTAAAAATTCCAAAAAATGATGCTTTTAAACAATATATTGCTTATCATGAGGGTTGGGGAAATTACAAAAATTATAAAAAAAATCAAAAAATTATTCTTTTAGCGAAAAAAGTTGAAAATCAATCTAAGAAATACAAGGAACAGCTTAATGATTGTCGAAAATCACTTACTACTAAAAAATATATTATATTTTAGTTTAATTGTTTTTTAAGCTCTATATCAACAGCATCAATTCTCTTCGTATTTTTCGCTAAAGTTAAATACATCGTCGGAGTTACATATAAAGTGAAGAAGGTAGAAATTATCATTCCACCAAGTATAGTTGCACCTACAGCAAGTCGCGAACCTTCTCCAGCACCTGGGCCGATATTTCCAATAACCAAAGGCAACATCGCAATCATTGTGCTCAGGGATGTCATAATAATTGGTCTAAATCTTAGACTGCAGGCTTCTTTCACAGCTTTTTCAATTTCTTTACCTTTAGTTCTCAACTGATTCGCGTAATCAACTATAAGAATACTATTTTTTGTTGAAATACCAATGAGTATTACCAAGGCTATTTGTGAAAATATATTTATTGATGAATTTAAGAATAGTATAAAAATTAACCCCCCAAACACTGCAAGTGGAACAGTTAATATAATTATAAATGGGTGGATAAATGAATTGAAAGTAGCTGACATTACAAGATAAGCAGTCAATAATGCTAAAGCAAAAATAATATAAAGTTCATTACTGGTTTCTTTTAATTCTTCAGACTTTCCTTTCCAAGTAATTTGTTTATCTGGAGCAACATTTGTCATCGTTTCTTCTAAATATTTAATCGCTTCAGCTAAAGTATAACCTTCACTTATATTAGCTGATATTGTTACAGCACGTTGTCTATTATATCTTGATAACTTACTAGCTGTTCCTTTTTCTTTAAACTCAACAAGATTAGAGAGTGAAACTAAATTCCCAGTTTTTTCTGATCGAACAAATATTTTACTCAAACTTTCTTTATTTTTTCTATCTTCTAAATATTGTTGTAAAATGATTGGGTATTCTTTTCCAAGTTTATTAAATTTTGTAACCGTTTTACCTCCATACAAAGTTTCTAAAGTTTGACCAATTGCTTCAGTTGATATCCCTAGGTCTTTTGCTTTATTTTTATTAATTTTTATATTTACTTCAGGTTTATTTCTGGTGTAGTCAGACTCAAGTCTTGATAAATTTCTGTTCTTTCTTAACATTCTAATAACCCGAGACTGTATTTGTTCCAGCTCTTCATATGTATTTCCGTAAATAACCATTTGAACAGGCTTATTGTAACTAGAAACTCTTATGGACTGAGGAGAAATTGGAAAAGCTAGTGTTTGAGGCACCGTAACTATTTTTCCAATTGCTTGTCTCATTATTGTTTGAGAATTCTGTTTTCTATTTTTCCAATTATCTAAAAGTGAGATAATTAAGAAGCTATTTTCAGAGCCAAAACCTGGAACTATCATTAAAAATCTATTGTATGGACTATTATCCCCATCAAGCAGTGGAATAAGTCTTTTTTCAACATCCTCCGCCCTTTTTTGAGTATATTGGAATGAACTTCCCTCATCAGTAAATCCTATAACTAAGTAAACTCCGCGATCTTCTAATGGTAACAATTCTTTTTTTGTGTAGTTATACAAACCCCCAGAGGCAACTATAATAAAAATTATGAACGTTATTATTGTTTTCTTCTTGTTCATCCAAAATCCTAATGTCTGAGTGTAAAATTTTAAAAAGTCTTGAAAAAATTTATCAAATCCTCTTGTTAAGAAATTTGATTTTTTCTTTTTATCAAGAAATTTACTACCTAACATTGGTGAAAGTGTTAGAGCTACAAATGATGACACCACTATTGCAAATGATAGTGCTATTGCAGTTTCTTTAAATAAAGTTCCAGCAATACCTTCAATAAAAATTAAAGGTAAAAATACTGCAACCAAAATAAGAGTTGTTGCAATAATTGCAAATGTAATTTGTTTTGAGCCTTTATATGCTGCTACCAGCGGTGTCTCACCATTTTCAATTCTTCTATATATTGCATCGGTCATAATGACTGAGTCATCAGTAATAATTCCAATTGCTAATATAAAACTTAATAAGACAAATATATTAATAGATAAATCAAATATATATAAACCTAGGAATGTAGCAATTAGACTTACAGGTAAAGCTATTGCAGGAACAATAACTGCTTTTAAGTTTCCTAAAAATAAATAAATTATTATTACAACAAGTATAAATGCTATAACTAAAGTTTTATAAACCTCATTTATCGCTTCGCCAATATAAGTAGCTCTATTAAAAGCTATTTCCAAATTTAAGTCACCAGGTAAGGTTTTTCTAATTTCTTTGATTTTTTTTTCAACATCTTTTGATAATTCAACAGTTGAAGCCCCACTTCTTGCATAAATTCCTATACCCATGGTTTTTAAATTTAATGCTCCTTTACTTTGAGCTCTAAATAAAACTTTCTCTGTGACAGGACCTAATTCTAAATTTGCAATATCAGATAGTCTTACTATATTATCTTTAGCTTTCTTAATTGGCAGTTCCTTTAGTTTTTCTAAATCATTATATGATTTATCGATATTGATAGTTAAATCTATATTTTCAGCCTCAAGTGTACCCGCTGGTAACCGGACATTTTCGTTTCTTAAAGATCTTTCTACTTCTTGAATAGTTAAATTATTTGCAGCTAATTTGATTGGATCTATCCATACTCTAATACTCTGCTCCCTAAGGCCACCAGTTCTTATTCGACCGACATTTTTAATGCTTGAAAATTGATCAACTAAATATCGTTCTGCATAGTCTCCGAGCTCAAGATCACTCCAGGTTTCTGAAGATAAAGCAAGCCACATTGTGGTTGTAAAACCCGCAGATTGCTTAAGTATTCTTGGGGCCTCAGACTCGGCTGGTAGTCTTCCGACAATTCTTGCAACTCTCTCTCTAACATCGTTTGCTGCATTATCAAGGTCTATATCTGTATCAAATTCAATATTTATAGTACTTTTTCCATTCTCTGATTTAGCGTCTATATTTTTTATTCCCTCTGCACCACCTATAACTTCTTCAATTACTTGCGTTACTTCCTCATCAACAATTGGAGCTGACGCTGATGCATATTCTACTTGGACTTGAACCACAGGTGGTTGTAGACCAGATGGAAGTTCTCTAACTGGTAATTTTGAAAAAACAAAAGTTCCAAATACAACTAGTATTAAGGATAATACCCATGACAATGCTGGTCTTCTAATACTAATATCAGTTAAATACATTTAATTATTTACTTTTATTCTCTTTTTTACCCCAACTAGAATCACTTTTTTTTTTCACCATCTTTAATGGGTTTAATTTTTCCATTGGGTCTTACTTTTTTCAATCCTTCAGCAACAACTATATCACCCTCATTTAAACCAGACTCCACTTCTAGATATCCTTTGTTTCTGTTACCAACTTTAACTTCAACTCTTTTTGTTACATTCTCTTTATCTACTTTATAAATATAAACTTTATTACCTTCTAAGATTACACTTGTATCTGGTATTCCTAATGAAACTCTCTCATTATATTTTATTGTGACTTCCATCAAAGCACCAGGCAAAATCTCAGAATTTGAATTTTGCATTTTAACTCTAAGTCTTAAAGATCTATTGCTAACATCAATTTTGCTAGCTAAAGAGTCTACTATTCCGGTATAAGTTTTATCCTTATTACCAGAAAATTTTACATCAACACCAAGTCCTTTTTTTACGAACGGTGCGAATATCTCTGGAACATCAACATCAATAAATAAATAAGATGCATCCTCTATATCAATTACAACAGAACTTTCCGAAACATTAATATCATCAGAAAAGTTTCTTTTACCAATTACTCCATTGAAAGGTGCTACTATAGTTCTATTTTTTAATTTTGCGATAACATCACCAGATTTAACTTTGGTATTATATTTGATTTCTTTTAGAATTTCGTATTTTTCAATATTGTATGACTGTGTTTTAATTGGAACCGCTGTTCCGAAGGTTTCAATAATATTTTGAAATTTTCTTTGCTCAACTGTTTTAACTATAATACCTGGTGGTGGTCTTTTGCTAAATTTTTTTTTAAAATGGTTTCCAATCATTGTCCGAGCAATGATCACACCTGCAATAATTAGAAAAAAAATTAGTATTATTGATGTTATTTTAGTAGATCTTTTCATTTTTATATTCTTCCATATTCAGCCCATGAACCATCATAAACTGTAGGAGAATATGTATTATTTACTAGGGAATATGCAAGACCTAAAACACATGCTGTTATCCCAGATCCACATGAAAAAACTCTTTTATCGTCGTTTAAATCAATAATTTCGCTGAACTTTTTTGAGATCTCACTCACTCCTTTAAAAGTGTTGTCTGAACTATTTATAATTTCTTTAAATGGAAGACATACAGAGTTTGGAATAGATCCACTTCTCACATTCTTTCTAGGATCTGGAACACTTCCATTAAATCTTTCCTTACTTCTAGCATCGATTATTGTAAATTTTTTTTTTTCAATGTTTTCATTTACCTCAACAATATTTTTTACTAGCAACTTTTTTTCTGTTGCTCTGTAGGTAGACTTGTTTAATTTTTTTTTTTTATTTGTTGTTTTCCTATTTTCAATTAACCATTTTTTTAAACCACCATCTAAAACACTTACTAGGTGTTTATCATGACCAAAATAAATAAAATTATACCAACCTCTACATGAACTTAGAACATCAGAGTTATCATAAATTACAATTCTATCGGTATTTGATATGCCCATTGAAGATACTATCTCTTCCCATTTTTCTTTTGCAGGAAGCATGTGAGGTAAATCTGTATCTTGATCTGAATTCTTGTCTAAGTCAAAAAAAATTGCACCAGGAATATGATTTTTAGAGTATTCCTCTTTAGGATTTCTATCAATTCCTGGCATATGCCACGAACAGTCGATTATTTTTACTACACTAAGATTTTTTTCTAACCAATCTGATGTAACAAGTGACATTCTATCTTTTTTCTAGATACTTCTGATGATACTCTTCAGCAGTGCAGTAATTTTTCAACTCAGATAGCTTAGTTACTACCTTTCCAGATAACTTTTTATTTACATCATCAATCACTTTTTGAGCAATATTTTTTTGTTCTTCATTAAGGTAGAAGATCTCGCTTCTGTATTGTGTTCCAAAATCAGGACCTTGAGAGTTTAGTGTAGTTGGATCATGAAATTCAAAAAATCTCTTAATTATTTCCTCGTATGTAATAACTTTAGGATCAAATTCTAATTTTACAGCTTCCGCATGATTAGTTGTTCCTGTACAAACTTCTCTATAGTTTGTATTAGGACTGTTTCCTCCACAATATCCAACCTCTGTTCTGAAGATGCCATCTAATTGTCCATATTTTTTTTCTGGACCCCAGAAACATCCTAAAGCTAAAACTGCTATTTCCATAGATTAATATTATAATAATAATATAATCTAATCCATGCTATCTAGAAATCAATTAGGCTTTTTGTACATGTTTCTGTCTGTGTGTGCATTTTCAATGATGGATGTACTTGTTAAGTGGTCTGAGAATTATCCAGTTGGTGAAGTTCTTTTTTTTAGAGGAATTTGCGGACTAATACCTATATTTTTTTTAATACCAAAAGAAAACTACACAAGTTTTTATAAAACAGATCGACCTAAATTACATTTCTTTAGATGCGCCGCAGGATTAATGGCAATAGTATCAGTATTTATTGCACTAAGAAATTTACCTTTGGCAACGGTTGTGGGCATCTCATTTGCTGCACCAATTTTTGCAACAATTTTATCAATTTATTTTTTGTCAGAAAAAATTGGTAAATATCGTTGGTTAGCAGTTTTGATTGGTTTTATAGGTGTAATAATTATTACACAACCAGGTATTTCAAATTTAAATTTTTATTATATTTACCCAATAATTTTTTGTTTAGGAATGTCATATGTTGCAATTGCTATCAGGCAGTTATCTACATCCGAACCAGTTTGGCTTATTTCTTTTTATTTTTCAGTAGCGATATCTATTTTAGGTTTGTTTACAATTCCATTTGGATGGGTAATGCCTACATTAATAGATTTTATTCTTTTGTGTATGATTGGTTTGCTTGGAGGTATTGCTAATTTACTACTTGGACAATCTTATAAACTTTCAGAAGTTTCTTTAGTTACTCCACTGAAGTATTTAAGCTTAGTATTTGCAATTGTATTTGGTTATTTTATTTGGAATGAAATACCATCTTATAAAACTTTATTGGGTTCATTACTTGTAGTGTTATCTTCATTAATTATATTTAGAAGAGAAATCTATTTGAAAAAACCAAACTTAATTTTTAAAAATGAGTAATCCTCCGATTTATTGGTCAAAGGCAGTAAAGTATCTTTCTAAGGATAAGATAATGAAGAAACTTATTTCTAAATACAAAGATAAAACCTTAACAACAAGAAAAGATATTTTTTTATCTCTATGTAAAAGTATAATAGGACAACAAATAAGTGTTGCAGCAGCAAATTCTGTATTTTTAAAGTTTAAAAAAGAATGTAGAGGAAAGATAAATCCAAAAGTAGTTAATGCCATTACCCCAAGTCGGTTAAAAAAATGTGGTTTAAGCAGACAAAAAGTTAGAGGAATTAAAGAATTGTCAAAAAAATTTGTAAATAAAACATTTAATCCAAGAGTTATAAAAAAAATGGGAGACGAGGAGGCAATTATTTATTTATCTGAGTTAAGACAAATAGGCAGATGGTCTGCAGAGATGATATTACTATTTACTTACAATAGATCTAATATATGGCCTGTTCAAGATATTGGTTTACTTAGAGCTATTTCAAACAATTATAGGAAAAGCTATTTACCACCTATGAGATATGTAAATCGATTGAAAAAGAGGTTTTCCCCTTATTGTTCCGTAGCTACTTGGTATTTATGGCGTTCCATAGACGATGAGCCTATACAATATTAAGTGCCTTCAACTATTTGATGATGTCTTACAGCATGGCCTTTAATAACGTCTAGTGCTTCCTGATATTCTGGGGAATCATAAAATTCTATTGCTGTGTTGTAATCTCGAAATTCAACTACAGTTGTTCTAGGAGAGTTTATTCCCTCATTTGTTCTATTTTTCCCGCCTCTGATTATAAATATCCCTGAGTATTTATCTGCAGCTATCTTGGCTTTGAGCGCATATTCCTTTAGCTTTTCCTCATTATTAATTTTTTCCCACACACAAACTATGTATCCTTTCATAATTTTCCTTTATTTATCATTATATAATCAAATTTTACTTTATCAAATTTGTTCTTGTTCTACTCCCTCAACAATAAACATTATTCTCTTAGTTGTATCCTCTGCATGAGTCCAAGCAGATTTATATTCAGTTGAATCATGGCATGAAATAGCATCATTGTAAGTTGGAAACTCCCATATTACAGTACGCACAACGTTTGGCCCACTAAATGACTTTAATTTTCCACCTCTAACTACTGGTTTTCCCCCGTAACTTTTTATTATAGGAACAGCCTTTTCTCCATATTTTTTTAAGTTGTCCTGGCTTGAGATTTCTAAGTATAAACTTATCCAATAAGTTTTCATATTTATCCTTTTTTAATATTTTTATTTATGATACCAAATTTTAATGGCTGATAAATTAATAATTTCTTATGAAGAATATAAAAAGGTCGTCGAAAAACTTGCTTTAGAAATTGAAAAAAAATATAAGCCAACAGTATTAGTTGGTATCATGAGAGGTGCAGCTCCAATTATAGATATTTTATCTAGAATTTTTAAATTACCTACTGCTTATGTTGTAATTCAAAGTTATTCCGGTGATACGGTTCAAGATAAACAAGGGGAGCTTATATTTGCAAGAGATATAAGTGCAATTGCAACTAACGAAGATTTTAAAAAAGTACTGTTAGTAGATGATCTATCAGACACCGGACTTACCTTAAATAAAAGTATTGAGTGGCTTAAAGAATATGAACCTGTTAAGGACAACATAAGTGAAATTAAAACAGCGTGTCTTTGGAAAAAAAAATCTTCCACTTTTACTCCTGATTTCTGTCCAATTTTATTAGATAATGATCCATGGATTGTTCAACCATCAGAGTATTATGATGAAATTGATATAGATGGTTTGAAAAAAAAGTATTATAAATAAAAAAAGGCCAGACTAAGCTGGCCTTTAATTTTAATTTTTTGATAAAATTTCTTACTGTGGAATGTCTCCCTCTACACCCTTAACATACACATTCATTCCGGCTAGCATTCCATCGTCTGCTACAGCACCTTCGGCTACAAGAATATTTCCTTTTTGATCATAAATTGGACCAGTAAATGAGTGAACTTTTCCTGAAGCTAAGTCTTTTTGAAGTTGTTCCACTTCTTTTACTAAGTTGCTTCCCATTGCAGAATTATATGGTGCCATTGCTACCATTCCTTCTTTTAATCCATGCCAAGTATCTTGTTGTTTCCAAGTGCCATCTCTTGCTGCAATTGCTCTTTCTACATAGTAAGGCGCCCAATCATCTATAATTGACGTTAATATGGATTTTGGAGCAAATCTTTGCATGTCACTTGCTTGACCAAAAGACCAAACACCTGCTTTTTCTGCAACTTGTACCGGAGCTGTACTATCAGTATGTTGCATGATTATATCTGCACCTTGATCAATCAAAGCTTGAGCTGCTTCAGACTCTTTTCCTGGATCATACCAAGTAAAAACCCAAACAATTTTTGTCTTAATATCAGGATTTACTTTTTGAGCAGCTAATGTCATTGCATTAATTCCTCTTATAACCTCAGGAATTGGAAAAGAAGCAATGTATCCAATAGTATTTGTCTTTGTCATCTTCCCAGCCATATGTCCTAATAAAGTTCTACCTTCATAAAACCTTGCAGAATATGTAGAAACATTTGAATGCTCTCTTTTGTAACCAGTTGCATGTTCAAATTTTACATTTGGAAAATCTTTAGCAACCTTGTTTGTTGGATCCATATATCCAAAACTAGTCGTAAAGATTAGGTCGTGACCAGATTGTGCTAATTGTCTTATAACTCTTTCTGCATCAGCACCTTCAGGTACACTTTCTACATAAGTAGTTTTTATTCCCAAAGCTTCCACTGCATTTCTTCCTTCATGGTGTTGGTATGTCCATCCATGGTCTCCAGTTGGACCAACATAAACAAAACCAACTTTAAATTCTGCATTTGCATTTAAGCTAAAGCCAAGCAAAAATAATACAGAAATTAAACTTCTTAAAAATAGTTTATACATTTGATTTCCCCTTTAAATTTAATTTTGTGATACTACAAACTAGTCAATATTCTAATAAAAAAAAATATTTATTTTGGAATAGCTAACATCACTTTTCCTTATAGAAGATTTGTCCCAGCGAAGTTGGTGTATTCAGTTTTATTTTTCTACTATCACGAGAAATTACAACTAAAACTATTATTGTCATGATGTAAGGTAATGCACTTAATAATTGAACTGGAATTCTTAAGCCCACTGCCTGCATATGCAATTGTAAAATTGTAATTCCACCAAATATTAATGCACCTATAAGAACTTTAATTGGACTCCATGTTGCAAAAACTACTAAAGCTAATGCAATCCATCCTCTGCCACCTGTCATATTCTCAATCCATTGAGGAGTGTATATTAATGAAAGATATGCGCCTGCCAATCCACACATTGCACCTCCATAAAGAATGCAACTATATCTTACCAATGTAACATTAATCCCTTGATTAGAGGCGGATGTTGGAGAATCTCCAACAGCCCTGATAATCAAACCAGTTTTAGTCTTCTTTAAAAAATAATTTGTCAAAAAAGGTAATCCAAATGCAAAATATAATATAATTGAGTGACCAAAGAATACTGGACCCAAAAACGGAATACTTTCTCTTAAATTAACGAATAATAACGGAAATTCCTTTCCTGGAATTCCGACGAAATTCTTACCTATCATTGCTGACATTCCAATACCAAAGATAGTTAGTGCAAGACCTGTTGCTACGTGATTTGTAAGGAGTGATTGGGTAAGCAATCCAAAAATAAGAGATATAATTAAACCTGACAGCATAGAGCCTACTACTGCAAAAAATAAATTATCGGTCACTACCATTAAAGCAAATCCAGAGATTGCTCCAATTATCATCATTCCTTCTACCCCAAGATTTAAAACACCAGATCTCTCCGTAATTAATTCCCCAGATGCAGCAAGTATCAAAGGAACTGATGATGCCATTATGGCACCAACTAAAATACCTATAAAATTTAAATCAAAGCTCATTTTTTTTTAAACCTAAAAATTTTATTTTAAAAAATAATAAATAATCAGACCCAAGAAGAAAAAATAAAATCATTCCTTGAAAAACTTGACCTGTATATTTTGGTACTTGCAAAAATATCTGAGCTGTTTCTGCTCCTAAATAAGTTAGAGCAACAATTAAAGATGCAAAAATAATTCCAATTGGATTTAGTCTTCCTAAAAAAGCAACAATTATTGCCGTGAAACCATAATCAGGAGAAATATTTCTATGTAATTGTCCTATTGGCCCTGTTATCTCTCCTACACCCGCAAGGCCAGCACATGCTCCACTAATCATAAAAACAATAATAATCATTGTCTTACCTTTGAACCCTGCATATTTTGCAGTTTTTAAACTTAAGCCTGAAACTTTTATTTGAAAACCTAAATAAGTTTTGTACAAAATAATCCAACTTAAGAATACAGTGATTAGAGTAATAAATATTCCAGCATGAATTCTTAAACCATCAAATAAAATTGGCATTCTTGCAGACTCACTAAATTGTCTTGTTTCTGGAAAATTAAAACCTTCAGGATTGCTCCAAGGACCAACCACTAAATAATCTAATAATAATTTTGCAACATAAACCAGCATTAAGCTGACTAAAATTTCATTAGTGTTAAAATAGGTTTTTAAAATTGCTGGTATCATTGCAAATAGCATCCCACCAATTGCACCAGACAAAATAATTATTGGTAAAACATAAAATCCATCATGATTATAAAATATCAAAGCAACTCCGCCGCCGACTATTCCACCAAAAATAAGCTGACCCTCTGCACCAATATTCCAATTGTTACTTTTAAAACAAAAAGATAAACCTATCGCTATTAAACAAAGCGGTGTAGCTTTCACCAAAAGTTCACTTAATCCGTATAAATCTGAAATAGGTGTAATAAAAAAAAATTTTAAAGCCTCAATAGGATTAAACCCCAAAATAAAAAAAATAATCCCACCACCAAATAATGTAAGAAAAATCGCTAAAACTGGTGTTAAAAAGTAAATTGATCGAGATACATCGTTACGCTTTTCAACTTTAATCAATTGAACCTCCTCCCATCAAAATTCCTAATTTTTCAGCCGTAACAGTATCTGCATTCATTATCTTAGATAGTTTACCTTTATAAATTACACAAATACGGTCACTTAATTTTAATAGTTCATCGTTATCAGTAGAAATTAATATTGATGATTTTCCTTGTTCATTAATTTGAATTAATGTTTCATGAATATAGTTGATCGCACCAACATCAAGACCCCATGTGGGGTTAAAACATACCAACAATTCAGGCGAAGTAATTAATTCTCTTCCAATAATTAATTTTTGTAGATTTCCGCCAGATAAAAATTGACTTTTTAATTCAACATTGTCTGTATTAACAGAAAAATTAGAAAGTATCTTTTTGGAGTGTTCTTTTATTTTTTTTTCATTCACTAAACCTTTTTCAAAAAAGTTTGATGACTTAAAATTGTTTAATGCAACATTTTCATATATCTTTAACTCAGGGACTGCAGCTTGAGAGATGCGATCTTCAGGTGAAAAAGCCATAAGGTATTCTCTTCTTTCTCTAGGATTCAACTTACCAATTTCTTTATTTCTAAACATTATAGAAGTACCTTCGGTAATTATTTCTCCACTCAGTATTTGGAATAATTCATTTTGTCCATTTCCTGAAATCCCAGCTATACCTAAACACTCTCCTTTTTTTAAAGAAAGGTTTAAATTATTTAAATTTGTTTCATATGGGTCGTCACTTTTAAAATTTAAATTAGAGATTTTTAAAATTTCCTCGTTATTTTTAAAATTATTAATTTTTTTTTTAATAGTATTTAAATTTTCACCTACCATTTTATTAGCTAAACTCTCAATTTTTTCATTAATTGTATTACTAACTGAAACTACTTTGCCTTTTCTCATTACGGCTACCTCATCACAAAGTGACAAAACTTCTTTTAATTTGTGAGTAATATAAATAATTAAAATTCCATCTTTAGAAAATTGTTTTAAAGAAATAAATAAATCATCAGTTTCTTGTTCAGTTAAAACTGATGTAGGTTCATCCATAATCAACACTTTTGGATTTCTAATTAAACACCTTATAATTTCTACTTTTTGTTTTTGACCTGCCGATAAATTTAGAACTGGAATATCTAAATCAATTTTAAAATTGTACTTTTTTAGTATATCGTTGACTAATCCTCTTAGTTCTTCATCCTTTTTGTCACTATCGATACTTAAATTTTCAAATACAGATAAAGTTTCGAAGAGATTGAAATGTTGAAAAACCATTCCAATATTATTTTTTTTGGCATCTAGGGGAGAGTTAAGTTTAACACTTTCATTATTTAAAAAAACTTCACCCTCATCAGGCTTTACTACTCCAGACAAGATTTTAACTAGCGTAGACTTTCCAGCACCATTTTCTCCCAATAAAGCGTATATTTTCCCACTTCCAAATTCCAATGATACTTTGTCATTTGCAATGCATCCTGGGTAAATTTTTGAAATTTCTGATACTTTGAGTTTTGTATTCATTAGAATCGGTTTGATAGTAATAAAAATAAAGAATTAAGTAATATAAATACATTATATTTACCTAATTTTGATGGAAAACTTATTTTTTTTTCAACTTTTAAGTTAATCTTTTGTCACATTTCAGTATTATAATAGAATAATGAAAAATAAATTCGCTATCATATTAATACCAATTCTTTTTTTTACTGCAGGCTGCCAAACTATTCAAAAAAAAACTGACGAGGTTGTAGAAAAGGAAAATCAAAAATATGGATTATTTGTCGGTGGAGAAGTTAATAAAATGAAATTAGAATTAGGGGCTCCTAGCGAAGATATGATCAATGATACTGGCAATGAAGTGTTAATTTATAAAACAAAAAAATACGGTGTACCGTGCGAAAGAAGATTTGAAGTTAACGCTGGTGGAACTATAATTGCATTCAGTTCTAGTGGATGTTTTTAAACTTGTGGGGCGAACCCCACAAGCAAGGTTAAAATTTATTACTTAATATCAATAAGTCTTTTTTTCTTATGATCTGGTAAAATTCTTTCACATGCAATTGTCAAAAGACCATCCTTAAGTTCAGCTCCATTTACTTTTACATCATCTGCAATAGTAAAAGATCTTGCGAATTGTCTTTGTGATATACCCTTGTGAATTATTTCACCGTCTGCATTTTGATTTTCAGACTTATTAAGCTGTTTAGTTCTTACAGTTAATATATTATCTTCAAATTCAACCTCGACATCTTTTTTATTAAAACCAGCTAACGCAACTTCAATTGAATAGTTGTCTTTGCCAGTTTTTCTTATGTTATATGGTGGATAATTTGATTGCATTGTCATGCCACCGTTACCAAGCATACTTTCAAATTGGTCAAACATATCATCAAAACCAATAGAAAAAGGTCTCAGTGAGTTAAAGATAGATAAATCCTTACTTGTCATATTTACTCCTTTTGTTAAGCAAGTTAATTTATGTAAGCCCCATAAGGCGACCTACATATTTTATATGGTAACTAATTATAAAATTTCAATACAAGATTATTTAAATTTTTTCTGCAATTTTTAAAGCAAAAGCATAATCAAGAGCTATTTCTTCTATAGCACCATCTCTACCAGATTTTCCTCCATGACCAGCATTCATTTCAGTTTTTAATAATAATAAATTATTATCTGTTTTATAATCTCTTAGTTTTGCAGTGAATTTTGCAGGTTCATCAAACAGAACTCTATTGTCACTAAGACTAGTAGTGATTAAAATATTTGGATAATCCATTTTTTTAATATTATTGTAAGGAGCATATGAGTAAATATAGTCAAAATGATCTTTGTTATCTTTAGCATTTCCAAATTCATCAAATTCTCCAATTGTTAATGGTAGAGAATGGTCAAGGTTAGTAGTCAAAGAATCAACAAAAGGCACAGCCATTATTAACCCTAAAAATAGCTCAGGTGCTTCATTTACAACTGCCCCCATCAACAACCCACCTGCTGAACCACCCATTCCTATAATTTTTCCTTCAGAGGTATATTTTTTTTCAATCAAGAATTTTCCAACAGCAATATAATCTTCAAATGTATTTTTTTTGTTTAAAAGTTTTCCTTCTTTCCACCATTTCATTCCTCTTTCCATTCCCCCTCTTATATGTGCTGTAACCCAAATTATATTTCTATTAATTAAGCTTAATCGTGTAGATGAAAACCCAGGCGACATTGAATTACCATAAGAACCATAACCATATAACAAAATGTTTGACGACCCGTCGAGAATTGTATCTTTATGTCTTGTTATAGTTATTGGTACCATTCGTCCGTCATGAGACGGGCATTCAATTCGTTCAACAATATAATCATTCGGGTTATGTCCAGATGGTATTTCTTGTTCTTTAACAAGTTTTTTTTCTTTTGATTTCAAATTATATAAAAAAGTCCTTCCTGGAGTTTTAGGAGATGAATATGACAAATAAACATTATTAGTATCTTTATCTTTTTGAATTAAAGATATACTTGGAACTATTACTTTCTCATCACTAAAAATTATCTCTTCCTCTTCATTTGTTTTGGGATTTCTCAAAATTATTTTTCCTAACGCATTAGAGGTTTCAGATCTAATTATCCAATGATTTAAAAATACTAAACCTCCAATCAATACTTCATCTTTTGCATTAACGAATGGCTCCCAGTTCTGTTCAACTAAATCATTACATCTATCAATCTTAAAATCTTCAGCATTTTCATTGGTATGTTTGTAAAAATATCCATCCCAGGAGTTTACAGAGTAAATTATACCTCTTTTTCTCTTTTGGATTAATTTTGGATTTGGATTATTTTCATCAATTTTAAAGTAATATTGTTCCGATGTATTATGATCAGAACTTGTAATCATAAAATATTTTTCATCTGAACTTAAACCTATACCTACTGTAAAAGCTTCACTTTTTTCCTCAAATATCAACTTATCTTCTTTTACAGGTGTGCCAATTTTATGTCTGTATATTTTTCTCGGTCTATGATGTTCATCTAATTTAGAATAAAATATAAATTTATCATCTAAACTAAATTCTATACTTCCACTCGTTTCCTCAATTTTTTCTGTAACTAATTTACCTGACTTTATATCTCTTATATAAATTGTATAATATTCAGAACCTTTTAAATCTAAAGAGTATCCAAGAAATTTGTCATCAAAACTTACCTCAAGATCTCCTAAACCAAAATATTCTGTATTTAATTTTTCTTTTTCAAGATCTCCATTCCATATTTCTTCAACTTTTTCCTCTCCAATTTTTCTTCTTAATTTTATCGAGTAGTTACCTTTTGTTGTGGTTTTGGTCCAATATTCGAAATTTTTGTCTTTGTAGGGTAAAGACTCATCGTCTAATTTAATTCTTCCTTTAATTTCATTAAAAATTTTTTTTCTAATTTCCTTGGTATCATTCATTTGATATTCAAAGTAATCATTCTCTTTTTCTAGATACTTTCTAACTTCTGGTAATAATTTTGAGCTATCTTTTAAAACATCAAGTATATTTGATTGATGAATCCAACTATAGTTATCCTCCCAAGTTATGTTGTGACAAGATTTTATTTCAGGTTTCTTTTCAAGTTGTGGTATTTTCATTTAGAAAATTATTAATATATGAATATTTTTTTTATAACAGTTATAATTTTTATAATAGTTTATGTTCTTCTAACATGGTTTGCCAGAACCTCTGCGAAAAGAATTTCAAAAATAATAAGATTAATCATAATTTTATCTTCAATTTTGTTAGCTTTTTTAATGGTGTATGCTGGTAGATATATATTTTCATTACCATTTGTTTTAGCTATTTTGCCGCTAATAAAAACTAAAGCAGGAATTTCACTTTTCCAATTACTAAGACTTTGGGGTTTGTTCAGAGTTCTTAGAAACTCTGGAAGATTTAATTTTAATAATTTTAATCAGGCAAACACCCAACAAAATATGAATTTAGATGAAGCATATAAAATTTTAAATTTAGATCCCAAAAAAAAATATTCAAAAAGTGAAATCTTAAACTCATATAAAAAAATTATGAAAAAAATTCATCCTGATGTCAGCCCAGAGTTAAATAGACTTGCTTCAATTGTCAATGAAGCAAAAGAAATAGTAATCAAGAGTATATAAATCTTAAGGGATATTAATACTTTACTAAATTTTATTTTATATTAATTTTATATTATGATTGAATTAAAAGGTATTTTTGCAGCTTCTTTATCAATACTAAAAAATGATCTATCCCTTGATATAGATAATACGATTAAGCATGCAGAAAACGTTATAGACATGGGTTGTCATGGTGCAGTTTTTTTTGGAAGCACAGGTCAGTCACAATTAATATCTCTGAGCGAAAAAATACAACTAATTAATCAGTTACCAAATAGTAAATATAGAGATAAATATATAATAGGGACAGGTTTAAATTCACTCGCAGATAACATTAATTTAATAAAAATTTCTAAGTCTATGAATTTTAATACATTTCTAATAATGCCACCTGCATATTATAAATATGATGACAGTGATGTTATAAATTTTTATTCAAAAATAATTGCAGAAGTCAATGATTGTAAAATTATTTTGTATAATTTTGAAAAACTTTCAGGTTATAAGTTTAGTCCAGAATGTATTGAAACCTTAGTTAAAAAATTTCCAAATCAAATTGTTGGTGTAAAGGATAGTTCTTATAATTTATTTGAGACTTTAAAAATTAATAATTTTTCTATATTTCCTGGTTCTGAATCAAAATTATTAAAAGGGTTAGAGCTTGGGTGTGATGGAATAATAACAGCAACTACAAATATCACTGGAACTCTGGCTAGAGAAGTTTACGACGGCTTTAAAAATAATTCAGATTTATCTTCAAACAAAAAATTATGTGATGTAAGAGGATGTTTTGAAAAATATAATTTAATATCTGGTTTGCACACAGTAATGTCAGAAAAAAATAAAATATTTGAAAATTTATTACCACCTTTAAAGCTTTTAGATAATAATCAAAAAAAAGAGATATTAACAAGCTTAGGAAATTTAGAATTTGAAATAGCAAATTTAAAAGCAGCATAAAATGAATTTAATAAGTTTTTTAAATAATTTGTTTAAAGAAGATGGTTTTGAACTTGTAGACTCCAATTCAAAAAAATATGTAATCGGAAATCCTAAAAAAGAAAAACCAATAGTAATTAAATTACTTGATCAAAAATTAATGCAAAAATTACTAATAAACCCAGATCTATATTTTGGAGAAGCTTATATGGATGGATCGTTAGTAATAAAGAATGGAACGCTTACAGAATTTTTAGACTTAGCTTTCAAAAATATAGGAAGGGGAGATATTAATTTTTATGGCTCGGTAATAAAAAAAATAAAAGGAACTTTTAGATATCTTACAAATTTTAACAAAATCGTAAAATCAAAAGAAAACGTAGCCCATCATTATGATATATCTGAAAAACTTTATGATTTATTTTTAGATGAGAATAGACAATATTCTTGTGCTTATTTTAAAAATGATAATGATACATTAGAGCAAGCTCAAAATAATAAAATCCACCATATTATAAAAAAATTAAACATTCAGCCTAATCAAAAAGTTTTAGATATTGGGTCAGGATGGGGTACATTAGCATTAGCAATTGCCAAGGAGACAAAAGCAAGTGTTACAGGCATAACACTGTCAGAAAATCAATTTGAGTATAGTAAGAATAAGGCAAAAGAGATGAATTTGTCCAATCAGGTAGATTTTAAACTTGTTGATTATAGGCAGCTAAATGAAAAATTTGACAGAATAGTAAGCGTTGGAATGTTTGAGCATGTAGGAAGAAAATTTTATAAAACATATTTTAATACTGTTTTTAAACTTTTGAACGAAAAAGGAATTGCTTTAATTCACACTATTGGTTCATCAATGCCACCAAGAGACCCACAACCATGGATTACAAAATATATTTTTCCAGGCGGTTACACACCAAGTTTAAGTGAAGTTGCTAAACCAATTGAAAACTCAGGTCTGATAGTGTCTGACATTGAAGTTCTAAGAATGCACTACGCGCATACACTTAGAAATTGGAAAGAAAGATTTTTATCAAAAAAAGACACTATTTTAGGGATGTTTGATGAAAAATTTTTTAGAATGTGGGAATTTTACCTAGCTAGTTGTGAAATGGCATTTAAATGGGGCGATCAGGTTGTATTTCAATTTCAGTTATCAAAGGATAATACATCTGTTCCTAATACTCGGGACTATATTTATTAAAATATTACTGATAAATAATTAATCAGTAATAATGAAAAAAAATAAAAAAAAGAGAGTTTATAAGAAAAAAAAAATTAGCAAAGCTCCCTTCAAAACTAAAAAAAAAGTAAAAAAGATAAATAAAGCTAGTAAATTTGCCTCAAATATTAAGAAAAAAGTAAAGAAGAAAAAGAAAATTCCTAAGGCCAAAAATAAAAAAAATATTAATAAAAAGCTAGTTCTTAAAAAAAAAATAAAAAATAATTTAATTACTAAATCAGTACGAGTAGAAGAAAATTTAAAATCAAAATTAAATTTGAATGTCAAATTTGACATTTTTGCAATTGATAGAGGTATCTCTAAATTTTTTAACTCTATAGATGTAAAAATAAATGAATTTAAATCACAAAGAAAAGACGAAAAAAAAAGATTAAAACTAATAGAAATAGAAAAAAAAGATAAAGAAAAAGAAAAAATAAAAAAACAAAAAATCTTACAAGAGGAAAGACAATTAAAATTAAAAGAGCAGCAACTAAAAGATGAAGAAAGATTAGAAAAATTAAGAGCCAAAGATCTAAAATTATTTTTGAGAAAAGAACAGGCACTTTTAAGAAAAGAACAATCAGAAAGACAAAAAAAATTTTTACAAGAACTAAGAATACAAAAACAAATTGAAAGATTTAGAATTAGAGAAGTAAAAGAATTAGAAAAACTTGAGAAAATCTCTTTAAGAGAAAAAAGGGAGGACTACGGAGAATTACAACAAAGAATAGAGAATTTAAAAAATAAATATAGACTTATAAGAGACCAAAAAATTAGAGAGAGAGTTGAAGCTCTTGGTGTTAAGACAGATGAAGCTGATGATAGATCGGCACTCCTTCAAAAGGAGAGAGAATATAATTTAGAAAGACAAAAAATCGAGTTTGCTTTAGAAAGTTTTTATAGAAGTGCCAATAGTTTAGTTTTTCAGTTAAATAAAAGATATATTACAAGACACATGTCTATATTTAGATGTATAGATAAAAGGTTTGAGACAGGAGAAATATTTATTAAATGGGACGAGTCAACGGACGATGAATGGTTAATTTTAATATATATAAAGGATAATTCACCTGATAAAGGAATAATAATAGAAGATAAGACAAATGAAGAAAAAAACATGTCTCATGAGTTTAAAGCAAATGAAATATTTAAAGCCTCAGACTTAATGGTAGACTCACTAACTCAGCTAATTTCAAAAAAAAGACAGAAACAGAAGTAATTTTTAATTTACTCATTTACGTAAACAGAAACTCCTCTAGAATTTATGTCTACATCAAATTTCTTATGAAGAGGAGGGAAAGCTCTCTGTGAACAATCAAGTCTGTCACATGTTCTACATGATACTCCAATAGCTAATTCAGATTTTTTATCACTGAGATCTAAATTTTCAGTATATACAAATTCTTTAGCATATTTTGCTTCACAACCAAGACCTATAGATAGCATACTTTTTTTTTGTCCATATCTTCCTACACCCTTTTCAACAGTTTTTGCTATGCAAACATATTTTTCCCCATTAGTCATTTTGCTAACTGCTGCTTGAATGACACCTGGCCTTGAAAAAGCTGAGTAAACATTCCATCTTGGACAAGCTCCACCGTATCTTGGTATTTCTATACCTGATAATGAAAATCTTTTTGAAATATTTCCAGCAACATCCACTCTTAAAAAATGAAAAGGTATTCCAGGAAGTTTCGGATCTTGCAAACACGTTACTCTATGAGCCACTTGTTCGAAAGAAGTAGCAAATGTATTTTGCAAAAGTTCCAAATCATATTTTAATTCTTTACATTCCTTATGAAAAAGAGAGTAAGGCATTAATATTGCAGCGCCACAATAATTCAAAAGCGCAACCCTTGTTAATTTTTTAGACTCTTCAGTTGGAAAATTAAATGTATTAAGGTATTCATCAATTTCTTTTGAGGCACCTTGTTGAGAAATTTGTGCCGCGGCAAAAAGTTTTTTAGTTTCAAGTGAAAGGTAATCTGATAATAATAATTCTTTATCCTTAACTTTATATATTTTTGAAAATGGTTTTCCTTCTTTAGGTATTACATCTTTTACAGTTATGCCATATTCATCTTTTAAAAACTGACATAAGGCAATATATCTTGTTCTATTGTTTTGTTTTACTTTTTCAAAAATTTCATTAGCGAATTCCTCTAATTTTGGAAAAAAATTTTTGTTTTCTTGTAAAAAATCTGAAATTACTTCACCAGGAAATGCGTTTTTTCTCCCATCAATAATTTTACCTGAAATATTTTCTAATTTATTAAAAATTTCATGATCTTTTTGTTTAAAGTTGTCACCTAGTTTAATTAGAGCTTTAGCAATTTTTGGATTTGTGTTAACCAAATCCTTTACTTCTGGTCCAAGAATATCAAGATCTTCAAAAAGTTCATCACCCAGTAATTCAGAAATATTATTCTCAAGATTTATGTCTGATTTGCTTGTAAGATCGGAAAGCTCTATTTTAAGTTTATCACAGACCCTTAAAAGTAAGTCTCCATCAATTTTTCTTTTTCCGCTCTCTATTAGATTTAAATAGCTAGGTGAAATAGACATTTCTTCCGCTAATTTGTTAGCTTGAATTCCTAGCTGTCTCCTAAAAGCTTTGATTTTTGGACCAATTTTTGTATCAATTTGACTCATTTTTCTATTTGTAAATTTTGTAAATTTAAATTTACACAAAATTATTCAATTTTACAAGTAAAATCAATTTAATTGTAGATTTTGTAAATATTGTAAATTATAAAGTTTACATGGAAAAAAACAAAATTAACAATATCGAAAATAACTACCAAATTACTAATAAAGAAGAGCATTCTGAGCATAAGTCAAAAGGTATTTACATTAGAGACGATCATTGCGATTGGGGATCTAGCGGAATGAACGAATTTACTGAAGAATATAGTTCAAAATAGTCATTAGTCATTTCTAGTCATTTAATCAAAAGAGAGGGGTTTAAGTGTCAGCTGAGAATATTTCATACGATTTACAGAGATTTGCAGATATTAAAAGAGATTATACTCCTGAAGAAGTTGAAAGATTAAGAGGTTCAATCAAAATTGAATATTCTATGTGTAAAATGCAGTCCCAAAAACTTTGGAAACTGCTTAATACAGAAGCCTATGTTAACACCCTTGGATCACTATCAGGAAATCATGCAGTACAACATGCAAAAGCTGGTTTAAAAGCAATTTATTTAAGTGGTTGGCAAGTTGCAGCTGATGCTAACAGTGCTGGAGAAATGTATCCTGATCAATCTTTATATCCATATGATAGTGCACCAAAATTAGTCGAGACAATGAATAATTCCTTAGTTAGAGCTGATCAAATTCAACACATGGAAATAATAGATGGTGACATGGACAAAAATAAGAGAACCGATTACATGTTGCCAATTATAGCTGATGGTGAAGCAGGATTTGGTGGACCACTAAATGTATTTGAATTAACTAAAAAATTTATTAGAGCAGGTGCTGCTGGTGTTCATTTTGAGGATCAATTAGCAAGTGAGAAAAAATGTGGTCATATGGGTGGAAAAGTTCTTGTGCCAACTGGAACAATGGTTAGAAATTTAAAGGCTGCTAGACTTGCTGCCGATATTGCAGATGTACCATTAATAATTTTAGCAAGAACAGATGCAAATGCTGCAAAATTAATCACAAATGATTTTGATGATAATGATAAACCATTTTTAACTGGAGAAAGATCACCCGAAGGTTTCTTTTATGTTAAAGATGGAATTGAACAGGCGATTTCCAGAGGTCTTGCTTATGCACCATACGCAGATTTAATTTGGTGTGAAACCGCTACTCCAAATTTAGAAGAAGCAAAGAAATTTGCTGATGCTATACATGAAAAATTTCCTGGTAAAATGTTAGCTTATAATTGTTCTCCATCATTTAATTGGAAGAAACATTTATCTGATGAAGAAATTGGATCATTTCAAAGAAAGATTGGAGAAATGGGATATAAATTTCAATTCATTACATTAGCAGGTTTCCACACTCAAAATATCGCAATATTTGAATTAGCAGAAAAATATAAATCAGAGGGTATGACCGCTTACTCAAAAATTCAACAGCATGAATTTGCAAGAGAAAAAGATGGATACACAAGCGTGAAACATCAAAGAGAAGTTGGTACATCATATTTTGATGCTGTTTCAAATACAATAAGCTCAGGCAAAAGCTCAACTACAGCAATGGAAGGCTCAACTGAGTCAGAACAGTTTTAGATGATAGATTAATGTTTACTAGTGGTCTTCTTTTAATAGTAAGCTATCTTTTATTTAAATATACAGTTCAATGGATTCAATATTATAATCAAACTGATCCTAGGATGCCGGATTCAATATGGCGTTATACTTGTGATTACAAAGTTATTGGCACTAGAGATATTTGTGACCTTGATGATAAGCCATTTGTAAGACAAAGAAGGAAAAGAGATAAAATTGTTACAATAATGTATTTTATTGTGATTCTTGCTTTTGTATTTTCTATGTATTTTATGGCGAGTTTATTAGGACTAATTCTTTAATTTTTGAATCTGATCCCATGCTGAATTGACAGCTCTCATTTTAGCCTTACTTTCATCTATTACTTCTTGAGGAACACCTTTACTTAATAAAAGATCAGGATGATGCTCTTTGCTAAGCTTAATATAACGTTTTCTTATTTCTTCGAGCGAGTCCTCCGGCTTACTTTCTAAAACAATGTAAGGATTAAGTTTATCTGATGACTTTCTGCTTTCTTTAATTCCATTAATTTGAGTTTGATTTAATCCAAAAATTCTTGCTATATCCTCTATCATGATTATCTCATTTTGACTTATATGTCCGTCAGCTTCTGCAATATAGAAAAGAGTATTAATTACTTCCTCTAACACATTTATGTTTCCTCTATAAACCTCAGCAATTTGTTTTGCGTAAGGTTCGTATCCAGTACTTTCCTCTTTAGCTTTATTAAAAATTTTACCAACCTGATCTAACTCACTTTCAGGTATTTTTAATTTATCTTTAACAGCAATTAACTCTTCACGACTAACTTGTCCATCTGCTTTACTTAGCTTTGCTGATAAAACAATTAAAGAAAGCGCAAATATTTGTTGAGGCTGTGCAAAAGATCTAAATCCACCACCTGATCTGGCTCTTGACATTTTTCCACCAATTAAGGATCCCAAAAGCATACCGAAAGGTCCACCAATAGAAAAACCTAGCATTCCACCAATTATGCTTCCCCATATTGCCATTATTCAAAACTCCTTAATCTATATTCCCAGTTTCCCATATTATTATAAGTCACTTTTAATATTAAATTATTTTCAGGATTATACCAAACATCAAATTCAAACTTTTTTTCATCTGAAAGACTTTCGTCATTTGACTCAATAATAAAATGTTCAGTTAAATATTCTTTGCCATTAATAGTAATTTTTTTAGTTCCGATTAAACTTACAGTCTGTTTTTTAATACTTCCAGATAAAGGACTAATTTGTTTATCAGAATTGAAAATTTTGTGGTTCCACCAATTTCCAATTGTACAATCTAAACTAGCTTCACCTTTATAAGATGATCCATCTATAATAAATTTATTTGTATCCTTATCATAATTTAAATTCACATATTTTTCCTTATCATTTTGAAAAGTATTTGATTTAAAAAAAACTAATTTTTCATTTTTATATTTTTCTATTGTTTCACTTAATATTGAAAAAACCGTTACGCCAAATAACTCTACTTTGAAATTAGTATAATTTTTTACGACAAACAAATCCTCATCAAATTCAAAGAAGTAGCTGGTGCTTCCAATAATTTCATTATTTCGTAGTACATCCATCTCAATTTTTTTAAGACCTTCATAATGACTGCTATGTGCCATCACTTTAGAAGCAAACATAATAATTATTAATGCGGTTATAAAATGTTTCATTTTCATAGATTTTAGTTAAAGAAAGTATAAATAATAGCTAAATATATGTTCCTTACTATCAAAAATATTCCTAAAGTCTCATGGAGTTCTCAAGAGACTTTTAATTTAAAGCCAAAATTATCAACATTATTTTTTCTGTGTTTTGGCCTTATATTATTTGGTTTTGGTGAAGCCTTAGTCGTTATTTCATTTATTGGCAATTCTCCATGGACTGTAATGGCACAAGGAATTTCAATTAATTCAGGATTATCAATTGGAATTGTCACTTTTATAGTAAGTGTTGTCGTTTTATGTTCATGGTTTTTCTTAAAACAAAAACCTGGTCTTGGTACCATATTCAATATCGTAATTATTGCAGCAATGTTAGATATAACAATTGCATTAATACCAACCCCTGAAACTTACATTATGAAATTACTAATGGCTGCAGTCGGTGTAATGATAGTCGGAGTGGGTAGCGGTATATATTTAATTGCCAATCTAGGTCCAGGACCTAGGGATGGTTTAATGACTGGTTTACAAAAAAAAACAAACCTACCAATTGCTGCTGTAAGATCTTTTATTGAAATTTCTGTAGCTTCAGTTGGATGGTATTTAGGAGGAACAATCGGAATTGGAACTTTAATGTTTGCTTTTGGAATTGGTCCTTGTATTGCTTTTAGTTTGTATATTATTGATAGAATAATGGACTAAGTAGCAGTATTTTGTTTTTCGCTTCTTTTTCTTTCGTGAGGGTCTAGAATTGCTTTTCTAAGTCTGCAAGATTTAGGTGTGATTTCTAATGCTTCATCTGTATTAAGCATACTTAACTGTTCTGCAATCGACATTTGTCTTACGGGTGTAAGAACAATATTTTCATCAGTACCTTGTGTCCTCATATTCGTAAGTTTTTTTCCTTTCATAACATTAATTATCATATCGCCTGGTTTAGGAGCTAAGCCAACAATCATTCCTGTATAAACTGGATCATTGTGTGTAACAAACATTTCTCCTCTAGCTTGCAAATTAAAAATTGAAAATGCAACAGCTTTACCTTGATCCATTGAAATTAAAGCTCCATTTCTTCTTCCTTCCATATCTCCCTCGAAATCTCCATAAGAGTGAAAAATTCTGTTAATAACACCTGTTCCTTTTGTTAAAGTTAAAAATCTACTTGTGTATCCCATTAAACCTCTTGTTGGTGCCTGAAAAATAAGTCTTTTTTTATTCTTTCCAGTATCTTTTAATTCAATTAATTTACCTTTTCTTCGATTCATAGAATCAATAATCCTTGATGAATATTCTTCGTCTAAATCCATAGTAATTTCTTCAATTGGTTCTAATTTTTTTGAATTTTCATCAGTTTTAAATAAAACTTTAGGAGGACTTACAGTCATTTCAAAGCCCTCGCGTCTCATTTGTGTTAATAATATTTCGAGCATTAATTCTCCTCTTCCACTTATCTCAAATGCATCTTTATTTGCGTTTTCTGAGAAAGAAATTCCAACATTGTTTTGAGCTTCTAAAATTAGACGATCTCTTATCTGAGTACTTGTTAATTTTTTACCTTCAGTTCCTGCTAGTGGTGAGCTATTTACTGTTATTTTTATGGACATTGTTGGTGGATCGATAGGTGTTGCCTCAATAGGTTCATTTACCTCTAAATCACAAATAGTATCTGCCACATTTGCTTTTTCTAATCCAGCTATAACTACGATATCTCCAGCTTCTCCAACTTCAATGGGCACTTTTTTTGTACCTTCATATCTAAAGATTTTTGTAAGTCTACCTTCATCTACTTTTTCACCTTTTAAATTGATTGCTTTTATTTGTTGATTTGCTTTTGCCGTCCCTTGTGAAATTCTTCCAACTAAACTTCTGCCCAGAAAGTTATCAGCATAAAGTAGCGTCGATAGCATCGCAAATGGTTTTGATCTATCAAATTCAGAGGGTTTAACATGATCTAAAACTAAATCTAATAGCGGATCAAGATTTTCTCTTGGCCCATCAATGTCCTTAGTAGCCCAACCAGATCTTCCACTTGCGTATAATACTGGAAAATCTAATTGCTCTTCATTAGCATCTAAACTAACAAATAAATCAAAAGTCTCATTTAAAACTTCATCAGCCCTTTGATCACTTTTGTCTAATTTATTTATTACAACAATTGGTTTTAAACCTTGTTTTAATGCTTTGCTTAATACAAATTTTGTTTGAGGCATGACGCCTTCTGCAGAGTCCACTAACAATAATGCACCATCTGCTAAACTCAAAACTCTTTCAACCTCTGCTGCAAAATCTCTGTGACCAGGGGTATCAATAATATTTATTCTAGTTTCTTTCCAATTAATCGAGGTAGGCTTAGCAAGAATTGTAATTCCTCTTTCTTTTTCTAGCTCTCCAGAGTCCATCAATCTTTCATTAACAACTTCGTTGTCTCTAAAAGAACCACTTTGTTTCATCAAATTATCTATCAGTGTTGTTTTTCCATGATCAACGTGGGCAATGATAGTGATGTTTCGAATATTATTATTCATGGTTGAGGTTCTTATACATTTATACTTTTAATTGAAAACAAAAAAAAAGGGCAGAATAATCTGCCCTTTTTAAATTTTTTAGTTAGACTTTTTGGGTTACATTCCCATGCCGCCCATGCCGCCCATGCCGCCCATTCCTCCTGGAGGCATTCCTCCAGCAGCAGCATCCTTCTCTTCAGGTTTATCTGCAACCATTGCTTCAGTTGTAACTAATAATCCAGAAATTGAAGCTGCATCTTGTAAAGCTGTTCTTACAACTTTGACAGGGTCAATAATTCCCTCTTTAAACATATCAACATATTGTTCTGTTTGAGCGTCATAACCTTGAGAAGATTTATTAGCCTCTAAAAGTTTTCCAACTATAACTGAACCGTCGACACCAGCATTTGTTGTTATTTGTCTTATTGGAGCTTCTAAAGCACTTTTAACAATTTCAACACCTGCTTTTTGATCTGAACCTTTAACTTTTAGTTTATCTAGATCTTGCGAAGCGTAAAGAAGTGCGCATCCACCACCAACAACTATTCCTTCTTCGACAGCTGCTCTTGTAGCATTTAAAGCATCTTCAACTCTGTCTTTTTTCTCTTTAACTTCTACCTCAGTTGCACCACCAACTTTGATAACTGCAACACCTCCAGCTAATTTAGCAAGTCTTTCTTGAAGTTTTTCTCTATCATAATCTGACGATGTTTCTTCAACTTGTTGTTTAATTTGATCACATCTTGCTTCGATGTCTGATTTTTTTCCAGTACCACTTACAATGGTGCTATTTTCTTTGTCAACTTTCACTCTTTTGGCAGAACCTAGATCAGTAATTTTAACATTTTCCAATTTTATCCCAAGATCTTCAGAGATAACTTGTCCACCAGTTAAAATTGCAATGTCTTCAAGCATCGATTTTCTTCTATCTCCAAAACCTGGAGCTTTAACTGCTACAACTTTAAGTCCACCTCTTAATTTGTTTACAACTAAAGTTGCCAATGCTTCACCTTCTACATCCTCTGAAATTATCATTAAAGGTCTTCCTGCTTGAACCACAGCCTCAAGTAGAGGAACCATTGGTTGAAGATTAGTTAATTTTTTTTCATGTAAAAGAATTAATGGATTCTCAAGCTCTGTTGTCATTTTTTCAGCATTCGTAACAAAGTATGGTGATAAATATCCTCTATCAAATTGCATTCCTTCAACAACATCAAGTTCTGTCTCAATACTTTTTGCTTCTTCAACAGTTATAACTCCTTCGTTACCAACTTTCTGCATAGCCTTTGCAATCATGTTTCCTATTTCTTTATCTCCATTAGAAGAGATAGTTCCAACTTGAGCAATTTCATCGCTATCTTTTACTTTTTTAGCTGATGATATAAGAGCATTTCTTACATGCTCTACTGCAGCATCAATTCCTCTTTTAACGTCCATAGGGTTCATACCAGCTGTAACATACTTACAACCTTCTTTTACAATAGCTTGAGCTAAAATAGTTGCAGTTGTAGTACCGTCACCTGCCTCATCATTTGTTTTACTTGCAACTTCCTTAACCATTTGGGCACCCATGTTTTCAAATTTATCATCTAGATCGATTTCCTTTGCAACTGAAACACCATCTTTTGTTGTTCTTGGTGCACCATATGCTTTGTCTATAACGACATTCCTACCTTTTGGACCAAGAGTAACCTTAACTGTATTTGCAAGGATATCTACTCCCCTCAGCATCGCTGATCTAGCATCTGAATCGAATTTTACTATTTTTGCCATTATTAAACTCTCCTTTTTTTAATTTTTATTTAGAAGTAGAGATACCCATAATGTCTGACTCTTTCATTATGCTGTATTCTTTACCATCAATTTTAACTTCAGTTCCTGACCATTTTCCAAAAAGAACTTTATCACCAACTTTAACATCCATTGGTATAATTTTTCCATCCTCAGTTTTTGATCCACCACCAACAGCAACTACTTTGCCTTCTTGTGGTTTCTCTTGTGCAGAATCAGGGATGATAATCCCACCAGCAGTCTTTTCGCTGCTATCTAAAACTTCGATTAATACTCTGTCGTGTAACGGTTTAAACTTCATATTTACTCCTTTGAATTAGAATTCATATAGATGCATGTGACTATTATTTCAAGATCTGGTCTCAAATATATAGATGAGAAAATTCAAGAATTTATTAGATTTTTAAGCTATATCTGAAATATGAGTAAAAATTTAGACGAATCGGGCTTAAAATCGATAGTAAGTGAATATGACTTATTTTTCATAGATATCTGGGGAGTAGTCCATAACGGAATAAAGTTGTACGAGAATGCTATTAAAGTTTTAGAAGAATTATCTAATAATGAAAAAAAATTCATATTATTGACAAATGCTCCAAGACCCAACCTAACAGTTATTAATACTTTAAAAAAAATGGGGTTAAATAATTTTTCCGATACAGTTTTCACATCTGGAGAAGCATCAAAAAGATATCTTTTAAAAAATTTCAATAATAAAAAATTTTTTCACTTAGGACCAGTAAGAGATTTCGATTTATTTAAAACTTTTGAAGATAAAAAAGTGCTTAATATAGATGACTCAGATTATTTATTATGTTCAGGTCTTTTTGAAGAACATGAAGATGACCTAGGGTATTACAAAAATCTTTTATCAAAACATATTACTAAAAAAATGATATGCACTAACCCTGATTTAATAGTTGATCGAGGTGACAAAAGAGAATATTGCGCAGGTTCTATTGCAAAATCATTTGAAGAAATTTATGGCAAGGTTATTTATTTTGGAAAACCATATCCACCTATTTATGAAATCGCAGCAGATGTAATTAACAAAAAAATATTATGTATTGGTGATAATTTAAATACAGATATAAAGGGTGCTAACATGCAAAATTTTGATTCATTACTTATTACAGGTGGTATACATAGACAAGAAATTTCAAAATTATCAATTGAAAATGTACTTAAAAATTATGAAGCAAAAATTGACTATTTTCAGAAAGAATTAAAATGGTAAAAAAACTAAAGATTTTTGACAATTTTAATATTCCTAATAAATTTAAAAAATCAATTATCTTAATTGGTAACTTTGACGGCTTACATTCAGGGCATCAAAAATTATTTGAGATAGCTAAAAAATATAAAACAAAATATAAATCTAAAGTAGGTGTAGTTACTTTTGATCCTATTCCAAAAATGTTTTTTAATACAAAGATTAAAAACTATAGAATATCGAATTTTAACCAAAAAATTATTTATTTAAAAAAATTTGGTGTCGATTTTGTAATTAATAAAAAATTTGACAAAAATTTTTCTAAAATTACTTACTATAAATTCATAAAAGATATTTTATCCAAAAAACTTAGATCAAAGTTCATATTTGTCAGCAATAACTTTAGATTTGGACATAGAAGAGAAGGAGATGTAACACAGCTTAAAAAATATGAGAATGATTTTGGTTATAATTTAATAAATTCAACACCTTTGATGAAAAATAAAAAAATAATTTCATCAACAATGATTAGAAAGCTACTTGAAGAGGGAAAGCTATCTAAAGCAAATACTTTTTTAAAAAGAAACTGGGAAATTGAGGGAAAAGTTCAAAGAGGTAGAATGATGGGTCAAAAAATTGGATTTCCAACCTGTAATATAGATATTGAAAATTATGTAATAGCAAAGCCTGGTGTTTATGCTGTAAAAACAAGAATTAATGATAGAAGAAAATTTTATAAAGGAATTGCTAACTTAGGTTATAGACCTACATTTAATCAAAAAAAAATACTTTTAGAGGTAAATATTTTTAATTTTTCAGGAAATCTTTATAATAAAAAATTATCTATAGAATTTTTAAAATTTATAAGAGGAGAAAAAAAATTCAAAGGTATCAGTGAGTTAAAAAATCAAATAAAGAAAGATATTTTAAAAGCTAAAAAAACATAATGAGCAAGGAACACTTAAATTTACCTAAAACTGCTTTTTCCATGAAAGCTAATCTACCAAATAAGGAACCAGAATATCTAAAATTTTGGGATAAGATTAATCTGTATGAAAAACTAAGATCTCAAAGCAAAGGAAAAGAAAAATTTGTCTTACATGATGGACCTCCATATGCTAATGGGAATATTCATATGGGTACTGCCCTAAATAAAATTTTAAAAGATATAATAATTAAATTTCATCAAATGGATGGCAAAGACTCAGTTTATGTACCTGGATGGGACTGTCATGGATTACCAATTGAATGGAAAATTGAGGAACAATACAAAAAAAATAAAAAAAATAAAAATGATGTACCTATTATTGAGTTTAGAAAAGAATGTAGAGATTTTGCAAGTAAATGGATTAATATTCACAAAGACCAATTTAAAAGGTTAGGAGTAATCGGAGATTGGGAAAACTATTATTCAACTATGAGTTTTGATGCAGAAGCTCAAATTGTAAGAGAACTTGGAAAATTTTTAAAAGAGGGTAGTTTATACAAGGGCTACAAACCTGTACTATGGTCAACAGTTGAAAAAACAGCTTTAGCGGATGCAGAGGTTGAATATCAAGACCATGTATCTGATACGATATATGCGGCCTTTCCAGTTAAAAAAACCAATATTAATAAATTAATTGGTTCTAATGTAGTTATCTGGACTACAACTCCATGGACGATACCAGCCAACAAGGCTTTAGCTTATAACCAAAGTTTGAATTATGTTTTATGTGAGATCGATAACAAAGATATTTTACAAAACGATAAGATAGTTGTTGCAAAAGAACTTTTGCCGTCTGTTGTAAAAGACACTCAATACAATATTAAGATATTACAAGAATTTAAAGGAAAAGAATTTGACGGAACTATTTGTAGCCATCCATTTCATAAAATTGGCTATGACTATGATGTTCCAATGCTCGAGGCAAGATTTGTAACAACTGAACAAGGAACAGGAATTGTTCATTGTGCACCAAGCCATGGACCTGATGATTTTAATTTATGTATCAATAATGGAATAAAAGCAATTGAGACAGTTGATGACGATGGAAGGTACACAAAACACATTCCCATATTTGAAGGAACTCACATTTTCAAAGCAAACGATATTGTTATAGAAAAGCTTAAAGAACTCAAAGGTCTTTTAAACAATGGCAAATTAACACATTCTTACCCACATTCTTGGAGGTCTAAAGCTCCTTTAGTTCATAGAGCAACACCCCAATGGTTTATTTCAATGGAGAGTCATAAACTAAGAGACAAAGCACTTAAAGCAATTGATGACACTACTTTTTATCCCGGTAAAGGAAAAGAAAGAATTAAAGCAATGATTGAGACTAGACCAGATTGGTGTGTCTCTAGACAGAGAGTATGGGGAGTTCCACTTCCAATATTTATCTCAAAAAAAAAAGGAGAAATTCTTATCGATGAAGAGGTTTTTGAGAATATTGCGAAAATTTATGAAAAAGAAGGCTCAGACTGTTGGTTTGAAGATAATTTTCAGAGACTGCTTGGAGATAAATATAAAGCAGAAGATTTTGAAAAGACTAATGACATTGTAGAAGTATGGTTTGATAGTGGATCAACTCATTCTTTTGTTTTAGAAAAAAGAGAAGATTTAAAATGGCCTGCATCAATGTATCTAGAGGGTTCGGATCAGCATAGAGGATGGTTTCACTCTTCATTGTTAGAGTCTTGTGGAACAAGAGGTAGAGCGCCGTTTGAAAGTATTTTATCTCATGGGTTTGTTGTTGATGGAAAAGGACTAAAAATGTCTAAATCGACTGGAAATGTAATAGCTCCTGAAGATATTTTAAAAAAATATGGTGCTGATATACTAAGGATTTGGGTTGTATCATCAAATTATGCTGAAGATTTAAGAATAGATTATTCAATTTTAGACCAACATTCTGAATCTTACAGAAAAATTAGAAATACTTTTAGATATCTTTTAGGAAATATACAAGACGAATATTCAAAAGTAGATTTTGATAAAATTGATTTAAACAATATTCCTGAATTAGAAAAGTATATGCTGCATAGATTGTATGTAATTAACCAAAGTTTTAATGTGTATTTTAAGTCTTATAATTTTCATAACTTATATAAAGAATTATTAAACTTTTGTTCAGTAGAACTCTCAGCATTTTATTTTGATATTAGAAAAGATCTTCTTTATTGTGATCCAAAAGACTCTAAGAAGCGTTCCGATTGTATCTTAATTTTAAAAGTAATTATAGAATGTTTATTAAAATGGTTTGCGCCTATCTTATCATTTACTACTGAAGAAATTTATCACTTAATTCATAAGGAAGATCATAATGGAAGTATTCATTTACAAAAATTTGTTAAAATTCCTACTGAATGGAAAAATCAAGAATTAAATAATAAATGGAATAAGATTAAATTGATCAGAGATGAAGCAAACATTAGTATTGAAAGCAAAAGGACTGATAAAATTATTGGTTCAAGCTTAGAGGCAAATATTGAAATTAAAATTAAAGATAAAGAAATGTATAGTTTAGCTCAGAACCATGATTTCTCTGAAATTTGCATAACATCCTCTGCTTCAATATCTAATGATATTAATTTAGAAAAAGAAATTGAGATTACAAGCTCAAAAGCTGTTGGTAATAAGTGTCCTGTTTGTTGGAAAATTAGTAAGGAAATATGTGAAAAACACGGACATCTCAGTGTTCAATGAAAAGTGATGTTATAAAAAAAATAGTAATTAGTGTTTTTATTTTATTATCCATTTTCATCTTAGATAGAATATCAAAAATACTTATTCTAAATATACTAGAGGAAACTGGACGAGTAGATATTTACATAAACTCATTTTTAAATTTTTATTTAGTTTGGAATAAAGGAATAGGTTTTGGTTTATTATCCTCAGACGAAGATCTTTTTTATAATGTTGTCACTATTTTAATTGTTCTAATTAATTTTGTGATTATTTTTTTATTATTTAAAGAAAAAGGACTAAAATATTATTTATTAATTATTATTTTAGGAGGCTCGTTAGGTAATCTATTTGATAGGATATATTATAGAGCTGTCCCTGACTTTTTTGACATTAATTATAATGGATATCATTGGTTTATTTTCAACGTAGCTGATATATTTATAACAATTGGAATTATTTTACTTATTCTGGCCGAATTAATAAGCTATAAAAAAGTAAATGAATAAATTCTTTAAAATTTCTAAGTTATTATTCCTCTTATTGTTTTTATATTCATGTGGTTCAGTTGGAGAAGCTTTACAAGGAAAAAAAAGATCAGATCAAGGAGATGAGTTTTTAATAGATAAAAAAAATCCATTAGCTATGCCTCCAGATTTTGATAAATTACCAAAACCAGGTGAAGCAAATGCAAAATCTACCAAAGATATTGAAAGTGATAAATCAAACATAAAAGATTTACTTAAGAAGAGTGATATTGAAGAAGATGATTCCTCTCCAGAACAATCTACATCTATTGAAAGTTTAATATTAAAAAAAATTAAGTAAGTAAATGTTTTCAAAAAATATTATTTTTAAAAATTTCCAAAAAAAAAAAAATATAAATGTAAAAAAAAAAATAAATAATATTTTAAAAAAAGAATTAATTATAAGTAATGCACTATTAAACTCATTTAATGAAAATTATAAATATAGCTATAAAAAAGAAATTTTAAATAAATATAATAACTTTGCCACTATCAATCTAATTGGTATGGGTGGTTCTATTCTAGGTACAGAGGCAATATATGATTTCTTAAACTTAAAAATTAAAAAAAAAATAAATTTTTACAATAATCTTGATAGTAAATTTAATTTTAAAGCCAATAAAAAAACCTTAAACTTAATAGTATCAAAATCTGGTAACACCCTTGAGACAATATCAAACTTTAACATAATTCTTAATTCTCAAAAAAAAAATAAAAATATAGTAATAACAGAAACAAAATCTAGTTTTCTCACAAAACTTGCTAATAAATTAAAATCAGACATTATAGAACACAAGAATTATATTGGTGGAAGATATTCAGTTTTGTCTGAGGTTGGAATGCTGCCAGCTGAATTGCTAGGATTAAATGAGAGAAAATTTAAAAGGCTTAATTATTTAATAAACAATAAAGATTTCCTAAATCAATTAATTTATAACGTCAATTTCATATTTAATTGTGTTTCAAAAGGGATAAAAAATTCAGTAATTCTAAACTATGATGAGAGTTCTAATAATTTATTCAAATGGTACCAACAACTTACGGCAGAGAGTTTGGGTAAAGATAATAAAGGTATTTTTCCTATTATTTCATCTATGCCCAAGGATAATCATAGCTTGCTTCAACTTTATTTAGACGGACCTAAAAATAATTTCTTTACATTCTTTGGGACTATAAATGAAAAATCAAATCAATTATCAAATAAAAATTTATTTGGTAAATTTTCAATTTTAAAAAACAAAAATTTAAATCAAATTATCCAAGCACAAAGACAGGCAACACAAAAAGTTTTTAAACAAAAAAAAATACCATTTAGAAGTTTTGAAATATTGAGTAGAAATGAAGAAACTGTTGGAGAATTATTTACCTTTTTTGTTCTGGAGACAATTTTGTTAGGAAGGCTGATGAGAGTCAATCCTTTTGATCAACCTTCGGTTGAGTTAATTAAAACTGAAACATCAAAATTACTTATCTAAATTAATTTACCGAATAAAATTTTAGATAAACCATAATTTTTTTCATCTAAAATATTTAGAAACTTTGAAACGTTATCCTCTGATTTTTTGTTTCGGTGAATTATTATCAATGTATTCATATCAGCAATTTTCAATATTTTTATTTGATTTATTAAATCATTTATTTTCTCGTCTTTAAAAGGTGGATCGAGAAAAATTATATCAAAAATTTCGCTTTCTAAACCTGATTCTTTCAAATCGTATGCATTTCTTTCATATACTTTAGTTTTGTTGTCTAATTTTAAATTAAATATATTATTTTTTAAAATTTTTAATGAATTAGAATAATTTTCAAAGAAAATTATTTTTTTTGCTCCTCTTGATAAGCACTCAATTCCAAATGATCCAGTACCAGAAAATAAATCTAATACTTTTGCGTCGCTTATATTTTTAGGTGCTTTACTTGAATGATCTAAAATATTGAAAATTGATTCTCTTACCATGTCTTTCAGAGGTCTGGTTGATTTATCCAGGGGGATTAATAATTTTATTCCTTTAAGATTTCCTCCTATGATTCTCATTTATCTATAATTTTATATCCAATATCTCTACGATAAAAACCGTTGTCCCAATTTAGATTTTCTATTTCTTTGATTACTTTTTCTCTTGATGATTTAAAATTGTCAGAGATGCTAACAAAATTCAGTACTCTTCCTCCAATTGCGTATACTTTATTATCCTTTTTTTCTGTCCCTGCATGGTAAATAAAAAATGTGTCATTATTCTTTACTTTTTCGATATTTGGTATTTCTACATTTTTTTTATAAATTTCTGGATATCCATTCGAGCAAAGGACTACACACATACTTTTTTTATCTTTCCAAAGAATATTTTGATTTTCTAAGTTTTCATCACAACAAGATAAAATTAAATCTAATAAATCAGTAGCTAAAAGTGGTAAAATTGTTTGACATTCTGGATCTCCCATTCTCACGTTATACTCAATAAGATAAGGACTATTATTTTTGATCATAAGACCAACATATAAAAATCCTTTGTAATTCTCTCCCATGTCATTAATAGCTCTCAAAGTAGGATTGACAATTTCTGTAATTATTTTTTTGTCTAGTTCTGCATTTATTAGTCCAGAAGGCGAATATGCTCCCATTCCACCTGTATTTTTTCCTCTATCTCCCTCACCAACTCTCTTATGGTCTTGGGCAGTATTAAACTTTTTAAATATTTTTCCATCTGAAAGTACGAAATAACTCATTTCATCTCCCTGCAAAAATTCTTCAATTAGAACTTGTTCAGCTAAACCAAATTTCCCATTAAATATTTCCTCAACAGCTTTTTTTGAACTTTCAAGATCCTCACAAATATAAACACCTTTTCCAGCAGCTAATCCGTCTGCTTTAACCACTATTGGCATATTTATATTTTCGAGATATTTATGAGCCTCATAAACAGTTTTAAATATTCCAAATTGTGCAGTAGGAATGTTGTATTTCTCACAAATTTTTTTAGTGAATATTTTTGATCCTTCCAATTGTGAAACCTTTTTATTTGGGCCAAATACTTTGATATTTTCATTTAAAAGAAAATCAACAACACCATCCACTAGAGGTTTTTCAGGTCCCACAATTACCAAATTAATTTTTTTTTCTTTAATAAATTTTAATAAACTTTCAAAATTATAAAAATCCAGTGCTACATTCTCAGCAATTAATTCAGTACCAGCATTACCTGGTATACAGTACAGCTTCTGAAGCTTTGGAGATTGTGAGATTTTAGTTGCTATTGCATGTTCTCTTCCTCCATTTCCAAGAATTGCAATTTTCATATATTCAAATATATATCCTATAAATCATGAACAAGTTAGCAAAATTAAAATATCTGCCAAATGACTTTGATATAATGGAAGAGGGTGATCATGTTATTTGCGCAATTTCAGGAAAGAAAATTCCTCTACAGCATTTAAATTATTGGAATGTTGATGAGCAAGAGGCTTACTTTTCTTATGTTGAGGCTTCAATTAAAAAAGAAAAAAAAACTACATAATTATTATTTTTTCCATCTATTGTGTGTCCAAATCCATTGATCTGGATTTTTTAGTATCATTTTTTCTAATATATTATTTAAATGTGCAGAAATTTCCTCTTGAGACTTTTCTGAATTGATTACAATTGGGTGAGATACATACATTTTAAAGTTATATTTCTCTAATCTCTCAATATAAATTGGAACCAAATCGCATTCATATTTTTTTATAATTTGAGCGGGTATCGTGGTCGTTGATGCTAAATCTCCAAAAAAATTAATTTTTATCCCTTCGGTAACTCTTTGATCAATCATCAAAGCAATCGAATTCCCTTTTTTTAGATTTTCTAAAAGTTGTCTAGTTCCAGACCTTCCTTTTCTAATTTGATTTCTACAAATATATTTTGTTCGAATTTGTTCCATTGTCTTATTTAAAAAATTATTATTCAGTGGTCTATATATGGCAGCTAAATTTATCCCATTTTTTTCAATCTGCATTGCCATTAGTTCAAAATTATTAAAATGTCCTGAAATAAAAACAACAGGTTTTCTGTTATTTTTAATTTGATTTAGGTTTTCAATACCATCTATTTTAATATACTGATCTAATTTACCTTTCCTAAAGTCTTTCAAAAACGGATATTCTGCAAGAATTCGACCATAATTACCTAGAACGTTTTCTGCAAACTTATTTTCACTAACTTTAGTAGAAATTTTAGACTTATGTAAATTTTCAATTATAGATTTTTTTTTTCTAAATAGAT
>CABZRS010000002.1 GCA_902528135.1 uncultured Pelagibacteraceae bacterium | reverse complement strand
GATCTGCATGTCGTCACCCTGATTGGACCGGTCCTGATGATTTAAAAATAAAAATTTTAGAATTAAGAGAAATTACTAAATGGAAAGTTCCTATTTTTATTAAAATTGCTGGAGCAAGACCATATTATGATACAGCATTAGCTGTAAAAGCTGGAGCAGATGTTGTTGTCCTAGATGGTATGCAAGGTGGAACTGCAGCAACACAAGAAGTATTTATTGAAAATGTTGGTCAACCAACTTTAGCCTGTATAAGACCTGCCGTAGATGCTTTGCAAGATTTAAATTCTCATAGAGAAGTTCAGCTTATAATTTCAGGTGGAATTAGAAATGGTGCGGATGTAGCTAAAGCTCTTGCGTTAGGAGCAGATGCAGTATCCATTGGGAGTGCAGCTATGATTGCAATTGGTGATAATGATCCTAAATGGGAAAAAGAATATGAAAAACTTGGAAGTAAAGCTGGAGCGTACGATGACTGGCATGAGGGAAATGATCCTGCAGGAATTTCAACTCAGAAACCAGAGCTAATGAAAAGATTAGATCCAAAAATAGCTGGTAGAAAATTATCAAATTATTTAAAGGTCATGTCTTTAGAAGCACAAACTATTGCACGAGCGTGTGGTAAAAACAGTCTTCATAACTTAGAACCAGAGGATTTATGTGCATTAACCGTTGAGGCTGCAGCAATGGCTAGAGTACCTTTGGCAGGAACCAGCTGGATACCAGGTATAAAAAAGAAATAGTTATTGATAGTTAATAAATAATTCGTAGTATAATTATTAATGCCCAAAAATTTATCTAATATTGCTAAATCTAAAAAAATTAAATATTTTTTAATAAGTTTCGTTGATTTGTTTGGTGTATTAAGATCAAAATTAGTACCTGCACAAGCAATAAAAGAGATGCAAAAAAATGGTGCAGGATTTGCTGGATTTGCAGCGTGGCTTGATATGTCACCAGCAGATTCTGATATGTTTGCTATTCCGGATCCAAATAGCTTGATTCAATTACCTTGGAATAAAGAAGTAGGTTGGCTTGCTTCAGACCTATGGATGAATGGCAAACCTGTTGAGGCATCACCAAGAGTGATGTTAAAAAACCAAATAAAATCACTATCAAATCAAGGTTACACGATGAAATCGGGTGTTGAGTGTGAATATTTTCTTATATCACCTGATGGTAGCACTATTGCAGACTCAAGGGATACTCAATCTAAACCTTGTTATGACCAATCAGCTTTAATGAGGCAATATGATTTAATAAAAGAGATATGCGATTGCATGATTACATTGGGATGGAACCCATATCAAAATGATCATGAAGATGCTAATGGCCAATTTGAAATGAATTGGGACTACACTGACTGCTTAACTACAGCAGACAGACATACATTTTTTAAATTTATGGTTAAGTCTATAGCAGAAAAGCATGGATTGAGAGCAACATTTATGCCTAAACCATTTGAACAACTGACAGGTAATGGATGTCATGCACATATTTCTCTATGGGATAAGAAAAAAAATAAATTTTTAGATAAAAATGATAAACTTGGGCTTAGTAAATTAGCATATAATTTTTTAGGTGGAGTAATTAAGTATGCAGGTTCATTATCAGCTTTTTTTAATCCAACATTAAATAGTTATAGAAGAATTAATGCACCGCCGACAAAATCTGGCGCAACATGGTCGCCAAGTAGTATTTCGTACACAGGAAATAATCGAACACACATGATTAGAATTCCAGATCCAGGAAGGTTTGAACTAAGATTAATGGATGGATCAGCAAATCCATATTTGCTACAAGCAGGAGTTTTAGCAGCGGGTATAAATGGGATTACAAAAAAAGTTAATCCTGGAAAACCATTATTCTGTAATATGTATACTGATCACGAAAAATATCCCAACCTGCCAAAATTACCAAATACATTAGAAGATTCCTTAGAAATGTTAAGTTCTAATACAGTTATGAAAAATGCATTTGGTAAAAATGTCTTAAACAGTTACATCAAATTAAAAAAATCTGAAATAGAAAGTTTCAAGTTAAAAGAAAAATTTGATAAATTGAAACCTATTACAAAGTGGGAAAGATCTAATACTTTGGATTGTTAAAATATGTCTATTGATTATAGTCATATTAATAAATTTTCATCATTTATTAAAAATAAAAATTATTCATTTAGTAGAGAAGAAATATTAAGTGTATTAAATAAAGAAACTATTGATAAGGCCTTTAATACTGTTTCTAGTTGGGAGAATTATGAACCTGCTCCCCTACTTAATTTAAATAAACTTTCAAAAGATCTTGGCCTTAAAAATATTTTTTACAAGGATGAATCAAAAAGATTTGGACTTAAATCTTTTAAAGCTCTTGGTGGTGCTTATGCAGTAGCGGAAGTTTCAGCTGGAAGAAAAGATGTGGTAGTTGCTACAGCAACAGCAGGAAATCATGGAAAATCAGTTGCCTGGGGAGCAAAAAGACTAGGTATTTCATGTAAAATTTTTATAAGTGAATTTGTTAGTGAAACAAGAGCTGACGAGATGCGAAAACTTGGAGCAGAGGTGACAAGAGTAAAGGGAAATTACGAAAATTCTTTAGATGAATGCATAAAGCAATCTAAGGAAAATGGCTGGGAAATTGTACAAGATGTTGCCTGGGAAGGTTATCAAAAAGTACCAAAACTAACCATGGCTGGATATTCAGTCATGATAGAAGAAATCTCCAAACAAACTAATCATTATATTACTCATATATTTTTACAGGCAGGTGTAGGAGGAATGGCCTCTGGTGTAATTGCAGGAGTTGCCAGATATTTTAAAAGAATTCCAAAAATTATTATTATTGAGCCAAAAAATGCAGACTGTGTCTTAAAAAGCATTGATGCTGGTAAACTTACTAGAGTTGAAATAGAAAAAGAGAGTATTATGGGAGGAATGTCATGTGGAGATGTATCATTAGTCCCATGGCAAATTCTTAAAAACTCAGTAAATAATTGCATGAGTATTCCAGATGATGACATACCATTATCAGTTGCGATGTTAGCTAAGGGATACTTTGGTGATGATAACATTGTTGCAGGAGAATGTTCAGCACCTGCTCTAATAAGTATAAATGTTAGTTGTAATAATAAACAAATTAAAAAGGATCTTGAATTAGATATGAATTCGAACGTTTTATTAATTGGATGTGAAGGTGATACAGATATAAAACTTTATAAAGAACTTCTTTCTAAAGGATCAGAGCAGTTATCAAATGGCTAATACAGCACTCGTTTGGATAAGAGATGATTTTCGAATACAAAATAATGATGCACTTACTTATGCTACAAATCAACATGATACTGTTACAGCAGTATTTATTTTTAATAGTAATATTTTCGATCATAAAAGAGAAGCTCAAAAATGGTGGGTAAGTAAATCTTTAGAAAACTTTAAATCTGATTTAAAAAAATTAAATATCGGGTTGGAAATAATTAAAGATGATGAAATAAATTTTTTTTCTAAAATAAAATCTAGTAGTAAAATATCTGTTTATTGGAATAAAGTTTATGAACCTAATGAATTAGAAAAAGATAAAAAAATTGGTACTGATTTTTCAAAAAAGAATATTGATTTTAAATTTTTTAAAGGAAATGTACTTAATGAATATAATAAAATTACGAAAAATGATGGCACACCTTTTAAAGTCTACAGTCCTTTTTGGAGAAATGCAGAGCAATTTTATTTAGAAAGACTGCCTGATAAAATAATCAAAGTTAAGAAGTGTAAAAAGATAAACACATTGTTCAAAAATCAAATAAAATCTGAAGATATTTTACCTAAATCTGATTGGTATAAGAAATTTGAAAAATATTGGGAGCCTTCAGAGCAAAAAGCCCATGAAAATTTAGATAATTTTGTCAACAATAGCATACTTAATTATGGTTTTGATCGTGACTTTCCATCAATAAAAGGTACTTCATTACTTTCTCCGTATATTAGAAATGGACAAATAAATGTTGGAGATATTTGGCGAAAATGCAAAAAACTAAAATCAAATAATGTGAGTGTAAAAAAATATACCAATGAAATTGGTTGGAGAGAGTTTTCACATAGTCTTATAAATTACTTTCCACAAATGCTTAAAGGAAACTTAAGAAAAGAATTTGATAAGTTTCCATGGGTAAATAATTCTAAATTTTTAAATGCATGGAAAAAAGGAATGACAGGTTATCCTATTGTTGATGCTGGAATGAGAGAATTGTACGAAACAGGTTGGATGCATAATAGAATTAGAATGGTCGTTGGATCTTTTCTAGTGAAGCATTTAAGAATTAACTGGAAAGAAGGAGAAAAATATTTCAGAAATTGTCTACTTGATTTCAATGAAGCAAACAATGTTGCACAATGGCAATGGGTGGCTGGATGTGGTGCAGATGCAGCACCATATTTTAGAATTTTCAACCCTATTTTACAAGGTGAAAAATTTGATAAACAAGGAGATTATGTAAAAAAATGGGTTCCTGAATTATCAAAAGTTCCACCAAAATTTATTCATAAACCATGGGAAATGGAAAAAAAATATCAAGAAGCAATTAATACTGTCATAGGCTCGAACTATCCAATGCCAATTGTTATTCATGAGAAAGCTAGGGCTGATGCTTTGAGCGCTTTTCAATCAATTAAGAAAAACAATTAGTCTCCAATATAATGATGAATTACAGTTCTTGTTGTTGCATCTAACCTGTGTTCGAACAAATATATACCCTGCCAAGTTCCTAGTAGTAATTCACTATCTTTTATACTTAAAGAGATTTGATTATTGGTTAATGTAGATTTGATATGGGCTGGCATATCATCTTTTCCCTCAGTTGTATGGACATACAACTTGTTGTCCATGGGTACCAATTTATCAAAATAATTAATTAAATCTTTTTGTACATCTGGGTCAGCATTTTCTTGAATAATTAGTGAGGCACTAGTGTGTTGGATGCTGAGATTAATAATTCCATTTTTAAAGTTATTATTATTAATCCATTCAATTGTTTCATCAGTAAACTCATACAGTTTTTGACCATTTGTATTAATTTCTAGATTGTAAAATTCTTGTTTCATACATTAATTAAAGTTTTGTGATGTTAGTTCATACAATCGACTAACTGTTCTTTTGAAAGGATTTTTAATTTTATTAGCAGGTTCAAGTGAATTTAATTCAACTTCTGATTTGATCATCAATGGTATTTTTTTTTCATAAATAATATCGATAAAAGTAATAAACCTTTGTTGCTGGTTAGAATTACTTTCATTAAAATTAGGTAGATTTTCAATAAAAATAAAGTCGCTTTCGTTAGCAATTTTAATATAGTCCTCGGATCCAAGATTTCTATTACAAATTTCGTCAAAAGAAACCTTAAGAACTCCTTCATGAAAGTTATCAAATTTTAATTTACGACCCTTCACATCTAATATCTTAATAGTTTGTTTTTTATTCTTTGTAGCTTTTCTAAAAGATTTATTAAACTTAAAATTAGATGAGTTATCTATTGGTGATAAAAATCGACTTAAATTTGAATTTTTTGTAGCTCTATAATCTTCCTCAATATTAAGTTCTAATTCAGAGCAATTATTTTTTAAAATTTTTAAAAAAGGGATGAATTGATCTCTCTGTAATCCATTTTTATATAAATCTTTAATATTTGTATTTGAGGAAAAAATAACTTTTATATTTTCATTAAATATTCTTTCAAATAATTTACCCAGGATCATAGCATCAACAATATTTGTTACTTGAAATTCATCAAAATATAATATTTTTGTTTTGTTACTTAAATTTTTAACAAATTTTTCTAACCCTTTGTCATTTCCTTTTTTTTTATTTTCAAATATAAAATCATGAAATTCAACCATAAACTCATTAAAGTGTAATCTTGATTTTTTTTCTTTTAAACTTTCAAAAAAAAAATTTAAAATCATAGTTTTGCCTACACCTACATCACCAACTAAATAAAAGCCTAATTTATTTTTTTTATCTTTGAATAGTTTTTTAATAAATGACTGACCAAAGTTAAGATTGTAATATTCATTTAATTTTTGGACTATTTCTATTTGATTTTCGTTGATTTCTAAGTCCTTATCTTTGCAGTGTTTAAGATAAGATTTTTTCAAACTCATTTTTTTGTTTTAAAATCTTTTCCATATTCCGATCTTGGTCCTTTTCTCAATCCATATGGTCCTGCTAAAAAAATTGTCATTGGTTTAGTTCCTGGCTCTAAGTCTACTCTGTGAAAATTATTAGCAGATCTAAACCCTATATATCCTGGTGCCCGCCACACTTTTCCTGTTTTTAATGTTTCCCAATACCCTCCTCTTAAAATGATTGTGATGTAAGGAAATAAATGATTATGGACACCATCACCATGATCATCGTCTAACATTTCATGGATTAGTATGTTAAATGGAAACCACTTTGGTCTATGTCTGAATAGAACATAATACCTATTCATCCAAGGTTTTGCATTTTCGAATTCTGGGTGTGATGGACCTCGGTCAAATACTACTTTTTTTCTACCAAGTTTTTCTAAAATCTTTAAAAACATTATTTTGTCCTGGCTATAGCATTGTCTTTGATCAAGTACATTCTGTTATTAAATACATAGGGTCTTGAGATTTTTGATCCATGTATTTTTGTAATCTTTTCTTGTAAGCCCGTTGCTGAATTAATTGTTAATAATCGTCCATTATTTAATGAGACAAATATCTTGTGTTTTCCATGTATAAATCCTGTTGGTTTTATATCCTTCCTATTTTTAATATTTGTCAAGATATCTGTAATTCTTAAAATATTGCCAGTTCTGTCATCTATTACAAAAAGGTATCCTTCGTTAGAAACTGTAAAAATTAAACTTTCAATTATAGTTGGTCTTAAACTTGAATTTATCGATTGCGTCCATTTAATTATTCCTGTTCTTGCATCTATTGCAAAAAACTCATTTTTATTATTAGAAAAATAAATTGAATTATTTTCAAAAACTAGGTCTGAATTTTCTAAGCTAAATGCGTCTTGGTATATTAAACTACTTTGTGTTGGTGTTTGCCAAACTAAACTTCCAGTGTTGACATCTAGCGCAGTTACATCGCCCAGGTTATTTATAAAAAAAACAATTTCATCTTTTAAAATTATTGAGAGTTTTTTTTGTGATTTGATAAACGAATTATCTGCTTGGAAACTCCACAATTCCTTGCCATCTGCAATAGATATAGCTCTCATAACATTATCAAAGTCTATTGTTAAGAATTTATCTTTATAAACTTTTATATCGGAATTAAAAGATGACGAACTATATTTTGACCAAATAACTTTTCCATCATTTAAATCGATTGAATACATTTTTGACAAATTATCATTTACAATCAAACTTTTGCCAGCTTGAGCAAAATATAAAATAGGATTAAGTTTCTTTTCTTTTTTATTATAATTATTAATCTCCCATATTTTCTTAAGGTCTTTGCTTAACTTGATAACTGAACCTTTTCCATTGAAAAAAATAACATTTTCATTTTCTGTAAAAAATAATTCAGGTTGATTTGAATCAAATTTTTTAATTTTATTTATTTTGTATGTTAAAAATTTATCAAAATTAGAGTCAAAATTAATATTTCCATTACTATTGCTGTTATTTTTTTGAAAAGGTTTTATTTTAAAAGTATTTAACTTCTTAATCTTTAATTGTTGATTGAATTCTTTTTCAATTGGTTCATTTTTTTTAAAAATATCTATTAATTTATCATTATCGACTGTGTCCTTTTTTGAGAAACTACAATTTGATAAAAATATTAAAATAATTATATATTTAATAGCTTTATTCACTGAAATCTGATCGTAACCTTCTTTGGACTTCTAATTTAACTTTTGGACTAACATTTTCTATTTCTGCTATTTGATTAAAGAATTCTTTTGATTTCTGCTTTTGGTTTTTTGATAAATAAAACTCAGCCATAAGATATAATGCTTGTGGTTTCCAGAGACTGTCTGATTTTATTACTGGATTAAGTATATCTAATAATTCATTTTCTTTTGCAAAGTCTGAATTAAATAGACCTTTTTTGTATATGGTTAAGTTTTTAATTTCTTTCTCAAGAGATACATCATTTATAAGAAGATCAAAATATGAATTTATTTCATCACTAGACGTTATTAAATCATTATCTAATAAGAAAAAGAAAGCTAATGGAGAATAGGTTTTATCTTTAGCATTTATGATTTCTAGCAAATTATTATTTATATTATCTTTTTTGCCCGTCTCAAAATTTGTAACAATTGAATTGAATTTATTTGCTAACTTTTCTTTACTGCTAGACTTGAACTCTTGATAGCCAAAAAAAGTGATCAATATCAAAATAATTAATATTAACAAACTTATTAATTGTTTTCTTTTTAATATTAAAAAGTTTTTTAATTTTTCAACTCTTGTATTTGTATTAATAATTTCTATTTCTTCATCCATTAATCATATTCCTTAGAACATATTGTAGAATACCACCGTTCTTGTAGTATTCTAATTCATTTTTAGTGTCTATTCTGCACAACATTTTGATTTTTTTAATGTCCCCTGTTGCATATTTAATTTCAACTTCTAAATGATCGCCAGGTTTAATTCCTTTCTCAAGACCTAATACTGAAATTAATTCTGACCCTTTTAGGTTTAAATTCTGTCTATTCATATTTTCTACAAACTGCAAAGGTAAAACTCCCATGCCTATAAGATTAGATCTGTGTATTCTTTCAAAGCTTTCTGCGATTACAGCTTTCACACCTAATAGTTTTGTTCCCTTTGCTGCCCAATCTCTTGAAGAACCAGTTCCATAATCTTTTCCACCAAATACTACTAAATCAGTTCCTCTTTTTTTGTATTTAACAACAGCATCATAAATAGGCATTACTTTTTCTTCAGGATATAATTTAGTGAAACCTCCCTCTGTACCTGGGGCCATTTCATTTTTAATTCTAATATTAGCAAATGTACCTCTCATCATTACTTCATGATTCCCTCTTCTTGCACCATAGGAGTTATAATCTTTTGGCAAAATTTGATGCTTCATAAAATAATTTCCTGTTGGGCTTTCTTTTTGAATACTTCCAGCAGGAGATATATGGTCTGTTGTTACCATATCCCCTAAAATTAGTAACGGTCTTGCATCTTTTATTTCTTTAAATCCCTCCGGTTCATCTGGTAAATTTTCAAAAAATGGTGGTTTTTTTACATAGGTAGAATTTTCTTCCCAATTGTAAATACTTCCTTTATCCACTTTAATTTTTTGCCATTGCTCTGGTCCTTCGGAGACATTTGAATATCTGTTCACAAACATCTCTGGGTTTAAAGATTGTTTAAGAGTGTCCTCAATTTCTTTGTTGCTAGGCCAAATGTCTTTTAGGTAAACATTTTGTCCTTTGTTATCTTTACCTAATGGATCTTTATACAAATCCATTCTCATAGATCCTGCAATTGCATAGGCTACTACAAGAGGAGGTGAAGCTAAATAGTTTGCTTTTACTAAAGGAGAGATCCTTCCTTCAAAGTTTCTATTTCCAGACAAAACTGAGACTGCGTATAAATTATTTTCTTTAACAGCTTCAGTAATATTATCTGGCAAGGGTCCAGAATTACCAATACAAGTAGTACAACCATAACCTACTAAATTAAAACCTAATTCGTCTAAGTATTTACTTAAACCAGCTTTATCTAAATAGTCAGTAACAACTTGTGATCCAGGTGCTAACGATGTTTTAACCCAAGGCTTAACTGTTAAGCCTTTTTCGATTGCATTTTTGGCTAACAATCCTGCACCAATTAATACATTTGGATTGGATGTATTCGTGCATGATGTAATAGCTGCGATTAATATATCTCCATCTTTTATCTCAAAATCTGTGTCTTTAACTTTTACTACTGTTGGATCAGTTTTTTTACATACATCTTCAAAAACTTTTATAAAATTTTTTGATGCCTCTGTTAAAAGAACTTTGTCTTGTGGTCTTTTTGGTCCAGAAATTGTTGGAACCACTGTAGACATATCTAGAGACAATGAATCAGTAAAAACAATGTCTTCACTTGCCCACAAATTTTGTTCTTTTGCGTATTTTTCTACGATTTGAATATTCTCTTTTGATCTTCCTGAAAATTCTAAATATTTTAATGTTTCTTCATCAATTGGAAAAAATCCACAAGTAGCACCATACTCTGGTGCCATGTTTGCAATAGTTGCTCTATCAGCAAGTGTTAAATTTTTTAGTCCTTCTCCATAAAATTCTACAAATTTACCTACAACACCTTTGTCTCTTAACATTTTTACTACTGTTAAAACTAGATCAGTAGCAGTTGTACCTTCAGGTAGCTTATTTTTCATTTCAAATCCAACCACTTCTGGTATCAACATTGATATAGGTTGTCCCAGCATACCTGCTTCTGCTTCAATTCCTCCTACTCCCCAACCTAATACTGATAAACCATTGACCATTGTAGTATGGCTATCAGTTCCAACTAATGTGTCTGGAAATAAGTACTCTTTATCTTTAAACTTTTCGCTCCAAACCACTTTTGATAGATATTCTAAATTTACTTGATGGCAAATTCCTGTACCTGGAGGAACAATTCTAAAATTATTAAATGCCTGTTGTCCCCATTTTAAAAAAGAATATCTCTCAAAGTTTCTATCAAATTCAATATCAACATTTTCTTTTAACGAATTCTTTGTTGCAAACTTATCCACTTGAACAGAATGGTCAATCACAAGGTCAACTGAGGAAAGAGGATTAATTGTATTTGGGTCTTTATTCTTTTCCTTAACTGTATCCCTCATTGCAGCAAGATCAGCAACAGCTGGTATACCTGTATAATCTTGTAAAAGTACTCTAGCAGGTCTATATGCAATTTCTGTTTTGGATTTTTTTGATTTTAACCACTCTTTAATCGCCAAAATTTGTTCTTTATTTACTGTCACATTGTCTTCATATCTAAGAAGATTTTCAAGTAAGACTTTTATTGATTTTGGTAATTTATTTATGCCTTCCAAACCATTTTTCTCTGCTTCATTTAGTGAATAATATGAATAATTTTTTCCATTTACTGATATTTCTTTTAGACATTTAAATGAATTTTGATTTCCTGGTTTCATATTTTTTAGTAATAAAATGTTGCTATACAGCTTAATAAGAGTGCCGACATAACATAATTAAACCATTTAATAAATTTCTCATTTGTCGCGAATTTCCTCATAAATTTTCCAATTACAGTCCAAAAAATAATACTAATAATTGCAAACAAAAAGGCAATGCTTAATAACCAAATTGAATATGAAATAAAGTTACCACCAGATTCTACATAAGTAGAAACTGCAATTATAGCAACAATTACTCCTTTAGGGTTTAGAAATTGATATAGAAATGTTTCAACAAAATTTACTGGTTTTAAATTATCACTTTCACTTGATGATTTTGAAAATGATATTTTATAAGACAAATATATTAAAAAGATTGTACCCGTAATTATTAAACCTTTTTGGAGAATTGGATAAAGCTTAAATATATTTATTAAACCAAAGTTAATTACTGCTAACATAAATGTAAATCCAAAAATTACTCCCAACATTAAAGGAATAGTTTTTTTAAAACCGTGATTAAATCCAGAGTGAGAGGCAACAATATTATTTGGTCCTGGAGAACAGCTTGTGACAAACATAAACAAGCATAGAGACAATAATTCTGGGTGCATGTTTATGCTACAGGCAAACCATTTTCTACTTTTTGGGATGGGTGAACAAGAATAACTTTGCCTTCCTCATCTATAGAACCAAGTATTAAAACCTGAGAGACAATACCTGCTATATTTTTTTCAGGAAAGTTACATATGCCAATGACTTGTTTTCCGACTAGATTTTCCTCATTATAATAATGAGTTATCTGTGCTGATGAATGCTTAATTCCTATATCTTTCCCAAAGTCAACCTCAACAACAAGAGATGGTTTCCTTGCTTTTTCATTTTTTTTTACCGATATTACTGTTCCTACTCTGATATCTACTTTGTCATAAATGTCGTAGGTTATTTGTTCTTTCATAAATTTAATATATAATTAAAAATAAATGAGTACAGGAAATAATTTAGAAGAAATATATAGTAATTCTATTAAGATACTAAAAGATTTAATTGCTTTTAAAACTGTTTCTGGTGAAAACAATACTCAATTAATTGACTATTGCGATAATATTTTAAATTCATTGGGTGCGGTATCCTTTAGAACATATGATGAAGAAGAAAAAAGAGTAAATCTATTTTCAACTATAAAAGCAAAAAAAAAGAGTAAAAAAAAACCAATAATTTTATCTGGACATACCGATGTGGTTCCAGTTTCTAAAGGATGGGCAACAGATCCTTTTGATGCAACAATCAAAGATGACAAATTATTTGGTAGAGGCTCATGTGATATGAAAGGATTTATAGCATGTACATTAGCATATGCACCTATTTTCTCTTCTTCAAATTTAGACAGAGATATTCATTTTTCATTTACTTTTGACGAGGAAACTGCTTGCATAGGTGCCCCTATATTAATTAAAGAATTAAAAAAAAGAGAAATTCATGATTGTATTTGCATAGTGGGTGAACCAACCAATATGAAAATAATAGATGCACACAAAGGATGTTATGAATATACAACATATTTTGAAGGTCTTGCAGGACATAGTTCACAACCAGAAAAAGGTGTGAGTGCAGTTGAATTTGCTGCAAAATATGTGAATAAACTATTAGAATTAAAAGAAAATCTTAAATCTAGACAATTAAAAGATTCGATCTTTGAACCACCTTATTCAACTTTACAAATTGGTGGAATTTTTGGTGGCATAGCACACAACGTCATTGCTGATAAATGCCATGTAAACTGGGAGACAAGACCTGTAGTTAAAGAAGATGGAATTTTCTTAAATAGCGAAATAGATAAATTTACATATGAAATTCTTTTACCAGAAATGCAAAAAATTTATCCAAAATCTTCCATAAAAAAAACTATAATTGGTGAAATTACTGGTTTCGATAGAGTCCCTAACTCAGAAGCATGCGAGTTTGTTTCGAGTATAACTGGAGATAATTCTAGAGATGTAGTTTCTTTCGGAACCGAAGCAGGACTATTTCAGGAGATTGGAATTAGTACAGTTGTATGTGGACCAGGATCTATAAAGCAAGCTCATAAGATTGATGAATTTATAAAACTATCTGAAATTAAAAAATGTATTAGTTTTTTAGATGGTATTAAAAATAAATCTATAAATTAATTCCAACCACCAATAGATTTTACCTCTAAAAATTCTAATAAACCTTCTTTTCCACCTTCTCTTCCTATTCCAGAGTGTTTAAATCCTCCAAATGGAGCATCTACAGCTAGTGAAGCTGTATTAGCAACTATCATCCCAGATCTAAGTTTTCTTGCAACTCTTTTAACTTTTTCTTGATCTTCAGTTTGAATATAGTTTGTCAGACCATATGGAGTATCATTTGCAATTTCTATTGCCTCCTCTTCTGTTTCAAATGGAATTACTGATAATACTGGGCCAAAAATCTCAGTTCTAGCGATTTCCATATTATTATTTACATCAGTAAAAATAGTTGGCTTTACGTAATAACCATCTTTCAAACCATCAGGTTTTCCAGGTCCCCCAGCTATTAAATTAGCACCTTCATCTATACCCTTTTTAATTAAACCTTGAATTTTATTATATTGTGTCTCTGATATTACCGGACCAATGTGATCTCCTTCTTTTTGGGGAATATCAACTTTATATTCATTAGCAAATTTTTTTAATCTATTAACTGCATCATGATAGATTGATTTTTCTACGAGCATTCTTGTAGGTGCATTACATGATTGGCCTGAATTTCTAAAACATCGTGCAGCTCCTCTTTCAATTGCCTCAGAATCTGCATCTTTAAAAATAATATTTGCTCCTTTTCCACCTAATTCAAGACTTACTCTTTTAAAGTCTTTTGCTGCATTTTGAGAAATTAGAGCTCCTGCTCTTGTTGAACCTGTAAAAGATATCATATTCACATCTTTATGACTGGTCAGTGCATTACCTGTAGTTTCCCCATCTCCATTTACTAAATTAAATACACCTTTTGGAAAACCTGCCTCATCAATAAGTTCTGCAAGTATCATTGATGATAAAGGTGCTAATTCTGAAGGTTTTAAGATCATAGTACATCCTGCTGCTAAAGCTGGGATTACTTTTAAACAAACTTGATTCATTGGCCAATTCCATGGTGTAATTAATACACAAATTCCTTTGGGTTCATAAATAATTCTCTGATCTTGCGCATGATCTCCTAAAGGTTTTTCAAAATCAAAAGCTTTAAGATACTTTATAAATGATTTCGTATGACTTGCTCCTGTACCAGTTTGTAGTTTAGATGCAAAATCTTTTGGAGCACCCATTTCCATCATTATTGCTTCTGTAGTGTCATTCCATCTTTTTTTATATAACTCATAAAACTTTTCTAATAGTTTAATCCTCTCTTCTTTTTTTGTGAAACCCCAAGTTTGAAAAGCAGTTTTTGCAGCTGATACTGCATCATCAACATCTTGTTTTCCACCCAGTGAAATAACCGCACAACTTTTTTCTGTAGCAGGATTTATTACTTGAATATCTTTAGAATTTTTTGGTTCTACCCATTTACCATTTATATAAAAATTTCTTTTTTCTAACATATATTAAGCTATCTGTTCTTTAGACTTTTGCAAACAAATTTGTTAATTCATAAACAATTGTTGCAGCTGCTAAAGAAGTTACTTCTGCATGATCATATGCCGGTGCTACCTCAACTACATCTGCTGAAACCAAGTTTAGTCCTGACAATCCTCTTATAACATTTACAATTTCTCTTGTAGTCATACCTGCTATCTCGGGTGTACCAGTTCCAGGAGCAAAAGCTGGGTCTAGAACATCAATATCTATCGATAGATATAAAGCATTGTCTCCTACTCTGTTTCTAATTCTTTCAACTATTTTATCTATGCCTTCTGTTTGAAATTCATCGCAATGTATTATTTTAAAACCAAAACTTTCGTCGTTCTTAATATCTTCCCTGCTATAGAGTGGACCTCTAATTCCAACATGCATTGATGCATCATCTAAAAATAAATTTTCCTCTCTGGCTCTCCTAAATGGTGTGCCGTGTGTGTAAGGTGCTCCAAAATAAGTATCCCAAGTATCTAAGTGAGCATCGAAATGGACTAATGAAACTGGGCCTTTATTTTTTTTATTAATTGCTCTAAGCAATGGAACGGCTATTGTATGATCACCGCCAAGACTAATAATCCCACCTACTTTATTTAAAAGATCTGTAGCACCAACTTCTATTTGTTTTATAGCTTCATCAATATTAAATGGATTACAGGCAATATCTCCTGCATCAGCAACTTGTTGTACTTTAAACGGTTCAACGTCGTAACTTGGATGATAATTTGTTCTCAAATGTCTTGAAGATTGTCTTATACTCTGAGGCCCAAATCGTGCTCCAGGTCTATAACTAGTTCCAGTGTCAAAAGGAACTCCTACAATTGCTACATCACAACTTTCAACATCTCTTAATTCTGGCAGTCTAGCAAAAGTTGATGGTCCAGCATATCTTGGTACTTTTGTTCCACTTACTGGTTGGATTGGTTTTTTATTTTTATCTTTCAATTTTTAGAGCTATTTTTATGAATAAATTCAACTGCTTTTTTAAAATCATTGATATTTTTTTGATACATGGAAAGCTCTTTATTCGAATTTGAGGAAACTAGAATGATTATTAAAGCAATTATAATAGCTGCAGCATAATAAAAAGGCATTTTTTTCTTCCAAGAAATTAGAATTTTTGTTGCGTTGTCTACTTGTTTTTTTGTTGGTCTATTTGCCATGATATTAGTTTACCAGAGGTTTACCAGTTTTCAATGTATGTTTAATTCTTTCTTGAGTTTTTTCTGTCTCAATTAGCTTCATAAATGCATCTAACTCTAATTTATATAGATCATCTTCTGATAAATTTTTTTCTAAAGTAGTATCTCCACCACTTAAAACTTTTGCTAGTTCTTTCCCAACTTCCATTCCATGATCAAGAATTATTTTATCATTGTATAATTTTTCTAACATTTTTACCATTTTGTCATAAACACTTTTTCCTGACAGTTTAAATGTACATTCCTCTGGAGGAGAAAAATCTTTATTATTTTGAATTATCTCTTTAGAAACCTGTAATAAACTATTTCTACTCATTATTTTTTTGTCCTCTGGTCTTAAATATTTTAATGGTTCAGCTTCAATGGGTGAAGTCGCGGTTTTAGCATATCCAATTATGTCAAATACTTTTAAAGGAGCATAATCAGGATCATTTTTAGCTTCTTCTGTTTGAGACCATCTCCAAAGCATTTCTTTACATCCTCCGCCTGCTGGGATTAATCCAACCATAGTCTCAACTAAGCCAACTACGATATTGGTATGGGATGCTACAAAGTTACTTTGACATAAAACTTCAAAACCACCACCCAATGCCAATCCTGATGGCGCTGATACAACTGGATATTTTGAGTATTTTAAATGTTTGCAGGTCTCTTGAAAATATTTAACAAACTTTTCAATAGATGTAAAATCTCCTTTGTCCGCAAAATTCATTGTGTAAGACAAGTTCACACCTGCTGAAAATTGCATTGCTTCATTTATTATTATTAAAGGTTTATCAGTTGCATTTTTTAAGCTATCCATCGAGTCGTAATCTAAAGCATTAGCCTTAGTTGTGAATTCAACAATATTAAAATCATCAAATCTAAAGGTTTCAGCAGAGTTATTTTTATCTAATTTAATTGCCTTTGGTTTTATTTTTCCTAAAGTTTCTAAATCGGTATATTGTTGTCGTTCACCATAAAAATTTTCATCTTTACTTTGAGACAAGTTTTCAAGAAACTTATTATTTTCAAATGTATCTATTCTTTCAAAAAAATCCTTAACACCAATTTCTTTTAATATCTCAAAGGGTCCTTTAGACCAGTTAAACCCTAGTCTCATGGCTTCATCGATATCATTAAATTTATCCGTAATACCTGGAACTAAAGATGATGCATATTTGATAATTTTTGAAATTACCGACCAAGCGTATTCACCATATTTATCTTTTCTGTTTATAAGACCAACAATATCCATTTTTTCTGATCCTAAATTGAACTTTTTAGATAGCGAATATTCACCTGTCTCTAAGTTTATACCTTCTAGAATTTTTTTATTATCAGACTTATTCATTCTATAGAAACCGCCTTTTCCTTTTCTTCCGGTGTACCCAGTTTCTATAAGTTTTTTAACTAATGGTATTTCTTTAGCTACAATTTGAAAGTCATCAGTTTCTGAGAGTTCTTTTATAAAACTTTTCAAAACATCAGCCATCAAGTCAATTCCAATTAAATCATAGAGACCAAAAACACCAGTTTTTGGTATTCCCATTGGTCTTCCAAAAACAGCGTCAGCTTCTTCAATTGTTAATTTCATTTTAAAAGCTTCAGTCATAGCCACTTGCATAGCGTAGACACCAATTCTATTTCCTAAAAATCCTGGCGTATCATTACAAATTAATGCACCTTTTCCTAAATCTTTTTCACAAAAACTTTTAAGTGAGTTTATTTGATCTAAATCATTATTTTCATTTTTTACAATTTCTAACAAATCCATATATCTAACAGGATTAAAGAAGTGAGTTATACAAAAGTCTTTTTTTTCTTCATCTGAAAGTTTTTCTGAAAGAACTTTAATTGGAATAGAAGATGTATTTGAAGATATTATTGATCCTTTTTTTCTTTCTTTAAAAATTTTTTCATAAATATTGTGTTTAATATCAATTTTCTCAACGACAGCTTCAACTATCCAGTCTGCTCCACCGACTTCATTAAAATTATCATTTATATTTCCAATATTAATATTATTTATTTTTGACTTATCTATTAATAAAGGAGGTCTAGACTTTAAAATTCTTTCTCTAGCTTTTTCAGAAATTTCAGTGGTTAAGTCTAACAAAGTTACTGGAACATTTGCATTACATAATTGAGCAGCTATTCCACTACCCATTGTGCCTGACCCTATAACTACTACTTTATTAATTTTCATAATGAGAATTAAAACTTATAATGAATATCTTATTCAAGAGCAACTTAAAGCCATTATATATTTTAATATTATTATTTAATTATTTTTGTAATTGATGGAATTATTGCCACTGCTAGAGCAATTTTGAATAATTCACTTGGTAAAAAGGGATATAGACCGCCAGCTAAAGCCTTTTCATAACCGATAACTGAGCCCAAATAACCCACCCCAAAAATAAAAATAATAGAAGTTGCTATCAAAAGAGAAAATAAACTTTTAATATAAGAGTCGTTAAAATTTCTTTCTGCTAAATAGCCTACAACACCAGCTGCAATAGTCATTCCATAAAGATAGCCAGCCGTTGGACCTGTTAAATAAAGTAATCCACCACCTTTTGCAAAAACTGGAAATCCAATAGCTCCTTCGAAGAGATACAATAAAAGTGTGAAAAAAGCTAACTTTGAACCGAATGTCATTCCGATGATAAAAACTGCAAAAGTTTGCATTGTCATTGGAACTGGCCAAAATGGAACTTGAACTTTTGACGAAAAAGCTAGGATAAGTGTACCTATTATCATCAAAGAAATATTCTGAAAATAAGTATTTATTCTAAAATCTGATAGTAAATTTTTAATTAAAGTCGAATTATTTTTCATCTTAAATACTATTTAAACATAATTGAACATAAAGTTAAAATAATAAATATAAAATTTTAATTAATCTGGTCTTTTTGTAATTCTTTTAATGGTATGTGGCATCTGATAGAGTTTCCACTGTTAGTTATTTGCCATGGTGGTATCTCATTTTTACAAATATCACCTAATATTCTTGAACATCTCCCCTGGAAACTACACCCTTTCTGAGGTGGCTTTTCTTCTACAATATCCTCAGCAACTAATTTTGGTTTGATATCTGGATCTGGTTCTAACACTGCTCCTAATAAAACCTCTGTGTAAGGGTGTGATGGAAATTGATAAACATCTTTTGATGGTCCCACTTCACACAATCTTCCTTGATAAAGAACAGCAACTCTATCACTTATAGCTCTTACGACAGCTAAATCATGTGAAACAAATATATATGTAGTCCCAAAATCTTCTTTAAGTTGTTGTAACAAATTTAATACGGCCGCCTGAACTGATACGTCTAACGCAGATGTTACCTCATCACATAATATTATATCTGGTTTAGCTGCAAAAGCTCTTGCAACCGCAACTCTCTGTTTTTCACCTCCAGATAATTGTCTAGGGTACCTAGACATATAAAATTCACCCAGTCTTACTTTTTGTAATAGCTCTATAATATTTTTTTTTAATTCTTCACCCTTTAAACCAAAATATAACTTTAATGGTTGTGCTATTATTTCTTCAACAGTATGGTTTGGGTTTAAAGACTCATCTGGATTTTGAAAAATTAATTGAATAATTCTTAAATCATTGGGATCTCTCTCTTTAAGGTCAGATGATAAGTTTCTTTTTTGATCAAATTTTATTATTCCACCTTTGGTTCTGAGTAACCCAGCAATAGATTTGAGAATTGTTGATTTTCCACTACCTGATTCTCCAACTAGAGCTATAGTTTCACCCTTCTTAATATTAATATTAATATCTTTAACAGTTGGGTTATCATCAGAAATTCTATTTAACACTTGATCTAAAAGATTTTGCTTAGCGTAACTTATTGAAACTTCTGAAATATTTAATATTTCTTTATCCTGCAAACTCGTCTTAATTTTATTAACAGTTTGATTAACCTGACTGTCATTCATTAAACTCTTATGATTAAAACATCTAACACTAGTATTTAATTGCTCTAAGTACTCAAGTTGAGGAGAGTTACTTTTACATTTTTCTTCTGAAAAATCGCACCTATCAAAGAAACTACAGCCTCTATGAATTGCTCCAGGTTGAGGTTGGCTACCAGGCATTGATTGTGGAAGTCCTGCAAGTGATAATTTTGGTATAGATTTAAGCAAACCATAGGTATACGGATGAATTGGTTTTTTAAGAATATCTCGAGAGGGCCCCTCCAAAACTATTTCACCAGAGTACATTACAATAATACGGTCACTTACTTGAGCTATTGCTCCTAAGTCATGACTTACATAAACCATTGATGTTCCTGTGTCTTTCGCAATGAAGTTAAGAAGTTCTAAAACGTGAGCTTGAGTTGTTACATCTAAGCCAGTTGTAGGCTCATCCAATAGTAGAAGGTCAGGAGTTCCCGCTAATGCCATAGCAACAGCAACTCTCTGTTGTTGTCCTCCTGAAAGTTCATGAGGATATCTTAGAGCAATTGTTTCTGGTGAAGGAAGTCTCACTTTATTTAACAATTCTGAAATTTTTTGTTCTCTTTCCTCCTCCTTTAAATCAGAATGCAACTGTAATGCTTCATCAATTTGATAACCTATTTTTAAATTTGGTGTTAATGCCTGTCCAGCATTTTGCGGTATCATCGCAATTTTTCTACCTCTGATTTTTTCCAAATCTCTATTTTTCATTTTTAAAAGATTTGAGGAATTGAATTCACATTCTCCACCAATAGTATAGAGACCATGCTTAACATACCCCATCATTGCTAGTGCGAGAGTGCTTTTTCCAGATCCAGATTCTCCAACAATACCAACGGTTTCACCTTTTTTTATATTTGTACTTATGTTTCTTAGTATTAAAATCTCTTCACCTTTTTTACTTTTAAATCCAATAGATAAATTTTTTACTTTTTGAATTATTTCAGTCATTTTTAAACTGGAGCTTTTGTTGATCGATCTATACCTAATGCTTTAGCAAAAGCATCAGCTGTCAAATTGATGCCAATTATTAAACTGCTTAAACCAACTATTGGAGCTATCACAGACCAATAAGCAAAAGACATTAAACCTCTTGCGTTTGATATCATCAATCCCCAATCTGGAGTTGGAGGACTAACACCAAAACCTAGGAAAGACAAAGAACTAAAGCCAAGTAGCATCCACGACCATCTCATTGCACCTTCCACTAAAATTGCATCTCTTACATTTGGAATTATTTCATTCCATATTATTGAAAAATTACTGTGACCTCTTGCTCTAGCGGATACAATAAAGTCTTTCGCAATAACATCATGAGTTGCAGCTCTTGCTACTCTCACAATTCCTTTACCATAAAAGAAACCCAAAGCTGGTATTAACACTTCAGTTGATGTGCCTAACAAAGACACAATTAACAACATTGCTAATATCCAAGGTATAGATAAAAATGCATCAACAATTCTCATCACAATATCGTCAGTTTTTCCACCAACTAGTCCACAAAAAATTCCTAATAGACCGCCCCAAAGTAGTGCTATCAAAGATCCAAAGAAAGTAATTGTTAATGCTGTTCTTCCACCTAAAATTGTTCTAGTAAACACATCTCTTCCAAGATCATCTGTTCCAAACCAATACTCAGCCGAAGGAGCCTGTAGCATTAAAGTTGGATTTATAGCTTTAAAATCATATGGTGCAATATAAGGACTAATAAATGCAAGTATTACGTGGAAAATCAATATACTTAAACCAATAAATCCTGACGGTCTTGAGGCCATTGTAATTATTATCTCAGAGACCTTTGCTAAATTGCTTTTCTTTTCTTCCTGATAAATATTATCTAATTTCATATTATTTTCTAATCTGTAACGTCTTTAATCTTGGATTAAGCATAAGTGTCATTAGATCCGCCAATAAATTTATACTAACATATATAGATGCAAGAATTATTGCTAATGCTTGAACTGTAGGTAAATCTCTATTTGAAATCGACTCAATAACCAATCTTCCAAGACCTGGGTAATTAAATACAACTTCAGTTACAACAACTCCTCCTAATAACCATGCAATTGTTAAAGCTACAACATTAATAGCAGGTAACAATGCATTTGGTAAAACATGTTTAAAAACCATTTTCCAATACGGAACACCTTTTAAAATTGCCATTTGAACATATTCACTTGCCATAACTTGAATGACGCTTGATCTCACCATCCGTGCCATATGAGCTGTCATAATCATTGCAATAGCGATTACTGGTAAAATAATATTTGGTAATAGTTCTAAGAATGAAACATCAGTTGGAACAATTACAATACCTGGTAACCATTCTAACCAAATTGCAATTATTAAGATTAATAAAGTAGCACTGATAAACTCTGGAATAGTCATAGCGAATATAGTTACTGTTGAAATTGCTACGTCAGGTAATTTATCTCTCCAAAGCGCTGTTACTATTCCGAGTATTAAAGCGATTGGTATACCAATAAAAATAGCAGCTGATGCTAGAACTAAAGAATTTTTAATTCTTGGTCCTAGAACCTCTTTAATTGGCATTTCTCCACTTAAAGAGTATCCAAAATCTCCTTGAATAGCATTTACTGCCCAAGAGACATATCTTTCGTATGCAGGAACGTTCAAACCTAATCTTCTATAACAAGCCTCTAATTGCTCACCAAATGCCTGTCTTTCAAGATACGTTGTACAAGCATCACCAGGTAAAATTTCTGTTCCAACAAAAGTAATTAAAGATACAATAAATAAAGTTATTAAACCTAATAGAATTCTTTTTATAATTAAAAAAAGCATAAGAATACTTAAATTTTAAATTATTTATTTAGAAATGAAAGAGGTTTTACAGGCCTACTTAAAGGCCTGTAAAACAAAATTATTATTGAACGCTAACTGTGTGCCATCTAATTGAAAAATACTCAACTTCGTCAAGATTTTTCACTTTAGAAGATGTGACAACCAGTCTAGATACGTGATAAGGAATCATTGTTCCAGATTCTTCCCATAGAGTTTTCTGAGCATTGATGTATGCTGCTTTTCTTTTGCTAAATTTTAACTCTCCTCTAGCTTCAGCTAAATTTTTGTCAAAAGAAGCACTTTTATAGAAAGACTCGTTCCATTTTGCTTCACTATGATAAGCTTCATGCAAAATACTGTCTGCAGGTCTCTCATTCCAACGTGTCATTGCTACAGCCTTTTTCATCCAAGTTTCATTCCAATAACTTTTTGAAGGTGTCATTTGGATATCTGCTCTTATGTTAGCTTTTGCAAATTGTTGTTGTAAAACTTCAGCAATAGTTGGCCATGTTGGTTCTTTTGTAGAAACGTGAATTGTCATATCAATTCCATCTGGATAACCTGCTTCAGCAAGTAATTTTTTTGCAGTTGCTGGTTGAGGTGGACAACTCTTCTTCATTCTGTATTGGTCGGAAGGTGCAACAGGAGTATCACAAGATACTGTTGCTGCTCCAGCCATAACTAGATCAACTAATTCTTGTCTATCTACAGCTATTCTGACAGCCTTTCTTACTCTCACGTCATCAAATGGTGCAACGTCAGTTCTCATTACCATACCTCTCCAGTTTCCTGTAGGTATAACTGAAACGTTAAACTTTGAATTACCATCAAATATTTTTTTCTGATTGAATGGAACATATCTATTCATATCAATCTGACCTGTAAGTAGAGCTTGAATTCTAGCTTGACCATCTGGGATAGCTATTACATGTACTTCAGCAAGTTTAGGAGCCCCTTCCCAATAATCTGGGTTTGCTTTAAGAATTGTTGTTCCCTCAGCATCAAACTTTTCTACTATAAAAGGTCCAGTTCCAATACCTGTTTTTCCAATAGTATCTCCTGATCCACTAGGTATCATTCTTAATCTGTAATCAGTTAATAAAAGTGGAAAATCTGCAAAAGATGTATTCAACTTCATTTTAACTGTATGTGAGTTTACAATCTCAATATCAGTTACTGCACTCATGCTTTTCTTTGCAGGTGAACCAATTTCTGGATCTTTAACTCTCATCAAAGAATATTTTACATCCTCTGCATCAAATTCAGATCCATCATGGAATTTTACACCTTTTCTTAAGTTAAAAGTCCATTCTGTTGCATCTGCATTTCCTGACCAGTCGGTTGCAAGCTCAGGAGATGTAACCCCTTTTAGATCTTTTCTTACGAGACGGTTCTGTGTCATTATTACTACCTGAAACAGTCGTCCTTTAGTAATTGCGTCTAAATTTGTATCTTTTCCAAAACCAACATCATGAGATAATTTAAAAACTCCACTTGATGCATTGGCAAAAGAAAACGTTACAAATAGTGATACCAATGAAACTGATATCAATTTAAAAATGTTTTTCATAATTTCCTCTCTTTAAAAAATAAAAGGTAACAATTAGCAACTTATATAGCAACAGTGAAAATGGTTCTTTTTTATTTGTTTTATTGATGTATTTTGATTATTTAAAAAAAAGTAATGAAAGATTTAATCAATAAATATAGGTTTACAGTTAAGCCTGTTAGCCTTGAAAATTCAAACACTTTGGAGCTTGCTAGGTCAATTCAAGTTCACCCACTAACATACCAGGAGCTCCCCTACGACCCTGAATATTCTAATTATGCTGGAAGATTAACGCTTGAGAAATTATCAAATGTTAGTTCCGAAGAAATGTATTGGAAAGGAAGGCAGGAGATAATATTTAGACATACGGGTGAGCATCCATTTGAAATATCTGGTCCGGATTCATTAAAATTATTACAAAAAATATTTCCAAGAGATGTATCAAAAATATCAAAAGGAAGATGTTCTTACCAGTTTGCTTGTTATCATGATGGAGGAATGATTACAGATGGTGTTCTATTAAAAATTGAAGAGGATAAATATTGGTTTGCTCAAGCAGATGGAGATCTTTTTTCATGGTATAAAGCTCACTCTAAAAATATGGATGTTGAAATAAAAGATCCAGAAGTATGGGTAAGTCAAATCCAAGGTCCTTTATCAATGAAACTACTTGAAAATATAGCTGAAGATTTTTCAGAGAATGATTGGAAGTACTTTGATTGGAAAGAATTACAAATCTTAGATCAAAAAGTAATTATAAGCCGAAGTGGTTTTACAAACGAACTAGGTTGGGAAATTTATTTTCGACCTGAAAATGAGACTGAAAAAATAGGAGATTACATTCTTGAGGAAGGAAAAAAACTAGGTATGATTTTAGTCGCCACACCAGGTTTTAGATGTAGACGAATTGAGGCAGGTCTACTATCTGCAGGACAAGATTTTACAAAAAAAACAAATCCATTTTCAGTTGGTCTTGGGCGTTTTATAAATTTTGATAAAAAGGATTTTATCGGAAAAGAAGCTCTTATGACGTCAGACAAAAAATGTAAGACATGGGGAATTAGAGTTGTGGAGGGGACTGCTATTAAAGGTGAAGGTATTAAAATAAATGAAAAAAATATTGGTAAAATAACTTCTAGCACTTGGTCACCATATCAAATTTGTGGAGTTGGTATTGTACACCTCAATAATAATGAAAATGGACCAGGAGATGTTGTTGATGTTAAATGCACTGATGGAAAAGTTCATAAAGGAGAAATCTGTAAATTGCCAATGTATGATTCCAAAGGAGAAATTGTTAGAGGCCTAAATAGAAATATTCCTAAAGTGCCTAATCCGTGGCCTGGTATTAAAACCACAAATTAAAAATATATTTAGTGAAGGCTAAAAAACAAATAATAGCGGTTGGAGGTGGTGGTTTCACTCATAATGAGGATGGTGATTTAGATCAATTTTTTTTAGATCAAATAGGTAAAAAAAACTGCTCTATAGGATTTTTGCCAACTGCTAGTAATGATGATACCAAAAAAACTGAGCTATTCTATAAAAGATTTAAAAATACTAACTTTAAAGTTTCTCACTTCAACCTTGTCTCCAATGTTAAAGGTTTTGAAAACTGGATTTCAAATTTAGATGCAATTTATATTGGTGGAGGAAATACTAAATTCATGCTCGACTTATGGAAAAGAAATAATTTAATTAATATTTTTAGAGAAGTTTATAATTCAGGAATAATTGTTTCTGGTGTAAGTGCTGGAGCTGCATGCTGGTTTGATTATTTTCTCACAGACTCAGATGGACCTGGCTTTAAACCGTTAAGTGGTATTGGACTTATATCTGGAAGTTTTACCCCACATTATTCAGATGCAAAAAGAGCTTATAAATACAGAGAAAATATAAATAATAAAATTTTACCAAGTGGTATAGCTGTAGATGATGGAGTTGCGGTACTTTTTATTGACGGAAAACCAACGGAGGTTTATTCTTCTAGAGAAAGTCATAATGCTTATTTTGTTGATCAATATAAACAACTTAATTTAAAAGAATATATTAAAGTTAATAATGAGTGATAATATTTTACCAAGTCAAAAAATTTTTAGCATTAAAGACGCAAGGGAACTGTCACGTAAACGTCTACCTAAATTAGTTTTTGATTTTATTGATGGTGCATCTGGAGATGAAAAATTAGCAGAAATAAATAGCAGAGCTTTAGATCAAATTAGACTTGAACCTAAAGTTTTAAGAAATGTTGAAAAGAGATCTCTTAAGAAAAAAATATTAGGTTATGAATTTGATTTTCCCTTCGGTTTTGCTCCAATGGGAATGACTAATTTATCATGGCCTGGAGCGGACTCTATGTTAGCAGCAGAAAGTGCAAGAAATAATATACCTACATGTGTTTCTATGGCTTCTACAACAACTTTAGAAAAAATGTATGAACTATCAGAAGGTCATTCATGGATGCAACTATATATATTTCAAGATGAAAATTTTGTCATGGAACTTTTAGGTAGAGCTAAGAATACTGGATACGAAGTTGCAATATTAACTGTGGATGTTCCAGTGCTATCCAGGAGAACTAGAGATGATAAAAATGGTTTCTCCTACCCTTTCAAGATTGGTCCAAAACAATTTTTTGATTTTGCAATTCATCCAACTTGGTCTATTTCGACTTTGCTGAGTGGCATTCCTAGACCAATGAACTATGTTACATCTAAAAGTGGAGATGGTATTTTTAAAAGAAAAGAAAGTAGAGGTACTACAGATTGGGATACACTTAAAAGAGTAAGAGATAAATGGAAGGGTAAACTTATAATTAAAGGAGTAATGTCTCCTGATGATGCAAAACAAATAAAAGAAGCTGGTGCAGATGCAATTCAAGTTTCAAATCATGGCGGCAGACAATTAGATAGTGCTACGGCAGCAATAAATATGCTTCCACTAATCAGAAAATCAGTAGGAAACGATTTCCCTTTAATCTTTGATAGTGGAATAAGAAGTGGAAGTGATATCGTGAGAGCGCTTGCATTTGGTGCGGATTATGCAATGATTGGTAGACCAGTAATGTACGCAATGGGTGCTGATGGAAGAAAAGGATTAAGGAGAATTGTGGAAATAATAAAAGAAGAAGCCAGCACGACACTGGGGTTAGTAGGGTTAAATGATATTAATGATGTAACTTCTAATATAGTAATAAATAGTACTGTAAATAAGGTAGATTACTAAATGAGCGAAAATAAAATTAGAGGTGGAGCATTACTTGCAAGGGCTCTAAAAGATAAAGGAATTAGCAAAGTTTTCACTCTCTCGGGGGGTTTTTGTAATCCAGCAATTGAAGGTTTTGCTGAATGCCAAATTGAGGTTATAAACACTCCACATGAGCAAATTGCAGGTCATTTAGCAGATGGCAATACAAGGATTACACGTAAACCATCAGTCTGTTTAGTTGGACCTGAAGGATTTACTAATGCTGTCCCTTCAATGATGGAAGCTTGGGGCGAGAGAAGTCCCATTATTTACATTACAGGATCTAGCAGTCTTAAAAGACAAGGTTCAGGTGGTTTTAAAGAAATTGACGATGTTTCAATTGCAGCCCCTTTAACCAAATATAGTGCAAGTATTACTGATGGAACTAGAATAAGAGAATTTGTAGACAAAGCATATCATATTGCAACTAATGGGTATCCTGGTGCTGTACATCTTAGTCTTCCTGTTGATATAATGTTTTCATCTTTTGCTGAGGAAGTTGGTTTAGAAGAAAGACCATATTCTCAAAAAGCAAAACCTATAGCTAAAGCGTGGCCAGATCCAAATTCACTCTCTAAAGTCTTAGAACTTGCTTGTAATTCGAAAAAACCAGTCATCATTGGTGGACATGGTGTTTGGTGGTCACATTCAGAAAAAAATCTTGAAGCAGCTGGTAACAATTTAAATATACCAATTTTTAATGTTCCGTATCATCAAAAATTATTAGGAGAGGAAGCTAACGCTTACATGGGGTTAGCTGATATACATCAATACCCTCCTTCAGAATTTGCATTACACAATTCAGATCTCGTTCTTGTCGTTGGAGCGAGATTAGATAATCAATTAAATTTTGGAAATCCACCTTTTATACCAGAGTCAACAAAATTAGTTTGTGTAAATGGTTCACATGAAGAATTAGGACTTAATAGAGCTGCAGATTTAAGTTTGCTAAGTGATCCTGGTGTTTTTTTAGATACATTATCCAACTTAAAAAAAAATAATAAATGGTCTTTAGATACAAAGTGGTTTCAAGAGAATAAAAAAAAGAAGAAAGAGTGGGTAGATAAATCTTTGAAAGAATTAGAAATTGAAGCTGAAGCATCTAAAAAAAATGGAGGAAAAATTCACCCTCTACAACTTTCATTGGATGTTCAAAATGCAATGAGTGAAAATGATTGGCTTGTTATCGATGGAGGAAATACTCATTTTTGGTCAGAAATTGCAATCAACATCGCAGGTGCCAAAGGAAAAAAATTAAAAGGAATATTGCATCCTGGAACTTTTAGTATGTTAGGTGTTGGAGTTTCATTTGCTCTATCTGCTAAAAATCATAATCCAGATTCAAATGTAGTTCTGATAAGTGGTGATGGTGCTTTTTTATCAGGAGGTATGTCTATTGAAAGTGTATTTTATGAGAAAAAACCTATTACTGTTGTAATTGATAATAACGGGGGTCTTGCTTCAATTGGTCAGCAACAAGAGAGGTTATTTAAAAGTGGGAAAAGTGTGGGAACTGACTTCCGCGATATACCATTTCACAAGATATTTGAAGGTTTTGGAGGACATGGAGAATTAGTTAATAAAAGAGAAGAGCTAGGTCCAGCACTTAAAAGAGCTATGGAAAGCGGAAAACCCGCGTGCGTGAACGTTAAAGCAAAACCTGTATTAAGCCCAATAGTATCTGCAGTTGCAAGTAAAAGAGAGAAATCATCAATAGAATAATCGTGGCAACTTTCTCTTCTCACTTATTGGATGCAACAAATGGCTCGCATGCTGCAAATGTTGATGTAATTATTTATCAAATTAATGAAAATCGAGAAAAGAAAGTTTTCTGCGAAACTAAATCTGATGAAGGTGGACGAATACTGCAAGAATTTGAATTAAGTAAAGACGACTGCAATTGTGAGTATGAAATGGTTTGTAAAACTGGCAATTATTTTTCAGAAAAAAAAATAGTTTCAGAAATTAATATTAAATTTAAAATGGAAGATCAAAATAAAAAATATCATATTCCAATTATAATCTCTAAAAATAGCTACACAGTTTGGTGGTCTAAATAAAATGAGTAAAGAAAATTTAATTCCACAAAAAAATATAAAATTAAATATGTCTAGACGTATAAGACGAACTCCATTTACTAATAAAGTAGAGGAATGTGGAGTATCTGATTTTACTGTTGTTAATCACATGCTACTACCAAAAGGTTTTAAAAATACCATTGAAGAGGATTACTGGCATTTAAGAGAACAGGTTCAAGTGTGGGATGTGTCATGCCAGAGACAAGTGCAAATTTCAGGGCCAGATGCTGAAAAATTGGTGCAAAAAATGACACCACGACCCATAAAAAAAATGGAGACCGGTAAATGTTTTTATGTTCCAATAATTGACGACACAGCTGGGATGATTAATGATCCAGTTTTATTAAAACTAGACGATGATATGTTTTGGATTTCTATTGCAGATTCTGATATTTTACTTTGGGCAAAAGGAATTGCTTTAGGATCAAAATTAAATGTAGAAATTATCGAACCAGATGTATATCCACTAGCTATTCAAGGTCCGAAATCTGAGGACCTACTAATTTCAATTTTTGGTGAGGATATAAAAAAGTTAAAATTTTTTAATTTTAAAGTGTTTGATTTTTTAGGAACTAAACAAATTATTGCAAGATCTGGTTACAGTAAACAAGATGGTTTTGAAATATACTTTAAAGGATTTGAAAAACATTTTAATGAGATAGAACTTGGAGAAAAACTTTGGGATACTATATGGGAGAGCGGACAAAAATTTAATATTTCTCCAGGATGTCCAAATTTAATTGATAGAATTGAGGCTGGGTTAATGTCTTATGGAAATGACTTTACAAGAGAAAATAACCCACTTGAGTGTAATCTTGAAAAATACTGCAAACAAGAGGATGATCATGATTTTATAGGTAAAGAGGCTTTAAGAAAGATCCAATCTGATGGAATTGTACAAAGAATGAGAGGAATTTTGTTTGATGGAGATCCGTGTAAGCCAACCGGTGTGCCTTTACCAGTATACTCAAAAGATAATGCAAAAATTGGGCAAATTGCATCTGGAATATATTCTCCAGGATTTCGAAAGAATATAGGTCTTTCTATGATTTTAAAAGATTATTGGGAAATTGGAAATGAGGTTTTTGTAAATACTTTCAATGGAGAAAATAGAAAAGGCATTATAACTTCTTTACCATTCCCAGATTAACTTTATATTTATTAATATGTTTAAACCTGTAATTGCTGGCTTCTCAAGATCGCCTTTCACAATGGCGAGAAAAGGTGCGCTCGTAGATACAAAGCCTGTAAATTTATTAGCAGAAGTGATTAAAAATTTAGTTGCTAAATCCAATGTTAAAAAAGAGGATATTGAAGATATTGTTGTTGGTTGTGCATTTCAAACTGGAGAGCAGTCATTTAATATTGGAAAGTTAACAACATTTTTAACTAATATGGATGTTAAAACTTCTGGAATGACAGTTGATAGATGGTGTGGTTCCTCAATGGAAGCTATTCATATTGCTGCAGGTAAAATTTCGTTAGGAGCAGGAAAAGTATTTATATGTGGAGGTGTTGAAAGTATGACTAGAGTTAATACAGGTTTTGATCCAATACCTTATCCAGAAAATAAAAATGATAATCCGCACGTTTATTTTTCAATGGGAACTACTGCTGAAAATGTTGCCAAAAAATATAATATTTCAAGAAATGAACAACAGGAATTTGCAATCTCAAGTCATCAAAAAGCACATGAAGCACAAACAAAAGGTAATTTTAAAAATGAAATTGTATCAATCGGAGATTGTGATACCGATGGAAATATTAGACCAGGCAGCACAATGGAAAAGTTGGATGGATTAAAACTCGCGTTCGATGAAAATGGTACTGTTACAGCAGCCACTTCATCACCTTTAACCGATGGTGCAGCTGCAACATTAATTTGTGAAGAAAGTTATGCAAAAGAAAATAATTTAAATATTTTGGGAAGAATTGTATCTACTGCAGTGCAAGGGTGTGACCCTGACTATATGGGATTAGGTCCAATTGGAGCATCAAAAAAAGCTTTGGAAAGAGCTAAATTGACAGCAGATAAAATTGATATTGTTGAATTGAATGAGGCTTTTGCGTCGCAATCCTTAGCATGTATTAAAGATTTAGGTATTAATAAAGATAAAGTTAATTTAGATGGCGGAGCGCTTGCCCTTGGACATCCTCTTGGAGCAACAGGTGCAAGAATTACGGGCAAAGCTGCTGAACTACTTAAGAGAGAAAATAAAAAATATGCACTTTCAACTCAGTGTATTGGTTTAGGTATGGGAATTGCTACAGTGATTGAGTCTGTAAACTAATTTATCTATTTATTCCTCTTAATCTCTCAGATCTTCTTCTTAAAAGCTCTGCTGTGACTAAAATTAATACTGATAAAACTATTAAGCAAGTTGCTACGGCTAAAATTGTAGGACTAAGCTGCTCTCTAAGACCTGTCCACATTTGAATTGGAATTGTTGTGTTATCTAAGCCTGCTAAGAATAATACGACTACAACCTCATCAAATGATGTTACAAAAGCAAACAAACCTCCAGAAATAACGCCAGGAAGTATTAACGGTAAAGTTATTTTCATAAAAGTATTAAATGGATTGCTTCCTAAGCTAGAAGCAGCCCTAGTAATACTATGATCAAATCCAGAAAGCGTTGCGGTTACTGTTATAACTACAAATGGAGTTCCTAAAATAATATGTGCTAAAATTATCCCTAAATGCGTTGCAGCTAAACCTACTTTTGCCATGAAAAAGAAAATTGCAACTCCAGAAATAATTAGAGGAACAATCATTGGAGATATTAAAGTTGCCATAATCAGACCCTTGTATGGCATATGTCTACTACTCAAACCAAGTGCTGCTAGCGTACCAAGTATAATTGATCCTATCGTTGCAAATATAGCAATGATGAAACTATTCTTTGCTGCTAATCCCCACGGATTTTTTGTACCATAGACCATATCTTTGTACCATCTTGTAGAAAAAGCATCTGGATCAAGTCTCTTCATTCCATCTGTGAAGACTAAAAATTCCTCCGCATTAAATGATAATGGAAAAATTACGAATAAAGGTGCAATTAAAAAGAAGAAAACACATCCACAAACAAAAAGATAAAAATAATGCCAAATTCTGTAATGAGGTTCTGTATATTTCGGTAAAGCCATAATTATCCTAGTTTAATATTATCAACTCCTACAAGTTTGTTATAAATCCAATAGATAACAAGTACTCCTGTCAAAAGCATTAAGCCCATCGCAGATGCAAAACTCCAATCTAAAGTACTCTTCATGTGATAAGCTATTTGATTACTGATAAGTGTTCCAGAAGCTCCACCTACCAAAGCTGGAGTTATGTAATACCCAATTGCAAGAATAAATACTAATAAGCAACCTGCCCCAATACCTGGAATTGTTAGCGGGAAATAAACTTTAAAAAAAGCTACTGCTGGAGTAGCTCCTAAAGACTTACCTGCTCTCATAAGGCTTGGAGAAATTGTTTTCATAACACTGTACAAAGGTAATACCATAAAAGGTAAAAGTATTTGTGTCATTGCAACATAAGTCCCTGTCTTGTTATACATCATCTCTGGTCTATTATCGTCGGCCACAAGGCCAATCCAAACAAAAAAGTCATTAACAATTCCTTGTTGCTGTAACAAAATCATCCAACTGGCTGTTCGTACAAGTAATGAGGTCCAAAACGGCAACAGCACACAAATCATTAACAAGTTGCTATACTTCATTGGAAGAGTTGCTAATAAATGTGCAATTGGATAGGCCATTAAAAAACAAAATAGAGTTACAAAAAATGCAACCTCCAAAGTTCTTGACCATAAAATTCTATGAATTCTTCTATCTTCAGCTACTTGTACAATTTTGCCATCTTCATTTGAGTACATATCAACACCTTTTAAATATTTAGAGTAAGTGTATGCTGGAGCTCTTCTTTTAATTGCTCTCCAATATTCAACATTTCTCCACCTTTTATGAACTTTCATAATCTGCTCTTTATAATTTCCCTCCTCAAATTTCTTTTGCTTTCTAGCTAATTTTTTCAAAACACTCTTAAAACCGTTTTTTTCGTAGTTTAATTGAGTTTGTAATTTTCCAGCGGTCTTATTTTTTACTAAAATTTTGTAATCCAAATAAAAAGCTTCAAATACTTCTTCTGGTGGGAGTTCTTTTCCATCCCACTGCTCCATTGCTTTATATGTTTTTGGCAGCATGTTTGTAACCATTTTGTCATCAATACTTCTAGAAAACATATCTGCAATTGGAACAATATAAGTGATGATCAAAAATAAAAGTAATGGGGTAACCAGAAGGAAGGCTTTTATTTTATTTTTTCTTTCTGCTTGTTTAAGACTTTCCTCTAGGGGAATTCCATCTGTTGATAATATTTTTCCTGTTTCTGAACTCATAAAAAAAAAGGGCGGTTTTATAAACCGCCCTTAATATAATATAAAATTAAAGTGTTTAAAACTTTAATTATTTAATACTAGCTTTCATAGCTTCCCACTGCTCACCAAGTTCTGTTCCATTATCAGCCCAGTACTCTGCATTCACTAAGAAGTATTTTTTAAGGTTAGCTGGTGCTGTTGGCATATGAGGGACCATATTAGTTTTCCCATCTTTATACCAAGGCTCTCCTGCTTCCATAACTGCAATTGATGATTTTCTCCATGGAGCGTACGCAATATATTTTGCACTTCCTGCTAACATCTCGGTACTTGTCATCATTGCTAAAGCTTTTTTAGCATCAGCTTCGTTTGGTCCACCTTTAACTAATGCAAAATATTCATAGTCAAGACCTTGTCCGTCCCAAACCTGAACTATTGGAGCACCTTCTCCAACTGCTGCATTGAAAAATCTACCATTCCAACCAGTTGCCATTACAACTTCACCACTCATTAATAATTCTGGTGGTTGAGCACCTGCTGACCAAAATACGCATCCGCCATTTGGATCTTCACAAAGCGCTTTGATTTTGTTCATAGCTCTTGTTACATAAGCTGGATCTTCTAATTTTTTGTATAGAAATTCTCCACCTTTACCCATTTTTACTCCGTCAGCTGCTAATGCAATTTCTAGGTTTGTTAGAGCGCTTTTATATATTGCTCTTTTCCCAGGAAATCTTTGAGTATTAAAGAAATCTTTAATAGTTTTTGGAGTACTTTTTAACAGGTCGCTGTTGTAAGCATAATTCCAAGAATATAAAATATTTCCTACAGCACATTTACTTGGCATGTCTGTGAAGAAGTCTTCACTTGCAGGCGTACCATCAGGAGCTGGTGGAAAGTCTTTATCAAAATCAAATTCAACAAAAATACCTTCGTCACAACCATTAATAGTGTCATAAGCAAATACATCTATAATATCCCATGTAATCGCCCCTGCTTCTTTTTGGGCTTTGATTTCTGATAATCCACCAGAATAATCTACCCAATCGATTGGTACACCCAATGCTTTTGCAGTTGGATCACCATATCCTAGCTTTTGACTTTCTGTGTAAGCTCCACCCCATGATGCAACGACTACTGCAAATGCTGATGAAGATACTGAGATAGCAAAAGTTACGGCAAGTAATAATTTACTTAATTTTTTCATTTATCCTCCGTTTAAACGTTTTTTTTATAAAAAACGAAGTACAGCAACATAGCAAAAGAGAGTCAACAGGGGATTTTGGTAATTATTAGATATTTGGCTTATTTCGGGTCTAAAGCTCTAGCGTCATGACTATTCCAACCAATATTAATCTCGTTTCCAAGTTTAATATCTAAATTCTGAGAACTATTTGGAACTTTTAGGATAAATTCTGAATTTCCGAGCAAGTTAAGTCTCACTCTTGTGTGGTCACCATGATATATAACCTCTTCTATTTTACCTTTTTGATTGTTATCCATTTTATGTTCAGGATTAATCAATGCTCTTTCAGGTCTAATTGAAACGGTAGTTTTTTCACCAACAGATTTAACTGAAATTGGATTTGCGATTATTTCACCCTTGTCTAGTTTAACTTTACAGGATCCATTTGATATATCTGAAATTTCTCCAGCGAAAGTATTATTCTCTCCAATAAACTCTGCGACGAAAGAATTTACAGGTTCTTCATATAACTTATCTGGACTTGAAAGTTGCTGAACTTTACCATCATTGAATACTGCTATTCTGTTTGACATTGTTAATGCTTCACCTTGATCGTGAGTAACATACACAACTGTTACGCCAATATTCTCATGAATATGTTTAATTTCATACTGCATACTCTCTCTTAAATTTTTATCTAAAGCACCTAAAGGTTCGTCCATTAAAACTACAGATGGATCAAATACCAATGCTCTTGCTACTGCTACTCTCTGTTGTTGACCACCAGATAGTTGTCCTGGCATACGATTTCCAAATTCTGACAATGAAACCATTGATAAAGCTTTATCAACTTTTTTGTCAATATCTTCTTTTGAAATTTTTCTTACCCTTAAAGGAAATGCTAAATTTTCAAAAACTGTCATATGAGGAAATAGAGCATAATTTTGAAAAACCATTCCAATACCTCTTTTATGTGGAGGAATATTTGAAATTGGATTTTTATCTAAATAAATTTCTCCATTAGTCGGTGTTTCAAAACCAGCAAGCATCATTAAACATGTAGTTTTTCCTGAACCAGAGGGTCCAAGCATTGTTACGAACTCACCCTCTTCGATATCTAAATTTAAATCTTTAACTACTAATACTTTTCCATCGTAGCTTTTGTCGACTTTATCAAATTTTACGAAATCTTCTTTTTTTGACATAAGTTAGTTTTTAAAACATTTAGTTAAGTTGTTTGCAACACTTAATTAGCTTTTAATATGTAACTCTTTTGAAAAATTACAAAATAATTCACACCCTTTATCTGTAACTCTTATAGCTTCAGATGCTTCAACTCCCCAATCACCAAATTGCATTACAGCTATCATATGAAAACACGCATTCGGTACTAGTTCAGTCATTTCTCCTTTATATATGTTAAGAGTATGCTCACCCCAATCTGGTGGGTAACCAATTCCAATTGAATAACCAGTTCTCGATTTTTTCTCTATTCCATATTTATCTAAAATACCCCAAAAAGCTTGCGCTACATCATTAGCTGTATTCCCAGGTTTTGTAGCATCAATTCCAGCTTGAAGAGCTTCGATAGTTTTGTTCATCGTGTCTATTTTTAATTGATCCGGTTTTCCGAGTAAGACTGTTCTGGCCATCGGCGCATGATACCTTTTATAAACTCCAGATAACTCAACGATTGTCGCTTCGCCTTCAACAAACTTGTCCTGTGTTGCTGTCAAATGAGAGGCAGATGTTCCTTTTCCTGTTGGTAAAAGTGTAGCGATACTAGAATACTCTCCACCAAACTGAGGTGTCCCATAAAATAAAGTTTTTTGTATTTCACCGACTGCATCGCATTGTCTTACTCCTGGTTTTATTACCTCCATTGCAGTCCTCATTCCTTTTTCTGAAATTAGTGCAGCAGTTTTCATATAATTAATTTCTGCATCAGATTTTGCAAATCTTGCCCAGTTAACTAATCTCTCTGAGTCTTTTATTTTTGCATTTGGTAAACCATGTTTTATCTTTTCATAGCAAAAAGCAGTAAAATAATGAGCATCCATTTCAACCCCAATTGAAAGCTTATCCCAATTTCTATCTTTGATAATCTGAACTAAATAATCGTAAGGATGTTTTGGCCATGTATGAATATAATTTTCATCATAAACAATTATATTTTGATCTTTCAGATAAGTTTTAATATACGCACCTCCTGAGTCTTGCGCTCTTACAAAGCATAAAGGCTCATCAGCATTAACATGAACAATTGCACACTGTGCATAATAAAAAGACCAGGCGTCATAACCAGTTAAATAATTCATGTTATTAGTATCGTGAGAAATCAATAGTTCGATACCTTTATCCTGCATCATCGATTGAACTTTTTTTAATCTTTGTTTGTATTCGTCTTTGGAAAATGACATAAATTTCTATCTGAATAATTTGCCAAAACCTTCTACTAGGTTATTTTTATTAATTTGGACAAGAGTATCCCAAATTAATGCCTGATTGCTTGATAAAACAATCGTGTTAAGTTTTTTTTCAAGTTTATCAATTATTGGCAATACAGGAAGAGCTGTACAAGATACAAATAATGCATCTGCTCCATTTAAATCTATTTTAGACAAGACATCATACAAATAATTTTGGTCTACTTTGCCTATGTCATAATCTGCCTCTATATCAAAGTATGAATTGGATGTTATCTCAAATCCCTCTGACTTAAAATATTCCATAACCTCATCATTAAGTTTTTTGCTGTAGGGGGTAAATAGTGATAACTTTTTAATATTTAACTTTTTTAATGCTTTTATTGCAGCTGTGCTTGGCGTCGTAACCTGGGCCATTGGTTTTGCTGCTTTTACCTTTTGCTTAATAGAGTTATAGCCTGCTGCAATAGTTCCAGAAGTACATCCATAAACTACGCAATCAATATCTTGATCTGGTAAAATATCTTTTGTTACACTGGTTACTTTATCTGACATTTTAATCAGATTTTCTTTGGTTAAAGGATTATAACACTCTATTCTATTAACAAAAAAATCAATTTCTCTATCTTTAATTACATTTATAAAATCTCTTTCAATCATAAAATCACTTGCAAGAGCAATAAGGCCAACTCGTGGATTTGATTTACTTATGTATTTTGGTTCTATTTTTGTTGAATTCATATTTTAAAAGAGTGAATATATCATAAGTTCTTGAATAATCATTAATATTAAGTGAATTGAATGAATTTTAAAGACACTTTAGTTGCATCACTTGTTCCTATCTTTTTAGGTTTTGGTTTTGTAATTGCCAAACCTGCTTTTGAGTCTTTTCCTCCAATACTTCTAATGGGATTAAGATTTATTTTTGCTGCTTCTATTTTAATTTGGTGGTTTCCTATTCCGAAAGGTTTTTTAAAAAAAATTTTTATAGCTTCGTTTATAGCAAACACCCTGCAATACAGTATTACCTATACTGGTTTAAATTTTATTGATGCATCTGCAGCAGTATTATTAGTACAAACAGAAGTTCCATTTGGGGTAATATTTGCTTTTTTCATGTTGAAAGAGAAACCAACTTTAAGAGCTTTGATTGGGATAGGAATTGCATTTGTAGGAGTTTATATTTTAACTGGCTCACCTAATTTAGATGGAAAAATATTTGGGATCGCTCTTACAATTTTAGGTTCAGCAATATGGGCACTTGGCCAAGTTATTGTTAAACCTTTGAGTAAAGAAATTAATCCTTTAGCTTTAGTTGCGTGGCTTGCATTATTTTCTGGACCCACTTTAATTTTAATTTCTACGGTAATTGAAGGTGATACCGTATCATATTTATCAACTGCTAAATTTAATCATTGGTTAATAGCATTTTACATAGGATTTATTATGCAGCCAATTACTTATGGTTGTTTTTATTATGTTCTAAAAAATAATCCATTATATAAAGTATTACCAATAGTAACTATGGGTATACCACCCACTGGATTGCTTGCTGCAATATTTTTATTAGGTGAAAAACCAACAAGTGAATTATTTATTGGAGGAGTAGTAATAATATTTGGTGTCATAATGATATTATATAAAAAGAAAGAGGAGGCAAATTAATGAATATAGGATTTATTGGCTTGGGAAATGTTGGAGGAAAACTAGCTGGGAGTTTATTGAGGAATAAATTTAATTTAACAGTTAAAGATTTAGATAAAAATTTAACAAAACAATTTGAAAGCATGGGGGCTAGAATTGCGAACTCTGCTAAAGAACTGGCTGAGGAAGTTGATTTAATAATAACTTGTCTTCCCTCTCCTGAAATTTGTGCAGAGGTGATGGAGGGGGATAACGGAATTCTAGAAGGTCTTTCTGAAAATAAAATTTGGTTAGAAATGAGCACTACAGATGAGGCAGAAGTTAAAAGAATTGGACAGAAAGTTATTGAAAAAAAAGCTATACCACTAGATGGTCCAGTAAGCGGTGGCTGTCATAGAGCAGCATCTGGAAATATAGCAATATTTGTTGGTGGAGAAAGGGAGGCATTTGAGAAAGTATTACCTGCTTTAACTGTAATGGGGCGTAAAATATTACATACTGGAGAATTAGGTACTGCTTCTGTTCTCAAAGTAATTACAAACTATTTAGCCTCTACACATTTGGTTGCACTAGGTGAAGCATGGACAATTGCAAAAAAATCAAACCTAGATCTTACAAAAGCTTATAAAGGAATTGCTGTGTCATCAGGTAATTCATTCGTACATGAAACAGAAAGCCAAGTTATATTAAATGGTTCTTATAATATTAACTTTACTATGGATCTTGTTTTAAAGGATACAGGTCTGTTTGATGAACTAGCAAAAAAATTAAATGCACCTTTAGAAATTTCTCCAAAAATTGTTGACATATTTAAGGATGGTCAAAAAAAATATGGATCAAGAGCTTGGTCCTCGATGATAGTAAAAAGAATGGAAGACTTAAATAAAATTAATTTTAGAGCTGAAGGTTTTCCTGAGGAGTTAATTGACAATGAGCCTGAAGAAAAAGGTTATGAAATTTAAATTTTATGCTACAATAAGTTCATGATTGAAAAGAAAAATTTTTATATAAATGGAAAGTGGGTTGCTCCAGCTAAACCAAATGACTTTGAAGTAATTAATCCCTCAACTGAGGAAGCTTTTGCAATAATATCTTTAGGCTCTGCTGAAGATGCAGATAAAGCAATAAATGCCGCCAAGATCGCATTTGAGACTTGGAGAGAAACTACAAAGCAAGAAAGGTTAGCTTTACTTGAAAAGTTTGATGAAATTTATAATAGAAGATGGGATGAAATGGTTGAGGCTCAATCTAAAGAAATGGGCGCTCCACTAGATTTTGCTTCCGAAACTCACACTAAAATGGGTGCAGATATTTGTAGAAATAACATTGAAATTTTAAAAAATTTTAATTTTGAACATCAATTTGATCCTAAATCTAATAATCATATTAGATATGAACCAATTGGAGTTTGTGGATTAATAACGCCTTGGAATTTTCCTATGAACCAAATCGTATTAAAGGTTATTCCTGCTTTAGCTGCTGGATGTACAATGATTTTAAAACCATCTGAAATTGCTCCAGTATCAGCAGTATTGTTTGCAGAAATGATTGACGAAGCTGGCTTTCCTGCTGGAGTTTTTAATTTAGTAAATGGAAATGGAGAAGTTGTTGGAAATCATATTTCTGGTCATGCTGACATAGATATGGTCTCGTTCACAGGATCAACAAGAGCTGGAAAATTAATTCAAAAAAATGCAGCAGATACTATAAAAAAAGTTACTCTTGAATTGGGTGGAAAAGGTGGAAATATAGTTTTTGCGGACTCTTATCCAAATGCCGTTAGAGATGGTGTAAGAAATATAATGAGCAACTCAGGACAATCATGTGATGCTCCAACAAGAATGTTGGTTGAAAAACCAATTTATGAAAGAGCTGTTAAAGAAGCTGTTGATGAAGCAAATAAAATTAAAGTAGATCTTGCATCTAAAAAAGGAGATCATATTGGACCTTTAGTTTCAAAAGTACAATATGATAAAGTAGTAAATCTTATTAATGAAGGGATTAATGAAGGTGCAACGTTAGCTGCGGGTGGACCAGATTTGCCAAATGGACTTAACAAAGGTTATTTTGTTAAACCAACAATTTTTTCAGATGTAAATAATGACATGAAAATTGCAAGAACTGAAATTTTTGGACCAGTGCTTTCAATTATACCATTTGAAACCGAGGAAGAAGCAATAGCAATTACAAATGATACATCTTATGGACTTGGTAATTACTTACAAACTGAAGATAAAGAAAAAGCTAAAAGAGTTGCTAGAAAAGTTAGAGCTGGAACAGTTTATATAAATGGTCAATCCACTGATACTGGCATGCCTTTTGGTGGTTATAAACAATCTGGTAATGGTCGTGAAGGTGGTGTCTGGGGTTTCACTGAATTTTTAGAAGTTAAAGCAATTACCGGTTGGAATTAATAGCTTAAATAAATTATTATCAGAATTAGTTAATAGGATTTTATATGATTGGTTATGTGATGGTAGGTACTAATAATTTAAATGATGCTATTACATTTTATGACAAAGTTTTAGAAGTAATTGGTTTAGATAGAAACGAGACAATAGAAGATGATTATGCTGCATATGGAGCAAAAGGTACCAAAGATATAGAGTTTTACGTCACTAAACCTTTCAATAAAAAAGATGCTACCTTTGGAAATGGAACACAAATCACATTTTTAACTTCATCAAGATCTCACGTAGATAAATTTCATGAGATAGGTTTAAAAGCTGGTGGAACTAGTGAGGGGTCTGGCGGTGAAAGACCAGAAGGCTCAGGAGTTTATTATTCTTATCTTCGTGATTTAGATGGAAATAAAATTTGTGCATTTACAAATAGTAAAGAATAAAATTTATGTCATACGAACCAATCAAGACAAAATTAGAAAACAATAAAATCATTATTTTAGATGGAGGTATGGGTGCAGAACTAGAAAAAAATGGTGCCGAGATGGATAAGCAAATGTGGTGTGGGAAGTGTTCTGTTGATCATCCTGAATTAGTTAGAAAAGTGCATGAGGATTATATAAATGCTGGAGCCGATGTAATTACAACTAATACTTATAGTACTACTCCTATATCATTGAGACAATATGGTTATGAAGATTCTATAGAAAAATTCAATCAAAAAAGTGTTAAGGTTGCAAGAGAAGCAATAAAAAATACTAACAACAAAACTGCATTAGCTGGAAGTGTATCAACTTTTGGAAACTTTTATAAACTTGGTATCAAAGCAATGATACCTGGTTTTCATGAACAACTAAAAATTTTATCTGACGCTGGCGTAGACTTAATTATTTTAGAAGCTATGTCTTCACAAGCTGACATAGTTGAAGCAATGTTAAATTGTTCCACAAAAGTAAATATACCTGTTTGGTTATCTGTGTCATGCGTAATGGATGATCAAAAAAATATAATGCTTGGATATAATGATACAATTGACTCTGATACGCATGTCTATGAAAACTTTGAGACATCCATAAATAATTTTAAAAAATTACACAGTGGTCCAATATTGGTTGCTCATTCAGATATAAATATTACAGGAAAAGCAATTGAAACTGCAAAGAAGAATTATGATGGAATAGTTGGAGCATATCCAAATAAAGGTTATTATGAAAAACCACACTGGCGATTTGTAGATGACATGACGCCGGCCGGATATTTAAATGAAGTTAGGTCATGGATAAAAAATGGAGCTCAGATTATTGGTGGATGTTGTGGGATCGGAGTAGAGGAAATAAAAGCAATTTCAATTTTAAAAAACTAAAGTATATATTAAATATTATGAGAACATTTATTGGTGGTATTGGCTGTTTTTGGGACGAAAAAAAGTATGAAGGCATCAAAGGTATAATATCTACAGAATGCGGTTACTGTGGTGGAGATGAGCCAAACGTTACATACAAAGCAGTTTGTGGTGGAGATACAGGACATATAGAAGTGGTCAAAGTTGAGTATGACGAAAAAGAAAAGTCATACGAGGACATGGTCAATTTATTTTTTGAATTACACGACTCAACTCAAGTAAATCGACAGGGTACATATGTGGGAATTCAATACCGTTCAGAAATATTTTATAAAACAGATGAAGAAAGACAGATTGCAGAAAAAGTTCTAAACGAAGTTAACAGTAAATTAGATGGAAAAGTTTCAACTAAGGTATCAAAAGAAAAAAATTACTGCAAAGCAGAAGCTTATCATCAAAAATACGAACAAAAAAAATCATTAAAATATTGAAGAAAAAAACATTAGTCTCTGTTAGAAACCCAGAATTAACCACACTTAAAGATAATAAAGCTTCATGGAACCTTCCTAAAACAAGAAGGTTTGGTTATAAAAATTTACATAAAATCAATAGATACAGCATTTTTTTAAGATCTGATTTAATATTAAAATTAAACTCTAAACCAAATAAAACTATCGCTAAGTTTCATTTAGTAAGGAAGATGACTAAAAATAAATCATTTTGTTCATTAATTGTAGGCAACTGTCAAAATATATTATTTGAAAAATATGCTAAAGATTTTAATAAAAATCAGCCTCAAACAATTATGTCCATTACAAAAATGTTCGTTAATTTATTTATTGGAGAATTGGTTACGAACAGATTGATAGATCTTAATAAAAAAGTTTCTCACTATTTGCCAAAAATCGGAAGCGGGTATGCAAATGCAAAGATCCAAGATGTCTTAAACATGAATGTTATAAACACTTATACTGAAGATTATACCAAGGCATATTCATCTTCATTTATGCATGAACCTGTTGGAGGATGGAGGCTGCCTAAAAATCTTAAAAATCATCTTAGCCAGGAAGAATATTTAAATACAATTAAAAAATCTAAAAATAAAAGTTTAATTAATAATTCTGAATATGCTTTTTATAAATCTGCAAATACTGATGTGGTTGGATTACTAATTGAAAAAGTTAGTGGAAGAACTTTAAGAGATTGGGTTTTATCTGCAGTTGAAGCTGCAGGATTTGAAGAAGGGTTATATATTGCATCAGATAGATATGGTATGCCTTGGATGTCTGGAGGTGGTTGCTTAATTACAAGAGACTTTTTACGAATGGGATTACTTTTCGCAAGAAAAGGAATGGGTGTTGGGAATAGAAAAGTTGGATCTTCATCATTTTTAGACAAAACAATTGTTAATTTAGGACCTAAATATATGAATTTATCAAAAAACAAATATTTATATTATTCAAATTCTACAATGGTTTCAGGCAACATGATTGGGCACTCAGGGTATGGTGGTCAGTTTCTTGCAACTAATTTTAAAACTGGGAATGTAGCCGCTTTTTTTTCTGTTCTTGAAACAAAATCAGCAACAAAAGAAAGTTATAAAACTGATATGATAAACATGCTGATAGATTTAGTTAATAAAAAATATTAAATTAAGAATATCTCTTTATTAGTTTTTTTAGATGTTTGTCTGTAACTCCACAGCATCCGCCAATAATTTGAATTTGGTTATCAATTAACTTTTCACATTCATTAGCAAATTCTTCCTCTGTAGAAGTCACAATAGCTTTATGGGACTTTGTGTCAAACTTATGTATCTCAGGATAGAACATCATCGGACCATTCCAATTATTTTTAATTACACTCAATCCTTCAAAAGCATCTACGAACCAGGTATGCATGATACCATAAACATCTCCTCCCATATTTGTAAGGGATTTTACAATGTCATTTAACAGTACAATTTTATCATCAGGAATAAATTTTGGTTGCTCTTTATATTTGGTTTCATCGTAAATTAATGAAGTTTCTTTTTCCGCGCTAAAATTTCTGCCAATAACACTATTATCAAATTTGCTTATACAAGAACTTAATCCAACCCAAACTGGTAAGTCAGTTTCTAAAGCAGCATTCAATAGAATTTTTGAATGATCAATATCAAGTAACATTTCTAAAATTAAAATATCTGCCCCTTCCTCTTTCAGAATTTTTGCAGCTTCTCTATAATTTTGTTCCTCCTGTTTAAAAGAAGGTATGTACTTAGGATTTGGCACAAATTCATTTTCCTTCAATGAAAAAAAATTTGATAAACTTCCAGCAACCCCAATTTTACTTTCTTTACCTTTATTTTTAATTGCTTGTCTGGATAATTTTAATGATTGAATAATAAATTCTTTAACTTCAGCTCCACGATTTATACTTTCAAGATTATGTCTGGTTGAACTAAAAGTATTTGCAGTAATTAAATCACAACCTGCATCAATAAACTTTTCATGAACCTTAATTACTATTTCTGGAGATGATATTGAGGCTAAGGCAGAAAAAGCAGGAGACATTTCACCTCCTAATTTTGCAATTTCAGAACCGTTTCCACCGTCTAAGAATATTTTTGAATTTGATTTTAACTTTTCTTTAAAAAGCATTTATTTTTCATCTTTTGGTGCAAGCACTACGGCTAATACTCCTCCTAATACAATCATTGTACTTCCAACAACTTCTCGCCAACCAAATGTTTCGTCTGTCAAAATACCAGCAGAAATAACTCCAACAACTACTTCGCTTAAATATAATATAGCACAAAGACCTGCTCCCAATACTGAGGGTGACCACATGATAACTACCCCTGTTGGAATAAAATAAAATACTGAAATAAGAACTAAAAAAGTAAACATTGATGTGAAAGCCTCAATAGGTGGCATAGGCCCTAAATAATCTTTTAAAATAAAGCCAGCAAAAATATTAAATATTGTTCCATAAACAAAAAATGAAAATATTACCGGAAAAACTCCATCTGTTTTTGTAATTTCTAAACGTACTAGGCCAGCTCCAAAAAGTACACCTCCGACCAGCGCCAACAAATCTCCTGCATTTTGTGGTAATGGTATAATATTAGATTGACTGAAAACAACCCACAAACCTCCAAGTGCTAAACTTAGCGTTAAAACCCTTTCTAAACCAGGTCTTTTCTTTAAAAAATATATTTCAAATATGGTTGTCCAGATAGGTATCATGTAAAACATGATCAATGCTCGAACAACATCTGTTAATAAAAAACTTAAAGCGTAACATATAAAACCACTACCAGTTAAAAAACCAACAAAGGGAATTTCTAGTCCTGATGTTCGACCTTTAAATTTTCTCCATAAAGAGAAAGGTGTAAGCAATATAATACCAATCATCATTTGAGAAATAGTTCCCCAACCTCCAGTAAGACCACCATCCTCTAAAATTCTTTGAGGAAGCCAATAAACTCCCCATGATCCAGCAGCTATGGCTAATGCAAAAGCTATTTTAAAGTGATGTTTGTGTCTGACCATTAATTTAGATTTGGTTTATGATTTGAAAAATTAAAAATTTCCTCATATTTTTTTGCAAAAGAGATCACTTTTAAATCTTCTTTTGTTTTTGCAATAATTTGTATGCCAATTGGAAATCCATCTTTATTAAAACCAATTGGTAGTGAAATTGATGGTAAGTAAAAAAGACTAGCAAATATATGGATTTCAATCCATCTATGATAAGTATCCATCATTTGATCATTAATTTTTTCAGGGTGTCTTAAGTTTTTATCAAAAGGGAATGACTGTTGAGATGGTAAAGCTAAAAAATCAAAACCACTAAATAAATTATTTACATCATTAGATAATTCAATTCTTGAATTAAGAGCTAATTTTACATCTTCCTCTGTGAGCTTAATACCTTTGTTGTATTCCCATATTGCCTGTGGTGTGATTTGATTAATTTCCTCGATGTTCATTGTAATAATATCTTCGTATATACTTTTAGCTCTTAACGTGCCCCAGCAATTCCATAACTTATGAGCATCTATATTTGGTTTTAAGAATTCAATTATAACTTTATTTTTTTCAAGACTACTTAATTGATTGTTACACATTTCAACTAACTCAGGATCATATTGATAATTACCATTCATGTCAGACAACCATCCTATCTTTATTTTAGAGAATTCTTGATCACTTATATTAGTATCTTTAAATGGATTTTTTAAACTAAAAGAAATTGGATCCTCTTTATGTTCTCCAGCTATTACATCTAAAAGAATTGCCATATCATCTGGTGTTCTTGCAAGACATCCCGGAGTTGAGATAATTGGGAGATTCTTTTTCTTAGCATTTGTCCGATAGTCAGGCAGAAGTCCTGGTGTTGGTCTAAAACCATAAACATTTGCATAGGCTGCAGGAGTTCTGCAAGAACCCATCATATCTGTTCCATCTGCAAATGGTAGTAACTCGGCCGCAACAGCCACACCAGCTCCACCACTCGATCCTCCTGATGATTGAGTATCGCCATAAATATTTGGTGTAATTCCAAATAATCTATTTGCTGTATGTGCACCTACACCTAGTTCTGCAGTATTAGTTTTACCTATCATGATGCCACCAGCATCTAATTGACGATCAACAATAATAGAATTTTTTTTTGGAAAATAATCTTTATATCCTGGAAAACCATAAGTAGTTGGAAAGTCCACTACATCTAATAAATCTTTTGATGCCAAAGGGAGACCAAACAATGGTTTACTTTTATCAAAGTGTTTATCTTTATCATTAGCCTCATTCAGTATTTGTTCTTCATCTTTAATTGAGACAATGGCGTTCAGAGAAGGGTTATATTTTTTAATTCTTTCTAAGTAAAAGTTAACAACCTCTCTTACTGAAATTTCTTTTTTATTAATTAAAGAGATAATTTCTTTAATTGATCTATTTTCAAGCATTAGAATTTACTATTACCGAGCTTTTTTTATAGATGCTAGAGTAATTTCCTTTATTTCTTCTAAAGTTGCTTTTCTAGGATTTTGTCCAAAGGCTTGATCTTTCATTGATTTTTCAGCTATTCTATCAACACAATCTTCAGGTACACCAATTTCGCTTAAACTTTTTGGAATTTTAATTCTATCAAGAATGTTTTCAATGTTTGATATAAATGCATCTACAGAATGATCTTTAAATTGCATAGCCTCTGACATTCTTTTAACTTTTTCTTCCATACCTGGTAGATTATATTTTAAAACTACAGGTAATATTATTGCATTCGTTAATCCGTGATGAGTATTGTATTCGGCTCCAACCATATGAGCAATAGCATGTACTAATCCTAAACCTTTTAAAAAAGAAATTCCTGCTAAACAAGATCCAACATGCATTCCACCTCTTGCAACTATATTGCTAGGATCTTCTACAGCTGTGACTAAAGATTTTGATATCAAAGATAAACCTTCTAACGCTGCACCATCACACATTGGATTGAAACCAGGAACACAATAACCCTCTATACCATGGATTAAAGCATCTGCACCAGTCCACGCGGTTAGATTTGCTGGCAATCCAATTGTAAGTTCTGGATCTAACAATGCTAAGGAAGGTCTAACATCTGGATGCCACATACAAAATTTCATGCCTTCTTTTAAATAAGTAACCATAGCTGAAATTTCTGTTTCAGCTCCAGTTCCAGCAGTTGTTGGAATGGTTATGATTTTTGGAAAAGGATTATCTTTACTAATTATAGGAGGAGTTAATTCAAATTCAAAATTTCTAAGTGGTACATCATTATTTGCTGTAAGGCATATCAATTTACCGCCATCCATTGCACTACCTCCGCCAATTGCAATTATAGCGTCATGGTTACCATCTTTAAATTTACTAACACCATTTGAAACTTCATCTTCTCGAGGATTTGGAGATATATCAAAAAATAAATCTGATTTTATATTTGAGCTATTAAGATAGCTTTGTAAATTTGTAATAAATGGTAATTTTGGACTTCCTTTATCTGTTACTATTAATGGATTTTTAATATCTAAATTATTACAGATACTTCCTATTTCTTTTAATCTGCCAGGGCCATAAGCAATGTTAGTAGGAAATGTCCAGTCTTGATTGGATAGAATATCAGTTTCATTGAGTTTAAAACTTTGCATATCCTAGATAAAGTATACAATTTTAAAAAATTATAAATGAATATTTCGTCCGAAAAAACAGATTTAAAAAATACTTATTTAGCAATAATTACAATGCTCTTAGCAATTCTATGCGTAGACATGTATATGGTTGTAATTAAGTTTTTAGGAGATGAGTATTCGGTAATTCAGCTTGCTGTTTTTAGAAATATTGCAGGTGTTATTCCTCTTTTTGTTCTAATTCTATTTACAAAAGAGTATTTCTCAATTTTCAAAAATTTAAATAACAAATTTATAATTTTAAGCTTTTTAAGAGGACTTGCTTTCTTGTCTATGAATATCTTCATATTTATTTCAGTAATTAATCTTGAGTTTGCAACTGCAATGGTTCTTACATTTTCGTCACCATTTTTCATAGTAATTTTATCAATAATTTTTTTGAATGATAAAGTGGGTATTTATCGATGGTCAGCAATATTTATTGGATTTTTTGGGGTTGTATTAATTGTTCAGCCAGGAAGCGATATATTTAGTTTTTATTCAATATTTCCTGTATTAACTGCAATTGCTTGGGCTTTTTCAGTTATAATTTTAAAATTTATACCAGATGGACACTCAACAGCAAAAATACAGCTTTATACTTTAATCTTTAATGTAATTGGTGGAGTAATATTATTTTTAATAACTACTGGACATACAGATATTAAAAGTTCTCAAGACTTTCTGTTAATGGTTTTGACTGGAATACTAGGTGGGACCGCTGCAATACTTTTCATTTATGCTTATAGACTAATTTCTGCAAGCAAGATGGCATCTTTTGAATATTTTGGTATCCCATCATCTTTTGTTTTAGGTTGGTGGTTTTTTAACGAGGCACCTTGGGAACAATTATATCCTGGAGTTTTTGTAATTGTATTTGCAGGAATGATAATTATTTGGAGAGATAAGGTTAAACAAAAAAGTACTAAGGTAAGTAGAGAGATTAATTAGCAGACTTCATTGACTTCATAACTATTGCTCTATCAATTTCACCAATCAATTTTCCTGTATCTGTATCTACAACTGGAAATTTCTGATCTGTATCAACTAGTTTATCAATCAATGTCTCAATTTTTGAGTCATGTGGAATATTATTAGATCCATCTTCAAACAATTTTTTTGTATCATCACAACATTCTTCTCTCATTACCTTGCTTGCACTTAAGACTTTATATTTTGGAACATCTTCACAGAAATCTTTTACATATTGATCTTTAGGATTTGCAACAATTTCCTCTGGAGTACCAACTTGTGAAACCTCGCCATCCTTCATAATAGCAATATGATCTCCCATCTTTATGGCTTCTAAGAAATCGTGCGTAATAAAAACCATTGTCTTTTGAAGTTTTTCTTGAATTTTTAACAATTCATCCTGCATTTCTCTTCTAATTAGTGGGTCAAGTGCAGAAAAAGGTTCATCAAAAATTAAGATTTCTGGATCAACTGCAAGTGCCCTTGCCAGTCCAACTCTTTGTTGCATACCACCAGAAAGTTCTCTTGGATAATTATTATGCCAACCTTCTAAGCCTACCATTTTTAAAACGTCCATCGACTTTTCTATTCGATCATTTTTTTTGTTACCTCTAATCTCTAAACCATAACCAATATTTTCAACAACTGTTCTATGTGGGAATAATCCAAAGTGTTGAAAAACCATACTCATTTTATTTCTTCTTAAATCTAAAAGGTCTCTACCATTCATTTTCGTCACATCAACATCATCCATTTTAACTGTACCAGAAGTTGGTTCAATTAATCTTGAAATACATCTAACTAAAGTTGATTTTCCACTTCCAGATAAACCCATTACAACAAAAGTTTCACCTTTCTCAATTGAGAAGCTTACATTTTTAACTGCAACAACATGTCCAGTTTTTTCTTGGACTTCTTTTATTGATAAACTTTTATCTAAATCTTTAATAATTCTTTTTTCGTCTGGGCCAAATAATTTCCAAACATTAGTACAAGTTATTTTTGCTTGATTACTCATATTTTGTTATTTTAATAACATAAAAATAGACAATATTTTCCTTTAAAAGTAAAATTATTTATTTTAAAATTTTAAATAATTATGTCATCTGAAGTCTCAAGTATTCAAGGTAAATCAATTTCATCTAAAAATATAATTACATATTCTTTAGTTCTATTAACTTTTTTAGTTGCTTTATGGTTATCATTTCAAAGTGAGGGTCCTTCAAAAATGCCAAAGGTAGTAACTGATCAATTTACATTTACTGCATGGGTTAATGAAGGTGAGGATTATTTAAAAAAAAATTATAGATGGATTACGAAAATAATAGCCAGTTATATTAAAAATATTTATTATTTTGTTGAAGACTTTCTTCTCGATTCTCCTTGGCTTCTAATTGCAGCATTAATATTTTTACCTTGTTTAATTGCAGGTGGCTTGAGATTGGGTCTATATTCTTTATTCGTAATTTATTTTTGGGGTGCTACAGGTATGTGGGAACCATCCCTTCAAACTGTAGCATTGATGGGTTTGTCTGTATTAATGTGTGTAGTTGTGGGTGTAACCTTGGGAGTTATGTGCTCTCAGAGCGATCGATTTGAAAATTTTATGAAACCTATTTTAGATACAATGCAAGTGATGCCAGCTTTTGTTTATCTGTTTCCTGCTCTATTCTTTTTTGGCATCGGAGGAGCTCCAGCTATATTGGCAACTATGATTTATTCCATGCCTCCAATAATTAGATTAACAAATACAGGAATTAGACAAGTTTCGGCGGAGACAATAGAGTCAGCAACGTCATTTGGCTCAAGTAAATTACAACTTTTATTTAAAATTAAAATTCCACTTTCATTACCGAGTATAATGATGGGTATTAACCAAGTTATAATGATGGCATTGGCACTTGTAGTTCTTGCGTGTTTTATTGGAGCTGAAGGAATTGGCGGTCAAGTGTGGCAAGCAATTAGAAGACTTGATGTTGGATGGGCAATGGAAGGAGGACTTTGTATTCTTTTTATGGCAATAATGTTTGACAGATTTAGCATGTCTTTCAGTAAAACAGAACAATCTCTTCCCTCTAATGTTCAAAAATTTTATCTACTCCCTCAATCTTGGGAAAAATATTTAATCGCAAGACTTATAGAAAAACCTTTAGAATTTTTAAGTAGATTAACAAATTTTGTCTGTATTAATTTAACAAGGTCAATAGCTTATATATTTGAATTTTGTATTTCATTATCAAATAAAAATACTGCAAGAGATATAGGTGAGGCTATAACTAGAAGATATTATATCATACCCTCATTTTTACTTGTTCTTGCTATTTCCTTTATTGACTCTTACATGATAAGTATTGGATCTTTTCCTGAAGAATGGAGATTGTCAATTAGACAACCAATTTCTAATGCTGTTGACTCTTTGACAGTTAACCCAGGCTTTATTGCATTTACAAAAGCTCTAAGAGGATTTGTTTATCTTAAACTTTTGCGACCGCTAGATATTTTCTTAACTCACGTACCATGGTGGTACACATTAGGTGTATTCTCTGCGATTGGGTATTTCACTGTTGGTATAAGATTTGCAATCATCACTGCTTTGTTATTATTATTTATTGGTGCTTGTGGGATATGGCCTCAATCAATGATAACACTTTCATCTGTTTTAGTTTCTGTAGCTTTGTGTTTTATAATTGGAGTACCTCTTGGAATAATCGCATCTTATAATGAGAGATTTAGAAATGTTCAAAACGTTGTATTAGATGCTATGCAGACATTGCCTTACTTCTGTTATTTAATTCCCGTATTAATGTTTTTTGGAGGAGGCGTTGTTTCAGCTATATTGGCAACAGTTATATACTCTATACCACCTATAATTAGATTAACTTCTTTAGGTTTAACTCAAGTATCTGGAACCTATTCAGAAGTTTCGCGATCATTTGGTGGTACGTTATTACAAACTTTAAACAAAATTAAATTCCCCTTAGCAGTTCCAAGTTTAGTGATTGGATTTAATCAAACAGTAATTATGGCTTTTGCTATGCAAATAGTTACACCTTTAATTGGTGGAAAGGGACTAGGTTTAGAAGTATTTAATGGATTAGCCAGATCAGATACTGGAAGAGGTTTGGCCGCAGGTATAGGAATAGTATTATTAGCAATAATTATAGATAGAATATCACTTGCTTGGACAAAAAAACAAAGAGAAGCCTTGGGTTTATAAAATCAAGTAATAGTTACATTTTTCTCAGTTTACAAACGACAGGTTTTTGTTTTAAAATATATCTTTAATTAATTAAAAGAGAGGAAATAAATGAGGTTATCAAAAACAATATCAGCTCTATTTTTATCTTTCGTAATTTTATTTGCTAGTCTTACTCAGGCTAATGCAAAAAGATTACATGCTGCTATTGCTGACTGGACAGGTGGAATTATCACTTGTGAAGTTGCAGTAGGAATTCTTGAAAGAGAAATGGGCTACAAAGTTAAACAAACAGTATTCCCGTCAGGAACTGGATTATGGGAAGCAATTGCTGCTGGTGAACTTGATTTTGCTTGTGAAAGCTGGCCAAGTTATGCAGAGGCAGATGATGTTATGTTTAACGAAGATTTAATTTACGATGGTAAAGTTGTAAAATCATACAAGGGAGATGGAACAGTTGATCTTTTAGGAACAACTGGAATTATCGGTATGTCTGATTACTGGATCCCAAGATATGCAGCTGAAAAATTTGGAATTAAAACTTGGAGAGATTTAAACAAACATAAGAAAGAGTTTGCAACAATTGAAACGGGCGGCAAAGGAAGATTAATTGGATGTCCTGTTGCTGGTTGGAACTGTCACGACCAAAAAAGATTAGATCTTTTAGGAATTGACTTTCAAGCGGATGAGCTAGGAACAGAGGCTGCTGCAGTTGCAGAAGCTAAAGCTGCTTACATGAGAAAAGAACCATTCTTATTATACCTATGGTCACCACACTGGTTCTTTGGTGAGTTTGATATGGTAGGTGTAGGTCTTCCTGATTACAAAACTTGTGCAGGAGATACATTTACTGAAGCAAACAACTGGAAGACTTGTGGTACAGATGGATGGCCAGCAACTGGTTGGGATAAAGACTACACTATGAATTATGGAAATCCTGATACATTTGCTAAACCAGAACATGCTAAAGCAAAAGCTTTTTTTGAAAGAATGAAGTTAGACAACTTAGACCAAGCTAAGATGCTAGTTGAAGTTGATATCAAAAAAAGAGACGTGAAAGAAGTTGTGAATGAGTGGTTAGACAACAATCCAGATAAGTGGAAAAGTTGGTTACCTAACTAAAATTAAACTTTTAAAAATAATAAAGGGCTTTGTGAAAACAGAGCCCTTTTTTTTACATGCACATAATTCATAGAGGAATTGTAAATAAAAATTACAGTGAAAACTGTTTAGAGTCATTTAGAGCATCCTTTAAAAGAAAATATGGAATTGAAACAGATATTCACTTAACTAAAGATAATAAATTTGTATGCTTTCATGATTTTTCTTTAAAAAGAATTTTCAAAATCAATAAAAGCATAAAAAATATTAATCATGGGGATTTAAAAAAAATTAATAACGAAAAATTTAAAATACCTCTTTTAAATGAAGTATTAGAGCTATCTAAAAATAAATTTCCTATATTTATAGAGATAAAACCATTAATAAAAAAAAAACTCTTATATAAGTTAATAAATGAGACCAGGAAATTCAAAAAATGTATTTTTATCTCATTTAAACACAAAAATATATACAATCTTTTAAAAATTAATTCGAAAGTTAAAGTTGGTATTTCATTTTCCAATAAAGATAGTGTTAAGTCGATTTTAAAATATGGTCATAGTAATAAAATAAATTATCTAATTTTGGATAAAAAATTTTTAGAAAACAAGAAAGTACAATTGATTAATAAGGAAAAATATTACTACACAATAAAAACTCGAAAAGAATTTTTAAAATATAATAAAGATAATAATCTTATATTTGAAAACTTATGATTTATATTTTTTAAGATATTCTAATCTGCCAATTATCTCGTCTCTATCTAGGTAATATCCTTGAAGATGACGATGACCTGAGTTTGGATCAAAGGCAGTTCTACCGTGTAAAACACGCCTATTATTGAAAGAAAATATATCTCCTGGTCCTAGTCGGAATTTAATTTGAAATTTGTCATCATGTAAAAGATTGCCAAATCTGTGATGAGCTTTATAAACTTTATCCATTTCGTCTGGATGGCAGTCTAATGCATCCATAGTTGCAACACTAAACCTAATATCATGAAAATCTTTATCTTTTGTTAAACTAATTGCTGGGGCATGGAAGCTTCGGTGAGATTCTTGAGTATAATCCTTATCTCTAAACTTTAGTGGCACAGAGATTAATGTTTCAAAAATTTCTTTTTCATTTTTCCTCAAATAATCAGCAACAGCAAAGCCATCAATCGCAGAAGAATCTCCACCCTTTGCATCATTTACTAAACAATGTAAAAATTGATAACCAGGTGGTAATTCAAACCAAGGTAAATCCATATGGTTTCTTAAAGCATGAGCTGTATAAGCAGAATTATTTGGTTTTGGAATATTGATTACTTCAAAGGGAGTTTTAAAAAAGGTTTCCCTCACATGACTTATTCTATGAAGAATTTCAAAACCTGATTTTTTTTCTGTTGGTGAATTTTTAACTATTGCTATACCTTTGTGATGCAATAGCTCTAACCATTTTATTAATCCTTCTTCAGAGTCTATCACTTCATCGTGCTCAATATATATAGATTCGAAATCCTTTTCTAAGTTATTATCCCAAAGTTGATATGGTGAAACATATTCTTGTTTATTTTTAATAGTATAACAATTATCTCTCAACCACTTAAGATCATAATAGCTTGTGTGGTCACCCTCACTCCACTCTATTTCTAATTTACCATCACGATTTAAAGAATATTTTTTGGGATTTATTTCTTTTGATACCTCTAAGATGTTAAACATTCTATGTCTTGAGTCTTTGTCATGTGCTGTAGGACAATTATCTCTTAACCACATGTAATTAAATTTACTTTCTTCACCATCATTCCAAGTAATTTGTAAATAAGTGCTGTTTTTTGCGATTTTAGAAATCGAATTCATAATAAATAATTATATAAAATGAAAAAAATTTCAATTCAATTAATAGTTGAATTCTATAAAGTTATTTTATTGTTGATTTGCTTTGATGTACTAAAAGAACTAAACTTTAAATAAATGTCTAAAATCGAAATCAATAACGTTTACAAAATTTTTGGTCCAAAACCTGATAGCGTTCTTAAAATGGTGCAAGAAGGAGCTACAAAAGAAGATGTTCTAGAAAAAACTGGGCATACAGTTGGATTGGATAATGTATCCTTAAAAATTGAAGAGGGAGAAACATTTGTTTGTATGGGTTTGTCTGGATCAGGAAAATCAACACTAATTAGACACTTAAATAGATTAATAGACCCAACCTCTGGAGAAATTTTAGTAGAAGGCAAAGATGTTACCACTCTAAACAAAGAACAATTAATTGAATTTAGAAGACAGAAAATGAGTATGGTATTTCAACGATTTGGGCTATTCCCGCACAAAACAGTTTTACAAAATGTTGGGTATGGACTCGAGATGCAAGGTATGGAGATTGAAAAAAGAAATTCTGTTGCTATGGAAAAAATCGAGGCTGTCGGTTTGACTGGATTTGAAAATCAATATCCTGCACAACTTTCTGGAGGTATGCAACAGCGAGTAGGTCTCGCAAGAGCCTTGGCTACTGACACAGACATAATGTTAATGGATGAAGCTTTTTCTGCGTTAGATCCTTTAATTAGAAGTGATATGCAGAAACAACTTATAGACCTACAATCAGAATTAAAAAAGACGATTGTATTTATTACTCATGATCTAGATGAGTCATTAAGGTTAGGAGATCACATTGGAATTTTGAATGCAGGAAAACTGGTACAGGTAGGAACACCTGTAGAAATCATAATGAACCCTGCTGATGAATACGTTGAGGCATTTGTTAAAGACGTAAATAGAACAAAGGTTATAAAAGCAAAAATTATAATGAAACCAGTTAATCAATCAGATGATATTGACAAATCAAACTTGATAAAAGTTGAAGAAGACCAATTTATAGAGGAATTTCTACCTCAAGTTGTTTGTAGTAACTCTAATTGTGAGGTAGTTGATAAACAAGGAAATGCTAAAGGCTATATTTCTAATAAAGAATTGCAAGAATCACTTTCAAACTCATAATTAGATTAAATAGTTATGAAAAAAAGTTTAAGCAACATCGTTGATTTAGTTAAATACCCAATTCATGATTTACAATCACCAAAGATCAAGAAAATAATTGAAAAATGTAAAACTGAACTAGATAGCGATAGTTGTTCGGTAATTCCTAATTTTATTTTACCAAATTCTTTAAATGTGATGAAAAAAGAATTAGAACAACAGCTTAATGAAGTTTATATGTCTAAAGAAAGTATAAACGCATATCTTTATTCAAAAGACGATCCTACTCTTCCTAAAGATCACCCAAAAAGAATATTTATGGATAGATTTAATGGATATTTAAATTCTGACTGTTTTGCAAAAAATTCGGAGATGAAATTTCTTTATGAAACTGAGGAATTATTAAAATTTGTATCTGCATGCTTAGGGATTGCACCTATATATAGATGGGCTGATCCTTTAGCCTGTCATGCATACAATGTTATGGAACCAGATGGAATATTGCCTTGGCATTTTGATAGTTGTGAATTTACTTTGAGTTTAATGATTCAGAAACCTGAAAAAGGTGGGATATTTGAATATTGTCCAAACATAAGAGAACCAAGAAACGAAAAATTTGATGATGTAAAGAAAGTACTTGATGGAGATCGATCAAGAGTAAAAAGACTTGAGCTAGAAACTGGTGATTTACAAATATTTAAAGGTAGATTTACTATGCATAGAGTAACAAAAGTTATTGGAAAAACATCCCGATTTATGTGTATACCTGCCTATGTATTGGATCCATGGAGAGTAAACACACCTGAACATTCAAAAGCAATTTACGGAAAAGTATTGCCCATACATTTAGAAAGAAATAAAGTTAGATCCGATGGATTAACAGATTAATGTCATACAATTTCAAAAACAAAAAAATTATTATATCAGCTGGGGCATCAGGAATTGGATGGGCAACAGCAAAGGAGTGTCTTGAAAAAGGTGCGAAGGTATTCGTTTGTGATGTCGATAAAAAATCGATAAATAAATTAAAAAAAAATCCTTTGAATAATAAAAGGTTGTTTTCTTTTCATTGCGATGCCTCAAATGAAAATGATGTAATAAATTTTTTTAAAGAAATTAAAAAAAAAACACAAAAAATTGATGCACTAATTAATAATGTTGGAGTTGCAGGCCCAACAGGAACTATGGACAAACTTAAAACAAAAGATTGGGAACAAACTTTAAAGATAAATGTAATTAGTCATTTTATTTTTTCAAAATTAGCAATCCCAATGTTAAAAAAAAATAAAGGTGGGTCAGTAGTTAATCTGTCTTCTACAGCAGGTATATTTGGGTTTCCATTAAGATCTCCCTACTCAGCCAGTAAATGGGCGGTAGTTGGAATGACTAAAACTTTAGCAATGGAATTAGGCAAGTTTAAAATTAGAGTAAACGCAATTTGTCCAGGAACTGTAAAAGGAGATAGAATGGGAAGAGTTATTAGAGATAAAGCTAAATTTTTGAAAATTTCAAAAAAAGCTGTAGAGAGTGAATTCGTTTCTATGACTTCTCTTAATACTTGGGTTTATGAGAAAGATATTGGTAAAATGTGTTGTTATTTAATATCCGATGAGTCTTCTAGAATTTCTGGTCAAGTAGTTGGCGTTGATGGTAACACTTTAAGAATGCATTAGAGCTTTAAATATTTTCAATAAATTCTATTAAGTTATTTGCTATTTGCTCAGGAGCCTCTATCAAAAAAGAGTGTTTTACCTCTGGTATAATAACTAATTTAGAATCTTTTACCTCGTTTGACATTTTTTTATTATGAGACGGAGTGCATCCACTATCGTTTTCACCTGTCATAAATAAGCAGGGTTTCTTCATATCTTTTAACCAAGAGATCATCTCAGTTTCCGCATAAATTTTAAAAACATTTATAAATACATCTTTATCTGTATCTATTACTTGTTTTAATCTCCTAGATACCAAGTCTGGATTTTTTTCAATAAAATTGTCTGTAAACCATCTGTTAGTGAGATTTTTTAATGTTTGTTCAACACCCTTATCTTTTAGATCTGAAATGACACTCCACACTTTTTGTTTATCTTCATCAGATCTTCCTGCAACTGTTGATAATAGGCCAACTGACAAAACCCTTTCTGGAAATTTTTTAGCATAAGCAGGAGCAATCATGCCCCCTAAAGAATGTCCCATAAAATGTGCTTTTTGGATGTTTGTCTTTTCTCTTACTCTCTCTAGATCTAATACAAGATCATCTAAATTAAAATCTTTATTATCTACAGGTGATTTTCCGTGACCCCTTAAATCATATGTCACAACCGTAAACATACTTTTAAGTTTTGGAGTAATAAATCTCCATACATCTTCAGCACCTCCAACTCCATGAGTTAAAAATATTGCAGGCCCTGATCCTGTGACTGAGTAATTGCAATCTATGATGCTCATAGATATTTAAGCTACTTGGATATTAGATTTTTTGAAATATGGGATTACGTTTTCACCAATTCTATACATTGACTCTATTAGGTCTTCTTGAGATTGTCCAAAACTTGAACTAAGAATTACCTCATCAACTCCTGCTTCAGCATAAACGCTAAGTTTGTCGATCATTTCATTTAAAGGGCAAATTAAAAGATTTTCTTTTAATTCTTCTAAAGTTTGTTTTCTTGGCAAAGCTTCTATATTCCCTTCTTTTACTTTTCCTGGTCCTGTAAACATATTGTCAAATCTTTTGTAATATTCGTAAGCAAGTTTTGTTTTCTCTCTAGCTTCATTTTCATCTTTTGCTAAGTAAGCCATTCGTTGCATGGAAAGTTTGAGTAACTTACCTTTTTCACCTAGTTGTATGCAGCCTTCTTTAAATGCATTAACTCTACTTAATAAAAGTTCTTTTGTACCTGATAATACTGTTGATTGAACATGAAATCCTCTTGAAGCTGCATCTTTTATACTTTCTAAATTCATTGCGGCAACCATCATTGGTATTGGATTACTTATGGGTCGAGGCATTATAGTTAATGGTTCGAAGTCATAGTGTTTGCCCTTATACGAAACTTCTTTATTTTTTAATAATAATTGTAGAACCTCTAAAGACTCTACAAATTTTTCTTTTGATTGTTCTATTGGTGTGCCTAGTCTCTTCATTTCCCATGGAAATGCTCCTCTTCCTACACCTAAGATTAATCTTCCATCAGTTAATATATCGGCAGTAGCTACTTCACCAGCATATGTTCTCATATCGTGTAGAGGCAAAACAACTATCCCTGTTGTTATTTTTATATTTTTTGTAACTGATGCAATCTTTACAGCCATCTGCAATGGTGATGGCATCATTAGTAAGTTAATTAAATGATGCTCTGGTATTGATACCGTTGCATAACCAAGTTTTTCAGCAGTTACACATTCTTCAAGCATATTTTTAAAATGCTGCCTTGAACCGATACTTGTGTCTGGCATATAACTTGTTAAAAAATGATTAAAATCCATACAATTAAATTATCACTTTAAGTTTTTTTTAGATATCTATTTTCTAATTTTATTTTCATATTTTTTTCTAAGGCTTTGCAAGTTGACTAGGTACTCATCTCTTATATTTGATAGTTGATTGATTGATTTTCCTTTTGCTTGCTTTTTTGTACCAGAAATCAACCTCTCTGAGAGTTTTTTTGATAATTTTGGTGCTTTAAGCTTAGTCCATGGGAGTTTTAATGTGGGCCCAAATTGTTCAAGCATATGTTTCATTCCAGCTTTTCCTCCTGCTAAATGAAAAGTTAAAAATGTTCCCATTAATGAGTATCTTAAGCCTGGGCCGTCCTCAATAGCTCTATCTAAATCCTCTGTTGAGGCATAACCTTCATTTATAATATGTAGTGCTTCTCTCCATAAAGCTTCTTGCAGTCTATCAGATAGATATCCTGGCAGCTCCTTTTTAAGGGTAATTGGGTTCATTGAGATCGATTTATAAAATTTATTTGCTGCATTTAATGATTTAGAACTTGTTTTTTTTCCTGGAACTATTTCAACTAAAGGTAGTAAATAAACAGGATTGAATGGGTGGGCAATGATACCTCTTTTATTATTTTTACATTTTGAAAAAATTCTTGAGGGAAGTAATCCAGATGAGCTTGACGATATCAAAACCTCAGGTTTACAATAATTTGAAATTTGACTTATTAATTGAGTTTTAAGTTTATAGTTTTCGGGAGCACATTCTTGGATTAGATCTGCATCTTTAACAGTACTCTCTAAAGAAGAAAAAAACTTTAAATTATTTAAATTTATCTTTTTTTTATTAAATAGTTTTTTTACAAAAGGTACGGCTCTTTTTATTTCTTGGATTAAGCTATTCCTTTGAATTAAATTTTTATCGTATGCTAAAACTTTTATGTTGTGAGCCAAGAGTCTTATTGTCCACCCTACTCCAATTACTCCTGTGCCAATTACTGCAACTTTTTTAATTTTGGACATTACTTGTGTTTAACAAGCTTTAATTTTTTCCTTGTTTCTTCTGCAGTCATTATTGATGCACCAAGATCTGTCACAATTCTGATCGCTTTTTCAACTAACTGAGCATTGGTTGCAAGTTTACCTTTTGATATATACAAATTATCTTCTAAACCAACTCTTGGGTTTCCACCCATAACAACTGTTTGTGCTACAAAAGGCATTTCATTTTTTGATATTGCAAAGCCTGACCACACTCCTTGTTCTGGCATGATATCTTTCATTGCTTGCATTGCTAACGGAGTAGCTGGAGCTCCCCAAGGAATACCTAAACACATTTGAAACATTGGAGGATCATCTAACAAACCTTCTTTGTATAATTGAGAGCCAAACCACATATTTCCTAAATCAAATGCCTCTATCTCTGGTTTAACTTTAATTTCCTGTAATTTTTTTGCAGCTTTTCTTAAATCATTAGGAGTATTAACTGTAATGACTGAACCATCACCAAAGTTTAATGTTCCAGCATCTAATGTGCAAATTTCTGGTAAAAATTGTTCTGCATTAGCTATTCTTTCCATAACATTTGCCATGTCTGTCATAGGGCCAAAATCTAATGGGTTTTTTCCTTGTCCTATGTCCAAATCTCCACCCATCCCAGTAGTTAAGTTTAAAATTACATCGGTTTCACTTGATCTAATTCTATCAACTACCTCTTTATATAATTCCAACCTTCTACTTGGTGTTCCATCTTCTTCTCTAACATGAATATGTGCAATTGCTGCTCCAGCTTTTGCTGCCTCTATCGCTGATTTAGCTATTTGTCCTGGAGTTTTTGGTAAGTCGGGGTGTTTGCTAGCAGTATCGCCTGACCCTGTTACAGCACATGATACAAAAACGTTGTTGTTCATAATTTATTTTTCAACTATATTTTAAAATCATGCAAATGGAAATATCAGAATTACAGAAGGATTTAGCTGCAACTTTTAGATGGACGGCTAGACTTAATATGCATGAGGGAGTTGCGAACCATTTTAGTGCATGCATACCTGGTACATCTAATTTTTACTGCAATAAAGCAGGTATTCATTTTAGTAGAATGAAGGCTAGTGATTTGATCTTAGTAACTAAAGAAAATAAAGATGAGTTGAAGAATAAGCCAGACGTTATTGATCCGACAGCTTTGTATATCCATGGTACAATTCATGAAAAAGCTCCACACGCGAGATGTATTTTTCATGTCCATTCTAAATATGCAACTGCTCTTTCTACACTAAAAGACCCAGTCTTGAAACCAATCGATCAAAATACGATGATGTTTTATAATAGAGTATCTACATACAATGAATTTGGAGGTTTAGGACTTGAGGACGAATCCATTAAAATGGCGAATTCTCTTGGGAATAAACAGCACATGTTACTCGCAAATCATGGAATTTTAACAACAGGAGAAACTGTGGCTGAAGGTTTTAATTCCCTTTATTATTTTGAAAGAGCGGCACAAACATATCTTACAGCTCTTTCAACAAACCAAGAACTTAATGTGGTCAGCCATGAAGTAGCAGAGAAAACTGCAGAAGAACATGCAAACTTTCCAACTGATTTTGCAAATCTATTCCTATCTCAAATAAGATTAATTTTAGATAAAGAAGAACCTGATTACAAAAATTAAATGGACTTGGATAAATTAAAAGTAAGACGAAGTTTTATTTTTACACCTGGACTTCATCCAGAAATGTTTCCTAAAGCTATTGCATCAGGTGCAGACATGGTTTGTATTGAATTAGAGGATGGGATAGCAATCAATGATAAAGCAGAAGCTAGAAAAAATACTATAGAAGCTCTAAAAACTCTCGAAGTAAAAAATGATGTAGAGTTAGTTGTTAGATTAAATAATCAAAGAACAAAGTTTGGTCTTTTAGATTTAGAAGCTTTCATATCTAGCAAAATAAATCTAAAGGCTATCATGTTACCGAAGGTTAAAACTCCAGATGAAATAACGTTTATAGATGATCTTTTAACAGACTGTAATTTAGATACGGATCTTCATGTGATAATGGAAACAAATGAGGCTTTAGAAAATATTTATAATATTGCTCATGCTAGTAAAAGAATAGTTGCTCTATATTTTGGTGGAGTTGATATGGCAGCTGAGCTTAGAGTTGAAAATAAATGGGAAAATCTTATCCATGCGAGATCTAAATTAGTTCATGCAGGTGCAAGTGTTGGTGTAGATGTAATAGATGTACCTTATTTAGACTTAGAGAATATGGAAGGAATGAGGAAAGAGGCTGAGCAAGTAAGAAACTTAGGCTTTACTGGAAAAGGTTCAATTCATCCAAAACAAATTAAAATTTTAAATGAAGTATTTACACCACCTCAAGATGAAATTATCAAGGCTAAAAAAATTTTAGAAGAATTTAATAATTCAAATACAGGTCTAGTAGTCATAGACGGTAAACTTATAGAAAAACCTGTCCTTCGAGAAATGAAAAGGAAAATATTGATAGCAGATAAAATAAATAAAGTTTAAATTAAATTATGTCATTTCATCTTGCCACTAGAAAAGTTATTAAGGAATGGACAGACTACAATGAACATATGAATATGGCATACTATGTTCTAATTTTTGATCAAGCATGGGAAACAATGCTTAATAAGTTTCATATGGGTGGTTCAAACGCACAAATTAATAAAAGAAGTACTATGGTTGTAGATACGAGAACTACCTATGACAATGAAGTGAAAGAAAATGATGAAGTAGATGTTTATTGCACCTTCTTTGATCATGATAAAAAAAGATTACATTTAAAATGCGAAATGTATGAAAAGAAGTCAAAAAAACTTGCTGCAACTATTGAAAGCCTGTCGCTTTATATTGATCTGGATAAAAGAAAGGTCACAGAATTTGAACAAGATAAAATCCAAATAATGGATGACTTTATAAATAAAAATAAGGTTTCTTTTAACTCAGAAAATTTAGTGTTTTCTGGTAAGCTAAAAAAATAAGTTATGGAAATTAAACTTTTGTCAGGAGCACTAGGTGCAGAAATAACAGGGATAGATCTTAAAGATACATCTGATCAAAACATCAAGGAAATTAATAATTTATTATTAGAACACAAAGTTATTTTCTTTAGAGACCAAAAAATTAATGCTGAACAACATATAGCCTTAGCTGAAAAATTTGGACCATTAGAAACACATGCATATGTAAAAGGATTAAGTAAACATCCCGAAATAGTAAGAATAATTAAAGCAGAAGATGAAAAAAACCAATGGGGTGAGAATTGGCATAGTGATGTTAGTTACAATGAAAAACCAACGAAAGCAGTAATATTAAAATCAATTAAAATTCCTCCTGTTGGTGGTGATACATGCTTTGCAAACATGGAGCTTGCATGGGAAACATTAGATGAAGATATAAAAGAAAAGATAAAAGATAAAAAAGCAATCCATAGTTCTCTTGGCGCAGAATTTTTTATTGAAAAATATAAAAAAATGGAGGGAAATGAAAAAAGAAATTTTGATGAATATTCTAATGAACATCCAATAGTAAGAACACATCCTGAGACTGGAAAAAAAATTCTATTTGTCAATTGGACATACACAAAAAAAATAATTGGACTTGAACAAGAAGAAAGTGACGAAATTTTAAAAAAAATATTTGAACACCAAGCACGACTTGAATTAACCTGTAGGTTTAGCTGGACTGAAAATACAGTCTGTATATGGGATAATAGAAGTGTTATTCACTTTGCAATTGCAGATTTTTATCCAGGTAGAGGATTAGGATATGAAAGAGTAATGGATAGAATTGCTATTGAAGGTGACCACCCACAATAAATACCTTGAAATTTGATTATTTAATAATTGGAGCAGGTACAGCAGGATGCGTTCTCGCTAATAGACTAACTGAACAAAGTAAAAATAAGGTTGCAATTTTTGAAGCTGGCAAAGATAGTGATATATGGAAAGTAAACATGCCCCTTGCAATACTTTATGCAATGCATGACCCAAAATATAATTATAAATATTATTCTGAACCTGAGCCACACTTAAACAATAGAAAATTATTTTGTCCTAGGGGAAAGATGATTGGTGGTTGTTCCGCGCATAATGGAATGGTTTATGTCAGAGGAAATAAAAATGATTATGAGAGATGGGCCTCATTTGGGTTAAAAAATTGGTCTTACGAAAATGTTCTACCTTTTTTTAAAAAAATTGAGACATGGTCAGGTGGAGAAAATAATTATAGAGGTGGAAAAGGTATATTGCCAGTAAATCAATCAAATAACAAAAATCCCCTTTTTAAAGCTTTTTTGGACTCGGCGAAAGAGGCAGGACATAAAATAAATAGTGATATGAATGGAGAAGACCAAGAAGGCTTTGGAATGTACGATGTTACTATTCATAAAGGACAGAGAGCAAGTGCTTCAAAATACTATTTAAAACCAGCTAAAAGCAGGGAAAATTTAAAAGTATTTACTGAGTCATTTGTAGAAAAGATTATTTTTGATGGCAAAAAAGCTATTGGAATTCAAGTTAAAATAAAAAATGAAACGAAGACTATTTACGCAAATAAAGAGATTATTTTAAGTGGTGGATCAATTAATTCTCCACAATTATTAATGTTATCAGGTGTTGGTCCAAGCAATCATCTTAAAGAAAAAGGAATTGAGGTTATTCATGATTCAAAAGGAGTTGGAAAAAATTTACAAGATCATTTAGAAACCTATATTCAACAAGAATGTAAAACTCCTGATACATTATATTCATATGTAAATAAATTTAATATGGTGAAGGTGGGTATCCAGTGGTTCTTAAACAAAAGTGGGCCCTGCTCTACCTCGTTTTTAGAAGCTGGTGGATTCTGTAAATCATCTCCAGATAAAAAATATCCAAATATACAATTTCATTTTTTCCCAGCATTCGTAATAGACCATGGTTTAGTAGATCCTGATAGACACGGATACCAATTGCATGCAAGTTTAAACCAACCTAAAAGTAGAGGGGAAATTACTTTGAAAAGTTCAAACCCTTACGATTATCCAAAAATACAATTTAATTATTTAGAGGATGATTTTGATCTTAAAGAAACAATAAAATGTGTTCGAGTGGCAAGAAAAATTTTATGTCAGAACTCTATGAAACCTTTTGCTGGTAAAGAAATTGGACCAGGTGATAATGCAAATTCAGATGAGGAAATTGAAGAATATGTAAGATCAAAAGCAGAAACAGCATATCACCCATCATGTACTTTAAAGATGGGTATAGATGAAATGGCAGTAGTAGATGAAAAATTAAAAATTCATGGTCTTCAGAATATAAGGGTAGCCGATGCATCTGTGATGCCAGAAATTACAAGTGGAAATCTAAATGCACCAACATTAATGATAGGTGAGAGAGCTGCTGACTTTATTTTGAATTAACATATGGAAGCAAATAATAATACTAAAGGCATCCTATTTATTATGATAGGGATGGCTTTTTTTTCAATTCAAGACTCTCTTATAAAATATATATTTGAAGAAATTGCTTTGTTTGAGTTATATCTTGGTAGAACTATTGTTCAAGCTACAGTTCTTATATCTATATTCTTAATAACTAAGAAAAAATTTACATTAAAAACACATTATCCTTTATTAACTTTATTAAGAGTAATTTGTTTTTTCTTCGGTTTTAGTTTCTTTTACATTTCACTTACATTTATGTCTTTGGCTATGGTCAGCGCATTATTCTTTTCATGTCCTTTTTTCATGTCAATATTTGCTAAAGTATTTTTAAAAGAACAAATTGGTATTAGAAGATGGAGTGCAATAACAGTGGGTTTTATTGGTGTTTTAGTCGTATTAAATCCAACTTTAGAGGAATTTAATTTTTTTAAATTGGCACCAGTTGCATGCTCACTTTGTTATGCATGCTCTATGACAATTACAAAATATACATCAGAAAAAGATAATATTTATACTCAGTTAACTTTACTTTATATTTTTGCAGTAATTGCGAGTGTTATAATATTTTTAATAAGTGGTGATGGAAAGTTTAATAATTTTTCTGATCCTACAATGCAGTTTATTTTTAGAGAATGGTTTATAAATCCAGCTGTTTCTTGGCCTTACGTTTTTGTAATGGGTATTGTTGCATCAATATCTTTTTTTTGTGTTTTTACAGCATATAGTATTGCTTCCCCGTCTGTAGTATCCCTGTTTGAATATTCATATATAGTTTTTGCAATGATAGCTGGTTACATATTATTTGAAACTATACCAGTACCTAGAACTTTTCTTGGAGCCGCAATAATTATTGGTGCAGGTGTATATATTTATTTTAGAGAAAAAATTCGAGGCCAAATGATTGCATCAGATACACCTAATAGATGATAAAAAAAAACTTTATTCCAACAATAAATATTTCTTCTATTCTTGAAAAAGGTTTTGATACAAAAACTACCCTTAAAATAGTTAAAGAAATTCAGAAAGCTTGTTTAGATGTTGGTTTTTTTCAAATTACAGGTCATGGTATAAAATTAAAAAATATAAATAAAATTTGCAAGGTTGGAGAAAATTTTTTCAAACTAAATATAAAAAATAAACTTAAATTAGCTCCAAAAAAATGGAATAAAAAAAATAAAAATGTTTATAGAGGTTACTTTCCTAATGACGTAAATGGTAAAGAAGGACTAGATTTGGGAGATTTAAAAGTAACTAAAAAATATTCAAAAAGAGTAAAAAATCAGTACATAGAATATTTAAATATTAAGCAATCATTTACCGCAAATAATATTTCTAAATTATCTGATTATTATGATGATATATTTAATTTAAGTGAAATTCTTTTTAAAAGTATTATTAAAATCTATAATAAGGATACTGATATATCAAAAAAAGCATTTTTGAGATTAAAAACTTTAAGTACCTTACGTTTTAATTATTACCCTAATCAAACAAAGCCTGTTGAAATTTCTAAACAAGATGGGGTTGCTCTTGGATGTGAAACACATGTAGATAGTGGTATTTTCACAGTACTTTACCAAAATAAAAAGGGTGGTTTACAAGTACAAAACCGTAAAACAAAAAAATGGTACGATGTTCCCTTTAATAAAAATGCTTTAGTTGTAAATACTGGAAGAGCGCTTGAATATTTAAGTAAGGGAAGGTTTAAAGCAACTAATCATAGGGTATTATGGAACAAGCAAAAAAGGCTTTCAGTTCCTTTCTTTTTTGAACCCTCATATGACTTTAAAATGAATCTTTCATTTCTTAATAATAAGAAATTAGCAAAAAGTGGTATCAGATATGATAAATTTCTTAATAAATCCCTTAAAAAATTCGTTGAATATCAAAGGTAAGAATAATAATATTATCTCATAAAGCGATACATAACTCGTCGTAAAATCATATACGAAAGTGGGATCGGTCGTCTTTAAATTAATTTTTAAAGGAGGCTTAATGAAATTTGGTTATTTTTGTAATACTACAAATTGGACACACAAACCGTATCATAAATTATTAGATGAAACTAAACAGATCACCGAATATTGTGATCAAAACAGTTGGAATTCAATTTGGTTTACTGAACACCATTTTAACCATGAAGGAATGGAGTCGTGTACCAATCCCCTGATGCTAGGAGCAGATGCTGCAGCAAGAACAAAAAATATAAGAATAGGACAAGCAGCAAATGTAATAACTTTTCATAATCCTATAAGATTAGCAGAAGATATTGCTACACTTGATCAACTTTCAAAAGGAAGAGTAGAAGTTGGTGTTGCAAGAGGTGTTTATGGAAGAGAAGCAATTAATTTAAATAAAGAAGCAGATTTAAAAGATCAAGCAAAAAATTTTAGATTATTTGCTGAAACATTGGAAATTTTGAAAAAAGCATGGTCAGAGAAATTTTTTAATCATGATGGAGAATTTTATACTTACCCATCACCAAACTATGTTTGGCAGCATGACATGAGCCCGCCAAGTGAAGAATTTATGAATATGGAAGATAGCACTATGAAAAAAATTAGTGTTCTTCCAAAGCCTTATCAAAATCCACACCCTCCAATACATCAAGTTGTTGATGGTATAAGATCTATAGAGTGGGCTGCAGAAAATAATATAAATGTAATTATGTGGATACCTACAGTTAAAGCATTGAAAATAAGATTTGAAGCATACAAAAATAAAAGATCGGAAGTTACTAAAAAAAATGTTCCTTTAGGTGAAGGCGTTACTCTCGTTAGAGATATGTTTGTCGCTGATACTATGGAAGAGGCCAAAGAGAAAGCTGGGCAACATATGGTAAATTATATGAAATGGGTTTGTCATTGGAGAGGTCTTGGTAATCACATGGATCCTGGTGAAAAGCTTCCAGAAACAAAGGGTAAATTAGATCTTCTTAATTACGAGTTTTTACATAAGCGAAATATGTTATTTGGTACTCCTGAATATGTAACAGATAAAATTAAAGAACTTCAATTAGAGCTTAATCTTCAAAATCTTCAAGTTTGGTCTAACTTTCCTGGTGTTAAACATGAAGATTGTATGAAAAGTATTAAGCTATTCACCGAAAAAGTAATGCCTAACTTTAAAGATGATTTAGATACTGAAGTTAAAAAAGTATCGTGATCAAGACCAAGAATACCTTGACCGGTGGTCAAGCGGCAGTGAAATCCTTAAAAAAAGAAAAAGTTAAACACGTATTTGGTTTAATTGGTTCAGCTACAATGGAGATGTTTGATGCGTTATATCATGAAAAGAAAATCAAGTTTATAGGTGTAAGAGACGAAAGAACTGGAACGCATATGGCGGATGGATATGCAAGAGCTTCTAATCAACCAGGTGTAATAATTGCTGGACAAAATGGTCCGGGAGCAACTAATCTAGTTACAGGCATAGCGCAAGCAAAAGCAGCATTTTCTCCTGTAGTATCTATTGCAGGTTTATACTCTACTAAAGACAAGATGGAAGACGCTTTTCAAGGACTTGACCAACAATCACTTTTTAATCCAATAACTAAAAAAACTTGGACTGTAAAAAAGGCAAGCCATATTCCAGCTACTTTTAGTGAAGCTTTTAAACTTGCGATGTCACCACGTAGAGGTCCAGTTTGTATTAACCTTCCAAGAAATGTTCTTTCTGATACCTCGAAGTTTAAGATTAATGAAAATAAAAAATCTTATAAAACTGAAAGTGACTTAAAAAGTAAAAAAAATTCAATTGATAAAACTATAAAACTTATTCTAAACTCAAAAAAAACAGTAATTGTTGCTGGAGGAGGAATAAAATATAATTCAAAATTTAAGTCTGTAACAAAACTTGCTGAATTTTTAAATATTCCAATTGTAACTGCGGCAGGACATGGAGATGTAATTCCCTTCGATCATAAGTTAAATGCTGGACAAATGGGACCCAGAGGAAATATTGTTGCATCAAGATTAGTAAAAGAAGCAGAGCTAATTATTGCAATTGGTACAAGACTTGGTTTCAATTCTACATTCTATTCGTATGACAATTTAAATAAAAATGCAAAAATTGTACAAATTGAGTTAGAAAAAAAAATGTTAGGGAGGTATTTTCCTGTGAGCATTAAGATACAAGGTGATGCTGCACTTGTGACAGATCAAATTTTAGCTGAATTAAGAAAACAAAAGAAAATTTTTAATTATAAAGAGTGGACGAATAGTTTTTTATTCGAAAGATCAAAATTTCTTAAAGATAGAGAAAATATAAAGTCAAAAAATTTTCCAATACAACCAAATGGTCTATTCAAAGAACTAAGAAAAGTATTACCAAAGAATACTGCAATAACACTTGATGCTGGAACGCTTTGCCTTCAAGCAACAGATGCTTTAGAATATTACAATCCTCCTTCCCTTTTCACACCCCTTGATTTTGGTTTAGTAGGCTTCTCATTTGCTTGTGGTTTGGGAATAAAGGTTGCAAAACCTAATAAAACAGTTGTTAGTTTAATGGGTGATGGTGGATTTGGAATGACTATTTCTGAATTAAGTACTGCTGTAGAGCATGGCATTAACACAATTACAATTGTAATGAATAATAAGAGTTGGGGAGCAGAAAAAGCTTATCAAAAAGATTTCTATGGTGAAAGATATTTAGGAGCTGATATTCAAAGTCCTCCTTTTGATGAAGTTGCGAAACTATACGGTGCTAAAGGAATTAAAGTTAAAAAATTGTCAGAAGTTAATGAGGCAGTAAAAAGTGCATTAAAAGTAAATAAACCAGTTGTTATAGATGTTGATGTAGATCCAAAAGCGTTATACAGTTTTAGGAGAGATAGCTTTACACATAGAGTTAAAAAATGAAATTAGAGTTACGTAAGTTTACTAAATTTGTAGATAAGACTTTTATTGAAGGTAGAAAAGAAGCCAAAGAACCAGTTTTGATGGTTTCTGTTTCTGCAGTTTTTAAAAATCCTTGGGATGGAAAAGGTTTTGTGGAAGACTTAAAACCCATTATTTTAGACCTAGCTCCTAAACTCGGAGATTTATTGGTTCCTGAACTTATAAAAGAAATAGGCTCGCCTAATAAAATATTAGCATATGGGAAAGCAGGCGTAGTTGGACTAAAAGGAGAAATAGAACATGCATCAGCATTTATTCATACATTAAGATTTGGTAATAAGTTCAGAGACGCTGTTGGAGGAACTTCTTATTTAAGTTTTACGAATACAAGAGGTCCGGCTGGATCAAAAATATCTATTCCAATGATGCACAAAACAGACTCTGGTTTAAGACCATATTATCTTACACATGAGTTTACAATTCATGATGCTCCATTTGATGATGAAATTGTTATTGCAATTGGTGGTGCTTCGACAGGTAGAGCTCATGCAAGAACAGGTGATAGGTACCAAGATATGAGGGAGATGGGCATTGAACCAAAATAATAATGATCAATGCAACAGACTCTAAAGGGACATTCTATAAACTAAATCAAAAAAAAGGAATTCCAATAGTATTTATTCATGGTGTGGGTCTTGATCATAATATATGGGATCCACAAATTAATGAATTTGATAATACAGTTTTAATTTATGATATCCTTGGACACGGTAGAACATCTTTAAATAAAGAAAAAATAAGTTTTGATGATTTTTCAGATCAAATTATTGATCTTATTGATGAATTAAAATTTAGTAAAATTCACCTTATTGGATTTTCAATAGGTTCTTTGATTGCAAGAAACTTTGCAACGAGATTTTGTGATAGATTGAAATCCCTAACTTTGTTGTGCTCAATATTTAATAGATCTGATAATGAACAGAAGATAGTAAATGAAAGGTTTGAACAAACAAAAAAAGATAAAAAACTAACAAGAGAAGCGCTCAAAAGATGGTTTAATATGGATTTTATTGAGAAAAATCCTCTAATTTCAGATAAAATTTTCTCAATTCTTAACAATAATAATATGGACAACTTTATTAAAGTTTACTCGTTGTTTGTAAATCACAAAGATACCGAAAAATTTGAAAATATTAATGTCAAAACACTTGTGATGACTGGAGAAGGTGACGTAGGCTCAACACCCGAAATGTCTGATAATCTGAGCAAAAAAATTAAAAACTCCGAAGTAAAAATAATACCTGTAGGCAAACATCTATGTAGTATTGAATGCTCATATGATGTAAATAAAGCAATTAAAGATCATATACAAAATGCCTGAATTAAAAAAATATAAAATGTTTATAGGGGGACAATGGGTTGACTCTGATACTAAAAAAACTTTTGAAACTTTAAATCCGGAGGATAATAAACCATGGGCTATTGTTCCTGAGGCAAGTGCTTCTGATGTAGATAAAGCAGTTCAAGCAGCTCAAAAAGCCTTTGAAGGAGATTGGCCTAAAATATTACCGCGTGAAAGAGCAAAGTTTCTAAGAGCTATTGGAAATAAGCTTAGAGATAACGCAGAATTACTTGGCAAAATTGAAACTATAGATACTGGAAAACTTTATAGAGAAACAAATAAACAGGCAAATTATATTGCTGAGTATTATGATTATTATGCAGGTATGGCAGACAAGGTCGAAGGCACAGTTCTGCCAATAGATAAACCAAATATTCAAGCCATAACTTCAAGAATACCTATTGGTGTTATTGCTGCAATTGTTCCATGGAATTCTCAAATGTTTTTAACAGCTACAAAACTTGCGCCTGCTTTAGCAATGGGAAACACAGTGGTTATTAAATCCTCAGAACTTGCTCCAGCTGTAATGTTTGAATTTGCAAAACTTATTGAAGAAACTGGTATTCCTAAAGGAGTAGTTAATGTTATTACAGGATTTGGAGACCCATGTGGAAAGGCTTTAACTACACATAATTTAGTTGAAAAAGTTGCTTTTACAGGAGGGCCTGAAACTGCAAGACATATAATTAGAAATTCAGCAGAAAATTTATCAGAAGTAAGCTTAGAACTTGGAGGAAAAAGTCCTGTTGCAGTATTTGATGATGCTCATCAAGAAAATGCTATTAATGGAATTACTGCAGGAATATTTGGAGCTAGCGGACAGAGTTGTATTGCTGGTTCAAGGTTATATCTACAAAAAGGAATTTACGATGAGTTCCTTGATAAACTCACAACAAGAGCTGAAAAAATAAAAATTGGTGCTCCTATGGATCCAGATACAGAAATGGGACCTTTGAGTAATTATAAACAATTAGAAATTATTGAGAAAAACATAAAAAAAACCACAGAACAAGGTGGAAAAATAAAATGTGGCGGTGAAAGGCATCCATTTTCAAATGAGGGATACTACTTTCCTCCTACAATAATTGAATGTGATAATCATAATCTTCCAACAGCAGAAAACGAGCTTTTTGGACCAGTTTTATCAGTTATGAAATTTAATACAGAAAAAGAGGTAATAGAGAAAATGAACGATAATCAATATGGATTATCTTCTGGGGTCTATACAAGTGACTTCTCAAGAGGTCTAAGAGTTTCTAATGCAATAAGAGCAGGTATAACATTTGTAAATACTTATCGATTGATTTCTCCTTCAGCACCTTTTGGTGGAATTAAAGATAGTGGATATGGAAAGGAAGCGGGAATGGACTCAATTAAGGATTATACTAGAGTTAAGACCACTTGGTATTACACATCTGATGAACCAACTTTAGATCCTTTCTCTATAAGATAATTTTTGTCTGCAAAACATACTTTACTTATTTTATTTGTTGTATTTTTATTAGGAAGTGCATATCCAACTGGTAAGCTTGGATTGAACGATACTATTCCACCAATTCTTTTTGGTTCATTAAGAATGGCTATTGTTTTTATTTGTTTAATTCCGTTTTTTAAAATTCAAAGTATAGATAAAAAATATATTATTCCTTTAATTGGGTTTTCATTATGTTTTGGTGTTGCAGTGAATATGTTTTTATATTTATCTATAAATGCATCAAGTATACTTGCACCAATTACAATAGGAGCTCAACTTTCAATACCTTTTGGAATTATATTAAGCTCAATATTTTTAAATGAAAAAATAAGTTATAAAAAATGGATATTAATTATGATATCTTTTTTTGGTATTGTCATACTCGCATTCGACCCAAAAGTAGTCGAGGAAATAATAGGGTCACTTCTTATTTGTGGTATGGCTTTTTTCTATGGGCTATCCCAAGTATTTTCCAGATATTTAAAAGAATTAGATCTTAAATTTACAAATACTATAATGAGCTTCACAGGATTTATAATTTTAATAATATTATCTGCAATATTTGAGGGAAATACATTTCAAACAATAAAAAATATTAGTTTAGGAAGTTGGTTCACAGTTTTATACGCTGGAGCAATTATTTCTTTGCTTGGACATTTAATGATGTTCTATCTTTATAAATTTTATCCTCTTGATATGGTATTACCATTCTACGCTTTATTCCCTGTATTTGGTTTAATTCTTACTTTTTTTATTTTTGGAGAAATTCCATCTCTAATAACAATAATTGGAGGAATAATTGTCATTACTTCAGTGTTTTTTGCTCAAAAAATGAGATAATTTTCTCATTGAAAATTTAAATCAATAGGATTTAATTTTATTTATATAAATTGTTAACAATTAGAGGGAATATATGAAAAAACTAGTATTAGCGATGTTCGTATTTGTATCTTGCTTTGCATCTAAAGCATATTCAGATGGACATGGCATTAAAATGGGAATTATTTTAGGATTTACAGGTCCTATTGAATCCCTAACTCCAGCTATGGCTGCATCTGCAGAGCTTGCATTTAAAGAAGCCTCAGACTCAGGTTCATTACTTGGAGGAAAGAAAATTTCTGTTGAAAGAGCAGATTCAACTTGTGTTGACTCAGCTGCTGCGACAGCTGCTGCCGAAGGTTTAATATCTGGCGGTGTAGTAGCAATTATGGGTGCTGATTGTTCTGGTGTCACTGGAGCTATTGCAACTAACGTTGCTGTTCCAAATGGTGTTGTTATGATTTCACCATCAGCTACTTCTCCAGGATTAACTGATCTTAATGATAATGGATACTTCTTTAGAACTGCTCCATCTGACGCAAGGGGTGGTCAAGTATTAGCGGATATTACTAAAGACAGAAAAGTAAAAAGTATTGCAGTTACACATACTAATAACGATTACGGTAAAGGTTTAGCAGATGTATATGTTGCTGCTGTTAAAGCTCATGGAATAAACGTAACAGTTGTTACAGCTCACGAAGAAGGTAAAGGAGACTATGGTGCTGAAGTTGCAACATTGGCTGCAGCAGGTGGTGATGCTTTAGCTGTTTTAGGTTATTTAGACCAAGCTGGTGGAAGTATAATTGATGGTTCATTAGACTCAGGTGCGTTTGACGTATTTGTTTTATCTGATGGAATGATTGGTGACTCTTTAACTGATAGATTTGGAAATGATCTTAACAAATCATTTGGATCATTGCCAGGATCAATGGGTAAAGGTGCTACAATATTCAAAGGTGTAGCTGGTGGGGCAGGTATTGATTCATCTGGACCTTATACTTCAGAGTCTTATGATGCTGCAGCTTTGATAGTACTTGCAATGCAAGCTGGTGGAAAAGCTGATAGAGCTACTGTTCAGGCAAATGTAATGTCTGTTGCAAATGCTCCAGGAGAAAAAATTTATCCAGGAGAATTGAAAAAAGCATTAGATTTACTTGCTAGTGGTAAAGCAGTTAACTATGAGGGAGCATCTAGTGTTGAATTTACTGATGTAGGGGAAGCATCAGGTGCCTTTATTGAAAAAGAAATTAAAGGTGGAAAGTTCAAAGATAAAAAACAAAGATAAATTTGTTAAATTAAACCTCAGCGGCTAAATCTGACTGCTGAGGTTTTTTATTTTATAATACTCAAGAAAACATATAGCGATAACAAAGACATAAATAATATTATGGAATAATTGACGATTTTCCATAGCTTTTCGCTACCCACATAACTTGATAAGTATTTGGAAAAATATCCTAAACTAAAGAAAAAGAGGATTGATGATAACGATGCCCCAATCCCAAACAAGTATTTCTGACCTAATAAAAAATTTTTTGAAAAATTCCCTAAAAAAAATACTGTGTCTGAATAAACATGTGGATTAAGGTAAGTAAAACCTAAAGTTTTAAAAATTATATTAACTAAATTTTCCTTATTTTGAGTGTGATAAATTGAAATTTTCTTGTTTAATAATTTAACTTTTTTCCAAATGAAATTGATTAAGAATAAAAGTAATAAAATATTAAGGATTAATTCAATTGATTGTGAGAAAAAATTTTCAAAATATTGAAATAAAAATATTCCTAAAAAAATTAAGAGAAAATCAGACAATGCACATATTAAACAAACTATAAATATAAATTGTTTTTTAAGACCTTGTTCAATTACAAAAATATTTTGAGCTCCTAAGGCTAAGATCAAACTTAATCCAGTTAAAAAGCCTAAAATTAAAAAACTCACTTAAAAAATTACTGTTTAATAATCTTTTCAGGAATTAATCCTTGAGGTCTAAATCTCATTATGAAAAGTAATCCTATTCCAACTAATAAAAACCTAAAATAAGGTGCGCTGTTAATCAGGTGAACTTTAATTTCATTTGTTTCTGGTAAATGTGCTGTGAATAAATTGATGAAGAAAAGAGCAATTGGTGCTGCCTCTACCCATAAGAACCATACAACAAATCCACCAAGAATTGCTCCAAAGTTGTTACCAGTCCCTCCAACAATAACCATTACCCAAATAACAAAAGTATATCTCATCGGTCTATAGCTTCCTGGAGTAAATAAACCATCATTTGTTACCATCATTGCTCCTGCTATACCTACAATTGCTGAACCAAGGATAAAAATCAATAAATGTTGTTTTACAACATTCTTTCCCATAGCACTAGCTGCTTCTTCATTATCTCTTATTGCACGCATCATTCTACCCCACGGAGAATAAAGAGCTTTTTGAGTTATGATTAACAAAATAATTACTACAATTAAAAATAATCCAGCAAAGCATAATTTAACATAAACCGAAGATGCATCTATTACTAATTGGTTTAACAAATCCTGTCTTTCAGTTAATGAACTTACCAATTCTAGTTTTTTTGAATGAAATTTTTCAACTAAATTAATAAACCAAGATGAAGTTTGTAAGTCTATTTCGTAAGGTGCTGGCCTTTTTAATCCAATTACATTTTTTACACCTCTTGCTAACCAATCTTCATGTTTAATTATTGATACAACAATCTCAGCAATTAATAATGTAGCTATCGCTAAATAATCTGCTCTTAATCCTAGAGCAACTTTACCAACAATAAACGCTAAACCAGCTGCAAATAATCCCCCAACGATCCATGAAAATAAAACTGGCATTCCAAGCCCACCAAGAAAACCTGTCTTTGCTGGATCTACTGCCTCTATTTGTTCTATAGCAGGTCCTGAAATAATTTTAATTAATATTAATCCAGTTATAATAACACCAGCTACATAATAATTTCTTTTATTTGATTTTTGGATATTTTTTAAAATATATCTTACTGATAAAATCATTAATACAATTAAACCTAGGCATGCTAACATGTTTATACCTCCTACACCCCAAGCCTCTGGGACTGGAGCAACAGACACCAAAACAACTGCTAAACCTCCAAGCGCGGTATAACCCATAATTCCAAAGTTGATAAGTCCAGCATAACCCCACTGTATGTTTGCACCCATTGTCATTACTGCAGAGATCATACAATAATTAAATATTGTAAGAGCAATTGACCATGATTGAAATATTCCAACTAAAATAATTAGTAGCATCATTATTGAGTATGCAACTATTATGTTGTAATAATTTCTCATATCCTTTTACCCTCAAATATTCCTGATGGTCTAAATATTAATACAATGACTAATATAGAAAATGAAATTGCAAACTTGTAATCAGTTGATAATAGTTGCATTAGTGAATTGGGCTCAAGTGGTTCTGGTAATAGATAAACTAAAACCCGTTTATAAGCATAAGTTACAAAAATTTCAGCAAATGCAATAACATATCCACCAAAAAATGCCCCGTATGGATTTCCAATTCCCCCTACTATAGCTGCAGCAAATATTGGTAACATATTGTTAAAATAGACAAAAGGTCTATAACTCTTGTCTAAACCATACAAAATTCCTCCAATTGTGGCTAATATACCTGCAATAATCCATGTTATAAGTACAACTTTTTTTGGATCTATTCCTGAGAGAAGAGCTAAATCCTCATTATCAGAGTATGCTCTCATACTTGTTCCAGTTTTGGTTTTATTTAAAAACCAAAACATAATTGCAACAACAATTATTGTTACAACAATTGTTATCATTTGAGTTGATTTAATTGTTAAGCCTTCAGCAAGACCTGTCATTTCTTTAAATTCAGATGCTTTAATTATAAATTTTTCACCATCTAAAAATCTTCTATCCATTGGACCAATAATTATTCTAATAATTGCTTGAGTTACAAACATCACTCCAACACTTACCATTGCTAATTGAACAGGAGGACTTTTTTTTATTCTATAATAATTAAAAACTGTCTTATCAATCAATAACATGTAAAGTATCATCATTATAATTGCGAATGGAATTGTAAGTAATGCAGTTGGCAAAAACCCAAAATTTATTCCTATAGACTGAAAATAATAAGTTAGAAGTACTGCAAACATTGTACCAAATGACATCATGTCTCCTGTTGCAAAGTTTGCAAATCGTAAAATCCCATAAATCAAAGTTACAAATATTGCTCCAAGAGCTAATTGTGAACCATATGTTAAAGCTGGGATAATCGTATAATTAAGTAATACAATTACTGCATTTAATAAATCCATATTATGCTCCTAAAAAAGACCTTCGTACTTCTGGATCATTTAATAATTCATTTCCAGAACCTTCAAATTTATTTTCACCAGTCACTAACACGTAACCTCTATCAGAAATACTAAGTGCTTGTTTTGCATTTTGCTCAACCATTATAATTCCTACTTTGGTCTCTTTAACTCTTAGAATATGTTCAAATAATTCATCCATTACGATTGGTGAAACTCCAGCAGTTGGTTCATCTAACATTAGTACTGATGGTTTTATCATTAAGGCTCTACCTAAGGCTACCTGCTGTCTTTGACCACCTGATAATTGTCCAACGATTTGATCTTTCTTTTCTTTTAGTATTGGAAAAAGATCATAAATTTCATCAATAACCTTATTAATTTCATCTGTTCTTAAATAAGCGCCTACTTCCAAATTTTCCTTAACAGTAAGTTCTGCAAATACGTTTCTAGTTTGGGGGACAAACGAAATCCCTTTTTTTACTCGTTCCTGTGGAGATAAATTTGAGATATCCTCACCATCAATAATAATATTTCCAGACTTTAGTTTTAATAGTCCAAGCATTGCTTTCATAGCAGTAGATTTACCAGCACCATTAGGACCTAATATTGCAACTATCTCACCTTTATCCACATTTATACTGCAAGAACTTATGATGTCAGGACCATCTCCATAGCCACCAGTCATGTTATTTCCCTCAAAAAAGGCCATTTTTTCTATTTTTTCCTTCCCAAATAACTATCAATTACTTTATCGTTTTTTTTTACTTCATCTGATGTTCCCTCAAACAAAACAGATCCTTCTGACATAACAATAACTGGGTCACACATTCTACTAATAAAATCCATATCGTGCTCAATCATGCAAAAAGTGTAGTTTTTTTCCTTGTTTAATCTAAGTATGGCTGTTCCTAAATCTTTTAATAAGGTTCTATTCACCCCTGCTCCTACTTCATCTAACAGTACAAGTTTAGCATCGACCATCATTGTTCTTCCAAGTTCAAGTAGTTTTTTTTGACCACCCGACAAATTTCCAGCTCTCTCATTAGCTAAATGTTTTAAATTTAAAAATTCAGTTACTTCATAAGCTTTTTTTCTAATTTCATCTTCTTCTTGCTTAATTAAGTTGGGTTTTAAAAGCGCATTTAAAAGAATTTCCCCTGACTGATTTCCAGGGACCATCATTAAATTTTCTAGCACCGTCATATTTGAGAACTCGTGAGCTATTTGAAAAGTTCTTAATAAACCTTTTGAGAATAGTTCATGGGATGGTACGTCAGTTATATTTTCATTATTGAATAAAACATTTCCTTCAGAAGATTTTAAGTTACCAGCAATTAAATTAAACAATGTTGTCTTGCCTGAACCATTTGGACCAATAATTCCTGTAATAGAGCCCGCTTTTATTTTTAATGAGCAGTTTGAAACTGCAGCTAGCCCACCAAAATATTTTGATAAATTTTCAATTTGTAGAATATAAGACATAAGCTACTGTAGGATTATATTTTATTAAGTCTTTTAAGAATACTGTTTAAAGTTTTTTCAGTTGATTTATAAAAACCTAATTTTCTAAGTTCGTTAACACCTTGTTCATTAAGCCCTTTGGGGGTTTGGGATTCTTTTACTAAATATTTTAGATCTTTTTTTGAATTTACAACTGCATCCTCCGATAAAGCTAGGAATAAGGATGTAATATATTTTTGAGCATTTTCCTTTTTCACACCTTTTTTTACTAACCAATTAGCCATAGTATTTAAAAGTTCATAGAATGGGGCCATCATACCTGATGTTGACCAGAAATTTTTTGAAAGGTTCTCATTTTTGATTTCAACTGTAGTACCTAATTTGTTAAAAAAACTTTTTATTTTTTTATTTGGAGGGAAAATTGGAACAGGGCCTTTTTTTATAGATATTGGAGGTAAAGGAATTGCTCTCACTATTGTTGCCTTAGCTTTAATCATTTTTTTTAATTGTGGCAATGTAATAGTTGATATGAAACTTATTACTGTATGATTAGATTTAAATTTAAGTTTTTTTATAAGATTTTGACCTACTGTTGGAGTAACTGCTAAAAATATCCAATTGCAAGAGTTTACAATTTCATCATTTGACTTTGCTATTTTAACCTTTTTGTTATGTTTGGCCAATTTTCTGGCAATTGCTAGGTTTCTTGGGGAAACTAATATTTCATTAAACTTAATCTTAGATGAACAAATTCCTGTGACAACAGAATGAGTAATTTTGCCTGTTCCTATAAAACCGAGTTTCATAGTTTAATTACTATACTTAATTATTAAAAAAGGAACCTCTAATTCTTAATAATTCTCTTGATAAATTTTTATTTTCAATAAATGGCTTTCTTCCATGAAGCCAAAAATAATTATTTGCTACAACTGCACTGCCAACTGGCAAGGAAATTACAATTTTATTTTTGCTACCCTCGAGTGCATCAGATAATTTCTGCAAAAATAGTCCTTGCTCCATATTTTTAGGTTCTGGAAATTGATCAATATATGAAATAATCGGTTTACCGTTTTCATCCTTTGAAAATACAGGGTGTTCAACTTTATAGTCAATATTTTTACTTTTAGGTGATCCCCAAGTAAAATTTTGTAATCCAGTTTTATCTTCAGAAAGTTCAGGTAAGTGTTCCCAATCATCCAAATGCAGTAAAGCAGTTTCTCCACCAGCTACATTTTCTTCTTCGAGTTTAGACATTAAAATCCAATCTGTTGTTTCTCGAACATAAGTTCCATCTGTATGCAAATCCATATTTGTGTAAGCTTTTCTCAGATATGAATCACTATTATCTTCATGTTTGACATGAAATCTTGCATAATATTTACCTGCCATGGAGTCATGGTTTGGATTGCCAATTAAATGAGTAATGGCTGTTGAAAGTTTTACCAAAAAAGTTTGATCAATTTTAGATGAAATTTTTTTTGGGCCAATTATAAAACAACCTGTATCTCTATCTTTTATTATTTCATTAATGAAGTTACTTAATTTATTAGATGCTGTCTCATCAAAACTTTTAGCAATAGTGAATCTTGTAAATGGTTTATACTCAAGAGCTGTAATATTAAATTTTTTAAACGGAAATGCTAATCTATCTATAATTTCATCTTCGATTTTAATATTTATTATTCTATTAGATTTTTCGTGATACGAAATTTCAAATCCATTTATTTTTAAAAGATCTTTCATAAAATTACTTGTTACAAACACCTATTGAGTCTGGACCACATATTTCACCATTAGTCCATGTAGCACCTATTAAATTAGCACCCTCAAAATTTGCATTTAGTATATTAGATGAAGTAAAATTTGCTTCCATTAGGTTTGAGTTTTGAAAATTCACATCAATAAGTGTAGCGCCCATAAAATCAGCTCTAGTTAGATTTGCACTTGAAAAATTAGACAGTTCAAAGTTTGCACCAGTCAATGTTGACTCATATAAATTTGCCCTAATAAATGAAGATTCTGAAAATGTTCCAAAAGCTAGGTTTGAGTTCATCATTATACTTTTATCAAGATTTACTTGAATAAAGCTCGCAAATGAAAGGTTTGAATTTGGAAGATAACTACCTTGTAAATCTTGACCATCTGAAAATTTGCACTTTGTATAATCGACACCATCAGTTATAGGATCGTCACATCCTGCATTTGCGTTTGTGCTAATAATTAAGAAAAATATTAAAAAAATTAGTTTTTTCATACCACAATACTGTTCAATCCAGCTAAAATTATAGCAGATAATACGGTTGGATAAACTAAATTCCTCTTAGTGACATAAAAAATTAATATTGATAACAAAATTACTATTATTCTTAAACTATAGTGTGCATCAGAGAGATCTCCTGAGGGAAATATTAAAATCCTTGAAATTAAAGCTGCTAGAGTTGAATACGCAACACAGTTAAACCATTTATAAATTTTGGAAGTTTCGCCTATCTTCTCGGAAGTGAGAGCACCAAGAAATCTTGAAATGTAAGTTGCAAAAGAAGTTACTAAAATTATTAAAATAATATTAATTGCCATATTTTTCTCCTATTAAGTAAGCTAAAGAACCAGCAGCTACACCACCAATCAAAACACTCCACTCAGGAGAAACAAAATAAAAAATTGGTCCTAATATTGCACCTAAAATAATTGCTGAAGAAAGTTGAGTCGTTTTCATAACACCTATCATTGCACACATAAAGTATATTGGATTAACAATGGCTAATCCAATAATCATATTTTGATTTAAAAAATCGGCTGCATAATATCCTAATACTGTTGAAAAAATGGCGACCAACCAAGTAGCGGTTCCAATGCCTATCCAAAAATCAATTCGGTATTTTTTTTCAATTTCCTCGTAATTATTTTTTAAAATTAACCATGAAGAAACAGCAACGAAGTGACAAGACAAATAATACTTCCAACGAGGTTGGCTTTCATGTTTTAGTAAAGGCATAATTGAAACTGTCATAGGATAAAGTCTTGAATTCACCAACCATACTGCTAAAAAAATATTTATAAGTGAAGCTCCTATCAGCATAGATTCTGCCATAACTAAAGATCCTGGCAGAGCATAAGTAAGAAATGTTGAGAAAATACTCTCTTGTATTGTGAAACCTAAATTTTTTAATAGAGCACCTATCGCAATAAAACTTGCTCCCAATGCGACTGCTGGGCTATCAAATTTTTTGGAGCAGAGTACTCCTTTTATGAAATATTCAGAGTTGATCATTAACCGCCAAGGAAAAGACGGCCCACATCTGGATTATTTAGAAGATCATCACCTTTGCCAGCTATTGCTGTTTCGCCTGAAACTAAAACATAACCAATGTCAGCAAATTCCAATCCTTTTTTTGCATTTTGTTCAACCAATATGATTGTTTTTTTTTCATTTTTCTGCAGATCATCTAAAATTTCAAATACCATTTGAATATATCTAGGCTCAAGTCCAATTGATGGCTCATCGACTAATAAAATTGAGGGTTTCATCACTAAAGCCCTAGAAATCTCAAGAAGTCTTCTTTCCCCTCCTGATAATACTTTTGCTGGTTGATTTCTTCTATTTCTCAATCTTTCGTACTTTTGCAGAACACGTTCAGCTTCCTCAAAAGACTCCTCTGTTTTATCTTTTATATATCCTCCCATGAGTAGGTTTTCCTCCACGGTCATATCTGGGAAAACTGAATTATCCTGAAGAATATAAGCTATTCCCTCAGATTTAAGTTTCTCTGCGGGAGTAAGATTAGTAATTTCTTTTCCATCGATTTCTATCTTTCCAGTAAATATATTAGTAAATCCATATATTGAATGCAGTATTGTAGATTTTCCTGCTCCATTAGGTCCAATTAAACATAGAGATTGGGCTTTACTTACAAACAAATCAAAATTGTGAAGTATCTCCATCTTTCCATAACCTGCTGACAAACCTTTGATGGTCAAATGTACATTTTCAGGTGATAATTTATTTAAATCTTCAGCAACTGGTGCTTTACCAAGTACTTCATATTGATTTGCCATTATTGCGCTCCTAGATAAGCATCTATAACTCGCTTATCACTTTTTATTTCATCTGGTGTTCCATTAGCTAGCATTTTTCCATGTGCTAAACAAAAGATACTTTCAGCCAATTGCATAATCACTCTCATATTATGTTCAATTACTAACAAGGTAATTCCAAAATCTTGATTTACTTTTATTAATCTATCAATAATTCCATTTATTAAAGTTGGATTAATACCTGCAGTTGGCTCATCTAGAAGTAGCATTTCTGGTTCATTCATTAATGCCATGGCAAGTTCTAACAACTTTTGTTGGCCAAATGATAAATCACCTGCTCTTAATTTTCTCTTTTGATATAGTCCAACAAAGTTTAATAAATTTTCAGCTTTATCAGTTAAATCTTTTGGTATCTTTGAAAAAATTGAAACTAAGCTTTCATCACTAGCTTTGTGACTAATAAGCATATTATCTACACAATTAAGCTTTCCATATATTCTTGTTTGTTGAAAGGTTCTTAAAAGACCGAGTTTTGCAATAATTGGAACTGGCAATTCAGATACTTCTTTACCATTAAACTTTATAGATCCCTGATCTATTGGATAAGTTCCAACTATAGAGTTAAATAAGGTGGTTTTCCCAGACCCATTCGGACCAATCAGACCAACAATTTTACCTTTTTCGACTGCCATAGAAATATCAACATTAGCTTTAACACCACCAAAAGATTTACTAACATTATTTACTTCTAATATGCTCACTTGAGTTGAACCTGTGCCTTTCGATCAGCCTCATCTACAACTTCACCAAATCTCTCAGGATATTTTTCTCTCAACCAACCCATAATGCCTTCTGGGAAATAAATAACGATAACAACGATTAATACTCCAAGCGCAACATACTGCCATCCAAGAAAAAATGTCCAAAAACCCTCTTTAAATATGTGAAAAACAGTAGCTCCAATAACAGGTCCCCATAAAGTTCCTTTACCGCCTAATATTGCCATCAATACCATAAATACTCCCATTTCTCTTCCATCAAAAGCAACATCGGTTGAGTCAATATATCCAACAAGACCACCCATGATACCTCCGGCTAGACCACAAAAAAATGCAGATATCATCCATCCAATAATTTTATACTTCATTGTTTGGATACCCATAGCTTCTGCCTTATCTTCATTGTCTCTTATTGCGTTAAGAACCAATTTAAATCTGGTTGAGTAAATTGCTTTAACAGCAAGAAATGTGAAGATTAAAACTGCGAAGCTACAAAAATAAAAAAATTCACCTCTAGCCTCTAAACTTCCAACTTTAGGAAAAGGCGGAGTGGTAAATCCTTGGCCTGCTCCAATTATTTCTATTCCACCTGAAATCTCTCCAGCAGCAACACCTAAACCTAATGTGCAAATTGCAAAGTAATGTCCTCTTAAACCTAAAATTGAGTAACCAATTAATCCCGCAACTATTGCTGGAACAATTGCAGCTACAGCAAGTCCTACAGCAAATCCTTGAAAGAATTGAGCAGGAGTATGGACAAAGGTTTTTTCTCCACCACCTTCTGTCCACTCAGCCAATGGAAAGAACATCCCAACTTGAACTGAGGCACAGAGATACATTCCAAGTCCATAAAATAAAATATTACCAAAAGTGTTATAGCCCATTTCTCCACCTTGGACATTCCACGTAATTGCTAAGATTATTAAGATACAAAGAATAGACAATTGAACTTTAAATGCTGGAAAAACAAAGGGTGCCGCGATACCAAATATTAAAATAGCTGCATATAAAATTATGTTTTTATTCATTACTTTAAGTATTCTCTTTTTTTTGAAAGTTTAAATCTTCTATAAACTAAAATTAAAACTAGTAATAAAAATACAGATCCTATTCTAAATTCTGTTCCCAATATATAATCTGCAAATTCCTCAAAAACACCTAGGCCCATTCCTGATATAGCTACTCCGGGTAAATTTCCAAGTCCTGCAACAATTACAATCATGAAAGATCTAATTGTGTAAGGTAAACCCATATACGGATGAATTGTAAATGTAATCGATATTAGTGCTCCAGCGACTCCACACAATGCAGCGTTAATTCCAAAAGTTGCTGCATAAACTTTTTCTGTATCTACACCTAATATCTTTGCAGCTCTTGCATTTTGAGCAGTTGCTCTAATAGCTCGACCTAGCTTGGATTTTTTCATGTAAATCACTAATCCAATAGCAAATACTATACTTATGAATGCTGAGAAAATCTTAGAGTTTGGTAATGTTACAGAATTATCAAATAGCATAGTTGTTCCATAACCTGAATTTGCAAGAACAACATCTGCTCCAAATGCAAAATTCATTAACTGCATAAATAAAATACTTATTCCAAACGTTGCAAGAATTGAGATAAATAAATCTCTATCAACAACTTTATTTATAACTAACTTGTAAATAATAACCCCTACAAAATACATTATAATTGGCGAGACTATTACTCCCCATGCTGGGTGAATTCCATAAAGATACATAAAGTATGCAATGTATCCACCTAATATGACAAGATCGCCTTGCGCGATGTTGATAATATTCATAACTCCCCATTGAAGAGCCATTCCATAGGCAATAAGTGCAAATAATATTCCAAGTAAAAGTCCGTCTAGGACAGCTTGAACAGTTAACATTGGAACTTGAAATATTAAAAAATCCATAAACTTTTAAATGCTTATAAAAAAAAGCCCCCTAATGCTAGGGGGCTTTTATTCTTTTTTATATTATCTGTCTGACCACTTAGGAATTGGGTGAATTAATTCTGCTGAAGCCCATTTTAATGGAGCTACAACTTTATTTTCACATTTTCCTGCATCATCACACATAACTTGAAATAATACCATTGGCTTATCAACGTTTTGACCACCTTCAGCAAATTTTATGTTTCCATAAAAAGTTTGCATGTTAGTAGCAGCAAGAGCATCTCTAACTTTTTTTTGATCAAAAGATCCTGCTCTTTCAAAGGCATCTTTAAACACTAACAAAGCCGCAGAAGATTCTGCTGCTTGGTATGGAGGTGCATAACCAAACTCTTTTGTAAAGTCTGCATCATAAGTCATACCATCAGTAAAGAAATCATCTTTATATGTTAATGTTTTATGCCATTGAGAAGCACACAAAGCGTATTGTGAATTTGCACCATGTTGCTTAGACAATTTAGCAGCATCACAGTGTGTCATTGCTAACATTGGAACATCAACCTTCATTTCAGCAATTTGTCTAATGGCTGTTAAAGCACCTTTTGTGTGTCCTGAAACAACAAGAACATCTGGTTTAGTTGCTTTAACTTTTGCTAAAGTTGCCGCCATATCATTAAGCTCTTTTGGAAGTTTGTCATCGATTATAATTTTTGATCCTGTTTCTTTTGCAGCATCTAAAATACCCAATCTAACGTCCTGTGAGAATGCATCTTGCTCAAAAGCTTGTGCAATTCTTACACCTTTTCCACCATTAAGCTCAACTGCTGTTCTGATTGCAACATCCAAATATAAGTTTGCTGGCGCTAGCACCGCAAATAAATATTTGTACCCTTTTGTAAACAAAGATCTTGATGCACCATTAGCTTCTACCATTGGAACACCATATTTCTCAGTTACAGGTGCAATTGCTTTGGTTAAACCTGAACTGTAAGGTCCAAGCATAAACTCAACACCATCTTGTGAAATCAATCTTTCTGCAAGTTGCGCTGCTCTTTTTGGGTTTGATTCATCATCGTAGTAGATAATGTCAAACATGTAAGTTTTTCCTCCAACTTTCACACCACCCATGCTGTTAATTCTGTCGACGGCCATGTTGTAACCGTTTTGAGTATGAACACCATTAGATGAATATTTTCCAGTTAAAGAAATTGCAGCACCTAATATAATTTTATCACCAACAACTTTTGCTAAAGAAACAACTGATGTTGAGAATAAAATTGCTATTGCAGAAACAAATGTAATTATAATGTTTTTAATTTTCATTTATCTCCTCTTTTATTATTAATTAATTAATTTAAACCCTATTTAACTAAGAAATTAATTTTTTTTCAAGTAACAGTAGTATCGCATTAACGCCTAATATTGTTGCATAATTGCAATTATGCCAGCTATTACTATTAAAACGCACGCAGAAATTGTGTTTATAACTTTTGCGTTAGCTTTAACCCAAGTAATCATTTTATTTGCTAGAATTGCGTAACCGACTAAAGATAAAAAATCTAAAATTACATATGTTGTTATTAGAATAATAAATTGAACAACATAATTAGAGCTAAAATCAATAAATTGTGGAAAAATAAACGGAAAAAACATCCAAGCTTTAGGACTTGTTCCAGCAACTAAAAAGCCGTCTTTATAAAAAGATAAAAAACTTTTTTCAGATTTTTCATTAGAATTTATACTTTTTGGTCGGGATTTATAAATATCATAGGCGAGATATAGAATATAAACTATTCCAAGCCATTTAAATGTATTAAGCAACTTAGGATTATCTGAAATAAATGAACCAATAACAAATATAACAAGAGTTGCTTGAATAATATTTGCAGTTACATCTCCTAATGCTGTCCATACGCATTTCTTAACTCCATAATTTATTGAATATGAAATTATTACTATCCTAGGTGTTCCAGGGGTAATAAACATGAAAAGAATTATTTGGAGAAAAAGGAAATAATTTAGAGGAAGCATCTTAGGATAGTCCTAAAAAACCGGGAGCTAAAGATGGCTAGATAGGACTATCTAATTATGATATTATCATAAGCATTAAAATTTGCATTAAAATTTATTTAGGGTTTTACTGAAAAATCTATGAAAAAAAGTCACAGGCCTACAACCAAAGTCAAAAACCCTGAGCCAAAACCAGGAAGTCCAGATTGGGTTATCTGGGCAGCATGGGCTGACAGAATTACATTTGAGGAAATAGAAAAAAAAACAGGAAAAACTGAAGCTGACGTTATTAAGATAATGAGAAGAAATCTTAAACCTTCGTCTTTTAGGTTATGGAGAAAAAGAGTAAATTCACAAAGTATTAAACATAGAAAAAAATTTGAATATTCAAGAAAACAAATAAGAGTAAAAATTAAGAAAAATGAAATTCTTAACTGGTAAATTAGCAAAATATAATTATATCTAAAGTATGAAAAATATAACTATGTATTCAGGTCCAATGTGCGCCTTTTGTGATGCTGCAAAAAGATTACTGAATAGAAATAATCTTGAATACAAAGTGATTGATGTATCAACTGGTCCAGATTTAAGAGATGAAATGATTAAAAAAGCAAATGGAAAACGTACAATTCCTCAAATCTTTTTTAACGATGAGCATATTGGTGGTTATCAAGAACTTAGAGACCTAGAAAAAAATGGTACTTTAGAAGCATCTTTAAAGTAAGTTAATTCCAATCAACTAAACCTAATTGTTTTTTTGCAAGAACGCTTAGATCTTTTTCTGTCACCCTTCCTTTATAATTAACCTCAAAATCTTCTGGTGCAAAATCTGGTGGACTTTTTCCCTCTAAAAACTTTTTTGATTGCTTGTTTATATAATCTAAATTTTTTTTACAATATGGGGTTGCGCCAACATAAATAACATTAGAAAAATTTTTTCCTAAATGCTTGTCTTCTACTGCATGGATAACATCTGGATGCCACCAAATTGTATCACCAGGGTACATTTTAGGTATTGATATTAATCCCTCCAAAAGTAAGCTATGATATTTTTCATTAACTGATAGTGCTTTTCCAACTTTCGATCCGCATAACTCATTATCTGGAACATCATCTAACAGAGCTCTGGTCAAAACATAAGCCATAGCTTTTGAAATAGGAATTAATTGTAATGTTCCATCTTTAGGGCCCTGTTCAGTTAAGGCTGTCCAACCTTGAAAAGTTCTAAAAACATGAGCAACTGCTGGAGACTCAAATTCAATTGTTCTATCTCTATATTTTGCATCAAATGGATTAAAATTTTTAAATCTATCTGAAAATATATCATTATAAATTTTTTGATAAGAAGGATCGATCCATCTTTCAACTGACCCTGCATCGCAATGTGGTGACAAACCTAAACTATTGTCGCCTGGTTCTCTTCTTCGGATCCTGTCAGCGTATGAAAGTTCTCGATTTGGATCAAATACCTCATATTCCTCATTTTTAAAAACCCATAGATTATTTAAAAATTTTTTAATTTTGGCCATTTTCTGGGAGTGCCTGATTTTAATTTGAGCTTTTGACCAATACAATCCATAAATTTGAGGCTTACCAGATTTTAAATCACTAAAGTAATTATCTAGACCCTCTTTCTTTTTTTGATCATTGTAATATCCATTATGTTCAATATATTTTTCTAGATCATTGTTAAGTTTACCTATTTTTTTTTGATCAAATACATCTCTAATAATAATACATCCTCTTTTTTTTATTTGATCATTTATTCTTAGATCAGGTGATAAAAGTTCTTTATACTTTATTTCAGGAATAATATTTTTAGATAATTTCTTTAACCTCTTTATTTTATAAATCTCTTTTTTTATATAATTTTCAATATTTTTAAAATTTTGCTTAAAATCTTTAGATAATTTTCTTAGCTTTTTTTTTGCTGGAATAATTTTATGATCAACTTTTCTATACATAAATATAGTCTAAATTAAATTATGAAGATTATGAAGTTTTATTGAATAGTTATTGTAACTACTGGTTCTTGTGGGTCAAACATACAAAAATTGGAACCAACATCTGTTGCTTTGATTGCTGCTGAAGTACCAAAACTAATATCTATAATTGGAGGGGTTAAAGACACAGTGTAAGGCGATGTAAGAGTATAGACCATCACATGATCGTCCGAGGTGCTCCCATCTGCATGCTGAGTTTGGTAAGTAGACGATCCACTACCTTGAGCATAAGTGATTGTATTTGCATCACCCACTCCAGTACAAGCAGCATTTCCACAAACTTTCATTTGATCATTTTTTAAATATAATTCTGCTTCTGCAGCAGTGCCCCCGTCAGCAAGAATTGGTGTTGTGTCATATTTTTCATTATCACTTAAAGCTCCTGCAGGATAAGCAGAGCCAGAGAGTGCTGCAGTCGTCGTGCAATTATCTGTAACACCTGAAACTTCTAAATCAGCTTGAATGGTAAATTTTCTATCTATAGTAACTCTCATATGAGTATAAGTTTCTCCTAAAGGTAAAAGTGCTGGATCTCCATATGAAGCAGCTGCAGCACCTGCATTTACGGATGCAATATCCACAACTTTTTCGGTATTTCCTATTACGACTGCACCAACACAACTTGAAACACTTGTACTCGCTGTACATAACTCTACTTTTTTCATTGTTACTTTGTATACACTTGCAAGGCCAGTTGTACTTGCAGCTTGCAAAGTTGAAATTGAAAAGAACATTATGATTTTTACAAAAATTAATATTCTAAAAGTCATTTTCATTAATCAGCTCTCGATATTGTTGATTTACCATTAAATTCTACAAAAATTTTATTATTTCGTTTTACTTTTGTTAACAATTGGCCAGACATATCTTTTTGATCTCTCCATGTATTTGCACTTATGAAACCATCTTGTAAAGAATTTTTATTTCTTGGAGGGTGAACAAACATTATTTTTGCATACCACTCATCTTCTAATCCCTTTTTGTCTTTATCATCATACGCAATTTCTAGATTTAATGTTGGACTTAATAATAATTCTGATCCAATTTTTGTGCCTTTTACATCGTCTCTAGAAACACCTTCCCATTCATAAGTATTAATAAATACATCTGCCCAATGTAGATAAGGAATTTGTGATGCCAAACCTAATTCGTATCCATCTAAAACTTTTTCATCTGACGCATCATCTAGTCCAAAATAATGATTGTACATAAATTCTAAAACTGCACTTCTTGCTTCTAAACCAAAACTAGATCTTAAGTTTCCAGCATCATCATAATCGAGAAAAACATTGAAACCAGTCATTAGCGTATTGTCTTGGCTTAATGATCTTTTACCTAAGCCAATATTTGCTACAATTCTCTCATCATTATCTTTTTCTGTATTAAATAAAGATAACTGAGAAAAAAAATTTCCATTTTCAGTTTTTTCAATCTCTCTTACTGTAAGAATACTATAATCGGGTTTATTATTTTCTCTTAAATCAATACTAACCTCTGTATCACCCTCACCAGGGATTAAATTAGATATATATTGTGAAATATTATTGGATACATCTGCGCTCAAATTACTTGTAAATAAAACGAGAAATGAGACCAAAAGTATTTTTTTCATAACTTGTATTTAAATAAAAATCTATATTGGACAAGAAAATTTAACAAGATAATTTTAAGTTTGTATTATTTGTTAGGTTTAAAAACCAAGCAAACACCGTTGTTGCAGTATCTTTTGCCCGTAGGTTGTGGACCGTCGTCAAATATATGACCATGATGACCTCCACAATTCTTGCAATGATATTCGGTTCTAGCATAACCAATGTGATAATCGGTTGTGGTTTCAAATGCATCAGGCAAAGATTCATAGAATGAAGGCCAGCCAGATCCACTTTCATATTTAGTATTTGAGTCAAACAACTTTACTCCACAATTAGCGCAATGATAGGTACCCTCTCTTTTTTCATGATTTAATTCACTTGAGCCTGGTTGCTCTGTGGCCTCTTCAAATAAAATTTTGTTCTGCGTATTTGATAAATTTGGATTAATTTTTTTCATTAAGAATTTTTTTGCAATTTTTATGTAAACTTGAGTGTAATTCAATAAGTTTATCGAAGTCTTTATTATATCCACCCCCTAAGACACCACAAATTGGTATTTTTTTTTGAAAAAAACTTCTTATAACTAATTGATCTCTTTTTTCTATACCTTCGTCTGTTATGTTTAATTTGCCTAATCTATCATTTTTGTGAATATCGACTCCAGCTACATAAAATACAAAGTCAAACTCATAATTTATTAGATTTTTTAAATTAAATTCAAGAATATCTAAATATTCATTATCCTCCATATTTTGCTTAAGTTCAATATCAAGATCACTAGTAGATTTTATAGGTGGATAATTAACCTTTGAATGCATACTAAAAGTAAAAACATTACTATCATTTTTAAAAATATCTGAGGATCCATTTCCTTGATGCACATCTAAATCAACAATTAAAATTTTTTGTGCTAGGCCTCTTGATGTTAAATATTTTGCACTAACTGCCACATCATTAAAAACACAAAAACCTGCACCCTCATTATAATTTGCATGGTGACTCCCACCAGCAGTATTACAAGCAATACCAAAGTTTAAAGCAAGTTTTGAAGCAAGCACCGTTCCTCCAGTTGCAACTAGAGATCTTCTAACAACGCTATCAACCAATGGGAAACCGATTTTTTTAACTTTTTCTTTCTCTAAAGTTTTATTTTTTATTTTAATAACATAATTCATTGAATGAACTTGAGTTAAAGTATCAACTGAACATTCTTTTGGAATATGAAATTCTTTAACAATTTTTTGTTTTTTTAGATATTTTGCCAATTCACCAAATTTTTTAATTGGAAACTTATGATCATCTCCAATTTTAGCTTCATAATCTGGGTGATTTACAACTGGAAATTCCACTTTATTTAATTTCTCTAATAGGCTTACCCGCAACACAAGCTTCTAAATTTTCAATCATTTGCGTATAGAAAATAGAATAATTTTCAGCGGTTACATAGCCTAAATGTGGAAGCAAAAGTGCATTGGGAACAAATCTTAATTTATGACCACTAGGTAGAGGTTCTCTATCATAAACATCTATACCAGCACCAGCTATTACATTAGTTGATAAAGCTATAATTAAATCATCTTCGTTAACAATTGGACCTCGTGAAGTATTAATTATAAATGCAGTTTTTTTCATTTTATCAAATTCAGCGAGCTTAATACAATCCTTGTATCGTTCTCCTCCTTGGACATGAATTGATATAAAGTCAGAATTTTGAATAAGATCCTCTTTACTAGATGGTAAAACATCAAGTTCTTTACACTTATCTAGACTGAGATTTTCGCTCCATGCCATAACTTGCATGCCAAAAGCTTTTGCAATTTTAGCAACCTGGGATCCAACTTTTCCTAAACCAATAAGGCCCAGAATTTTTCCTTTTAATTCAACTCCCACTGTTGTCTGCCAATAGCCTTGGTACATATTATCAACTTCTACCTTAATATTTCTAGCTAGTCCTAAAATTAACGCCCATGTTAATTCACAGGTAGGGTTTGAGTTAATTTCTGTTCCAGTAACAACAATTTTTGCTTTTTTTGTTGCTTCGAGATCTATGGCTTTATTTCTCATTCCGCTTGTAGAAATGTATTTTAGTTTTTTCAAACATTTAATTAGATTTGAAGTAATTGATGTTCTTTCTCTCATTATAAGCAGAGCTTCAAAATCTTTTAATTTTTCTATTGCATCATCCTCGTTTTCAAAAGGTTCACTGAAAATCTCAATATCAAACTTTGATGAAAGATTTTTCAAATCTATAAATTCTTGAGCAACGTTTTGATAATCGTCTAAAATAGCTACCTTAAGCATTTTGAGTTTTTTTATTCGAAATTGTAATACCAGCAATTATAAAAATTGCACCTAAGAAATGATAAAATAAAATTTTTTCATTGAAAATTATCATAGCCATTATTGCACCTAGAATTGGCATCAAATGAAGAAAAACTCCAGATCTATTGGCCCCAATAAGTTTTACACCTTTTATCCAAAACAGAAATGAGATTAGACCAGGGAAAATAACAACATAAAATAAAACTAAATAAAAAGAGGATTGTAATTTGATTACACTGCCCAAACTATAATCAATAAAATACATAGGAATTAGAAAAATAACTCCAAAGGTTATAACGACCTGCAATAAAGAAATTGGAGATAGATTAAATTCCTTTTTTTTCAGAAGAGCTGAATAAAGAGACCATGCAAACATTGCGATTAACGCGAAAATGTCCCCTTTGTTAAATGACAAATTTAATAAATTATTTAAATTTGCTTTTGTTATTATAAACAAAACACCTGTAAGTGAGAGAAATACACCTATTATTTGAAATGAATTTGTTTTCTCAATTTTAAGTAAGAATGAAAATAATATAATCATAACTGGCACTGTTGAAATCATAAGTAATCCAGTAATTACTTGGGTATGTCTCAGGGAGTAAAAAAGAGCTGAATTAAAAACTGTCACAGCCAAAATTCCCAATAATGAAAATAAAAAAATATTATCTATTATAATTTTTTGGTTATTTAATAATTCTTTATAAGTGAATGGAAGTAAAACTAACCAGGCCAAAAACCATCTATAAAAATTTAATGATATCGGAGGAATATCAATAATGCTTGCAGCTTTTCCTACTATAAAGTTGCCTGCCCAAAATAAACAAGCTAAAACCAAATAAAGAGAGGCTAAATATAAAGGGCTAAGTGTTTTCATGAAAAGAATTTAGTAAATCTGTTCTATAGTTTATTGCTTCTTTTATATTCTTTTCCTTAACATGTCCAAAACCTCTGATTTGATCAGGTATTGATGCTATTTTAACTGCTGTTTCGTAGTTTGATTTATTTATTTTTGTTCCTATACCAGTAATTGTTTGCTTATAATCTCTTATTAATTCTCTTTCCTTTTTTCTTTCATTTAAATAACCAAATGGATCAAGCTTTGTACCTCTTAAAAATTTTAATTTAGAAAGTAATTTAAACACATTAAATAACCATCCTCCAAATTTAATTTTAAGCAATTTCCCATCAACTTTACTTTTTTTACTAAAAATTGGAGGGGCTAAATAAAAATTATAATTAAAGTCACCTTCAAAGTTTTTATTTACATCGTCTACGAATTTTTTATTTGTCATTAATCTCGATACTTCATACTCATCTTTGTATGCCATTAATTTGAAATAATTTTTTAAAACTGCATTTGAGAATTGACTACCGTTTCCTATATTTTTATCTATCTTTCTTGCATAGCTTACGAGATCTCCAAATTTTTCAGCATATTTTATATTTTGGTAATCTTCCAAAAACTTAAATCTATTTTTATATTTTTCCTCAAAACCCTCTAATACTTCTGGCTCATCTTTAATTATATCTAAAACCTCATCTTTTAAATTTTCATAATGTCTTCCAAATCTGAATGCATTAATATTATCTTTTACACTTGCACCATTTAACTCAATTGCTTTTTCTATTGATGAAGCTGAAATTGGTATTAGACCTGATTGATAAGCTACTCCTACATTAAACATATTTGATAAAATTGAATTTCCTAAAATCTTTGATGTAATTTTATTTGCTGATATAAACTTTATATTTTCTTGACTCGCTATATTAATTAAATTATCTCTCATTTCATCAAATGGTAAGTAAAAATTTTTGTCCCTTGTAAAATCTCCAGGCATAACTTCATCTGTATTAATTATTAATTTTGAAATTTTTTTATCTAAGGTTTTTATTATTTCTAAATCATTTGATACAAGTAAATCAAATCCTAGAAGTAAGTTAGTATCCCCATAAGATAACCTTATTGCTCCAACATCTTCTGGTTTTTCAAAAATTCTCAAGAAACTTTTAACAGCTCCACCTTTTTGTGCTAATCCAGTCATGTCTAAAACCCCTGATCCTTTTCCATCTATTTGGGCAGCGGTTGCAAGCACAGCTCCAATTGTAACAACTCCTGTACCACCAATTCCAGCAATCATTATTCCAAAAGATTTATCAATTTGAGGTAATATTGGATCGTCTATCTTTGAATTTATTTTATTAATTAAATTATCGTCATAATTTTTCTTAAGTCTTATATCTCCCTCAAGACTTACAAAACTTGGACAAAACCCATCTACGCATGTGTAATCTTTGTTACAAGAAGATTGGTCGATTTGTCTTTTTCTTCCATACTCAGTTTCGACAGGTGTAATAGAAACACAATTAGATTGAATTCCACAATCTCCACAACCTTCACATAAGTCTTTATTAATAAAAATTTTTTTCTTAGGCTCTTCCAAGATACCTTTTTTTCTTCTCCTTCTTTTCTCAGCTGCACAAGTTTGATCATAAATTATTACAGTTGTTCCATTAATTTTGCTCAATTCAATTTGAACATCTATAATATTTTTTCTATCATAAACTTTAGAATTTCTAGCAAAACCTCCTCTGTCACTATATTTTTCAATTTCATCTGTGATTATTGCAATTTCTTCGACACCTTCTGCTTCAAGTTGTTTAGACATTTGAGCAACTGTTGGTAATCCATCTAATGCTTGACCTCCTGTTAAAGCAACGGCATCATTATACAAAATCTTAAATGTCATTTTAGTTTCTGCTGCAACTGCATGTCTTATAGATAGAATTCCTGAATGGATGTAAGTACCATCTCCCATATTTTGAAAAACATGGTCTGTATTACTAAATACAGACTCACCAACCCAAGTTGCACCTTCTGATCCCATTTGTGAAAAGCCTTCATTATCTCTCTCCATATGTTCTACAAGATAAGCGCAACTAATACCTGTAATCGCTCTACCACCTTCAGGTATTCTAGTTGAAGTATTATGAGGGCACCCAGAACAGAAATGTGGGACTCTTTTTAAAGAAATATTTGAATTAGTTTTTTCTTTCAAAGACTTTAATTTTTTTGAAAGATTATTTACTTCATCTGGTAGTTTAAGGTAATTAATTATTTCAAAGATCTTTAAACCAATTTCACCTGGATCTAAAGCTCCAGAAGAAACAAATAAATCATTATTATTTTCGTCATTTTTTCCAACTACTTTTATATTTAAATTTTTATTAAATAATATTTCTTTAACTTGTGTTTCAATTATTGATCTTTTTTCTTCAACAACAATGATTTTTTCCAAATTTTCAGAAAATTTTTCAATTACTGTTTCCTCTAATGGCCAAGGCATAGCAATTTTAAGAAATTTAATTCCTACTTGATTGGCAATATCTTCATTTATTCCAATTTTTTCTAGCCCTAATTTTGTATCTAAAAAAGACTTTCCAGTACTAATTATTCCAATTTTTGCCTTTCCTGAATCGAAAATAATTTTATTCAAATTATTTATTTTACAAAATTCTTTTACATATTTTATTTTATGGTGGTGTAGCCGATATTCTTTTTCTTGTGCAGTGTCTTTTAGTCTAATGTTTAATCCTTCCAATGGATATTTTTCACTTGAAATATCTAAAAGATTTAACCTATTTTCGTCTAAGTTAACAGTTGCTCCTGAGCTAACATTATCATGAACACACTTTATACCTACCCAACACCCACTTTTTCTTGATAATTCGATTCCTATTATTCCATAATCTAGTATTTCTTGAACACCACTTGGATTAAAAAAAGGTATCATCGCATCAATCATTGCAAATTCACTTTGATGAGAAGTTGTTGAAGACTCACATATATGATCATCACCCATTAAAGCAATGACACCACCAAATTTTGAAGTACCAGCTAAGTTTACATGTTTTAAAGCATCTCCCGCTCTATCTACGCCTGGCCCTTTACCATACCAAATGCCAAAAACCCCATCATATTTATCTTGTTTTCTAAGATTAACTTGCTGTGTGCCCCATAAAGAAGTTGCTGCAAGTTCTTCATTTATTCCTGGTTGAAAAAAAATATTATTTTCATTCAAGTATTTTTTTATTTTTTAAAATCTGTTGGTCATAACCCCCTAAAGGAGAACCTCTATAACCAGAAATATAACACGCTGTATTTAATTTTTTTTGTTTATCTCTTCTTGATTGAACAATTGGGACTCGAACAAGAGCTTGGGCACCAGTTAAAAATCTAGTGCCTTTACTTAATTTATATTTGTCTTCAAGTTTAATTTCCACACTATTTAACTTTTTTATGCAAATCTAACTGAACTGTAAGGCTTTAAATCCATATTAGTATTTTCATTTGCAATTATACCAGACACTATTTTTCCAGAAATTGCACCTAAAGTCCATCCTAAATGATGATGACCAAATGAATAAAATACATTTTTATAATTTTTTGATGGTCCAATTATTGGTAAAAAATCTGGCAATGTAGGTCTAAACCCTAACCACTCATCTTTGTGATCAGGTAAACCGTCAAGCATATCCTTTGCATTTAAAATTAAGTTTTTGATCCTGGATTTTGATAAAGCATTTTCTAGACCGCCAAACTCCACAGTACCAACTACTCTTAACCCTTGATCCATTGGTGACATTCCAAACCCTCTATTAGAATAAACCACTGGTCTAGAAATTAAATGATCAAAATCTTTAAAATGAACATGATACCCTCTTTCGGTATCCAGTGGAATATTTTCATGAAGTTTATCAGTAAGTTTTTTTGAAAACGCACCACATGCAATAACCAATTTATCAAAAACAAATCTCTGAGTTTCCGATCTTAAAACAGGTTTTTCCTCATCAAAATTCAAATCTTGGATATTTAGTTTTAAAAACTTTCCACCTTTTTTTATAAAATTTTCAAATAGCTTTATTAATATTTTTTTTGGATTTCTTGCATGTCTTGCATAATCATAGAAAACACCTCCATGATAAAATGGTTTTAAATTTGGTTCCAAATCATGTATTTCTTTTTTATTAACCACTTGTTGTTTAACACCTAGATCGTCTCTAATTTTTATTTCTAATTCTCTACTTTTTAAATTTTTTTCATTCCAGACATATAAAATTCCATTATTTTCAACTAAACCCTCTAGATCTATCTCTTCGAATAGTTCATCGTAAGCCAGTAAAGATTGATCTAAAATTTGATGCATATTTTTTGCGGTATGCATCATTTTATCATTAGTACAATTCATTAAAAATTTTGAAAACCAAGGGATCATTTTTGGAACATAATTCCATTTAAGTGCTAAAGGTCCTCTTGAGCTCATAAGCATTGATGGAACATCACTTACAATATCTGGTCTGTTTAAAGGGACTGATGCATAAGGAGAAAAATGACCTGCATTACCATAAGAGGCTGCATTTCCAGGTTCATCTCTATCGAACAAAGTTACTTGATAGCCTTTTTTTTGAAGAAAAAGAGCATTACATACTCCTTGAATTCCTGCTCCTATTATACCAACTTTTAAAATTTTTTCTGACACTGGAAAAATATAGTTGGTAGGTTAAATTATAATAGATGTTATTTGATCGCGGAGGATAATTGTTTACATTATCTTAATTGCCGATCGAATCTCGACTGTAAATTTTGCAGCTCATTACAACACTTAAACCTAGCATTATTGATAACATAGATGATCCTCCGTATGACATGATAGGAAGTGGTGCTCCAACGATTGGCAACAACCCAACTACCATGGCTATATTTACAAAAATATATAAGAATAAAGCAGATGCAAAACCATAACAGTATAGTTTTGCAAAAAAAGATCTGCTAGAAAAACCAATCCTTATTATTCTATAAATTAATAAAGCGTATAATAAAATTAGAAGCATTGAACCAACAAAGCCAAATTCTTCAGAAAAAAGAGTAAAAATAAAGTCAGTGTGTTTTTCAGGTAAGAATTCAAGATAACTTTGTGTACCCTGCAAGAAACCTTTACCTAACAATCCTCCTGAGCCAATTGCTATTTTAGATTGAATTATTTGATAACCTGCACCTAAAGGGTCTCTATCTGGATTAAAAAAAGTTAATATTCTTGATTTTTGATATGGTTTTAAAATTGAAATTACAAAAGGTAATGATACTAACAATATTAATCCTGTATATATAAAATATTTTAAATTAAGTCCTGCTAACCAAATAATGGCCAACCCGCTTCCTGCTATTAAAATTGCTGTTCCTAAATCAGGTTGAGTTATAACTAAATAGCAGGGTATCAACAAAAGTATGATTGGTTGTAATAAATATTTATAACTTTGTATATCTGAGCTTTGAATACGATGGTAATATCTTGCAAAACAAACTATTATTGCAATTTTCATTAGTTCTGAAGGCTGGAGGTTCATTATGAAAAGATTTATCCATCTTTTAGATCCTGATGCTGAAATTCCAAAAAAAATTACAAGTATTAGAAGTAAAATTCCTAGAATATAAAAAATATATGCCTGCCTATACCAAAATGAAACTCTTACAAATGATAGAACTAAAAACATAGAAAAAAATACTAGAAATCTAGTTAGATGATTTTTAGTATAAAAAGAAAAGTTCCCACTTTCTGTAGAATAAATTGAAAAAACACTCATTGAACCAATTATAGCAACAATTATTATTAAAAAGTAATCAATAGCTTTCAGTTTATCAATAAATGAATAGCTAGTAGAATTTAGTGATGTTGAAAGTATCATGCAATATTTTTTAAATCTTTTCTAATTTTTTCTCTTAATTCATGTCTATCTAAAATTTTTTTTATTAATTTGTTTGCTAGTGGAGCGGCCGCTTTACTACCAGAGCCTCCGTGCTCTATCAAAACACTAAGGGAATACCTAGGTTTATCATAAGGCGCAAATGCAATAAATAAAGCATGATCTCTACTTTTATATTCTATCTCTTCAAGGTCTAAATCAAGCTCTCTATCTTGATCAGAAATTCTTTTAACTTGAGAAGTTCCAGTTTTTCCAGCAAATTTATATTTATCTTCTTTGTGCCTAGATCTGAAGGAAGTTCCAAATTGTTCATTGGTTGACCCATACATTGCATCTAGAACAAACCTTAAATTATTTGGATTTCTATAAAGTCTTTCATAGTGTTTAAATTCTTGATCTTTCAGAATATTTTGACTTACAGATTTATTTTTTTCACTTTCAATTTTTGATTTAATAGCATCTAAATTTATTTCTTTATCATAAATTAAATTTGGCTTAATTTTATAGCCTCCATTAGCCAACTGTGCTGTCATCAAACATAATTGTAGTGGAGTAGTCTGAATGTAACCCTGTCCTATTCCAGTAATTACAGTTTCGCCAAGATACCAAGACTGTTCTAAAACTTGTTTTTTCCATTTCGTTGAAGGGACAATTCCTTTTTTTTCTTCTGAAAAAAAATCTTCTAAGACTTTTGAGCCTAGGCCATATCTTTTTGCAATTAATGAGAGCTTATCTACACCTAAAAGCCTTGCGACTTCATAAAAATAAATATCACATGACTGTTTAATGGCATTTCTCATACTCATCCATCCATGACCATTTTTTTTCCAACAATGATATCTTTCTCCATATAATTCATATGGATGATCATGGCCTTTACAGTTTACTTTAAACTTTGTGTCTATTATACCATATTCTAGTGCAGCAAGTGCAACTAAGGGTTTTATAGTTGATCCAGGAGAATATAATCCAGCTAATGATTTATTTAATAAAGGTCTTAACTTATTATTTTTAATTTTATTCCAATCTTTAGTACTTATTCCATGCGTAAACTTATTAGGATCGTAGGTTGGGGACGATGCCATAGTAATTACTTCACCTGAGTATATATCCATAACACATATTGAGCCTGCCTGATTTTTTAATAACTCTTGAGCCAATTGCTGAATTTCCAAGTCTATGGTCGTTCTTAAATTTTCACCTTGAGTTTCTTTATTATAACTAATTTCACTTATTTTTTTTCCTGATGCATTTACTTCATATCTTTTAGTTCCATGATTTCCTATTAGGTCAGTATCTTTTGAATTTTCAATACCAATTTTTCCAACTTTTAAACCTGGTACAAAGTTTTCCTCTATTTTTTTTTTATTTTGAATATCTTGAGTTGTTGCATCACCAACATAACCAACAACATGTACTAAATCATTGGAATAAGGGTAATATCTTGAAGTAGATAAAACTGGCTTCGCTCCATCCAATTCATGTAAGTACAAATTTAATTTAGAAAATTCGCTCCATGATAAATTTTCAGAAATTATTATTGTATCCCACGGCTTAGACTTTTCTTTCTTCTCATATATTTTTTTTATTTCATCATCTTTAAGACTTATAATATTTTTAAGTTTAAAAATTGAATTATTAAAATTGGAAACTTCTTCAAGAGATAAATGAACTTGATAAACTCTTTGATTATCAGCAATAATATTATTAAAATAATCAGTTATTATTCCTCTTTGAGGTGGGGTTTTCCACTCTCTAATTCTATTTTTGTCAGATAAAACCTCATATTTTTGCTTTTCAGAAATTTGCAGATTATATAATCTTGAGGTAACAATCCCAATTAACCCAATTTTTGCTGCAACTAAAACAAAAAGTCTTCTACTTATAATTTTACTTTTATTTAAATTTTCAATTTTTTTTATCATTCTTTTTAATTAGCACCATATTATCTATCCAAATAAATATTTTGTAAAATATAGGGTAGATTAAAAATGTAACGAATAAACCCAATATTAAACTTTCATAGACAATTGGAATTTTAAATATTGTTATTAATATAATGTAATTTAATGATCCTACAATTAAAATTGCTATGAAAAATGATATCCAATCGTAAATTAAATTGTATATGATTGTTCTATTTCTTATAAATGCTCCAATCGCAGATAATAATAAATAATCTAGGGAAGATATTCCGATTGGCAAACTTTGAACTACATCATTTATAATACCTGCAAAAAAAATTAATCCATAACCTAGATGCTCTGGTTTTTTTAAACTCCAGAAGAATACGATTATGTAGCTAAAGTTTATGATAAAATCATAATTTTTATAAATAATATTAATATTTAAACCTAAAATTACGACTAAAAATAAAATTAAAGTGGGTAAACTTGTAATTGTCTTAGAATAAATTCTGTTAGCAAATAAACTCACTTTTTAAAATAAACCTTAACAAATTTAATTTGATCGAAATCTACAAAAAATTTCACATATTTTTTGTTATTTATAATAGTTATTTTGCCTATGGGTATTCCAGAGGAAATTATCCCATCAGCTCCTGAAGTATAAACAATATAACCCTCTTCAACTTGATTTTTTTTAGGCAGATACTCAATGTCACCATTAAATTTACTTCCATTCCCTGAAACTATTGCGCTGGTTCCATTAGGTTCAATTATTACTGGTATCTTACTATTAAGATCATTTATTAATAAAACTCTCGATGTTAAGTAATTAACTCCAACTACCTTACCTATAAAATATGATCCACTTCTCACACCTGAGCCTATTTTAATATCATGTTTGAAACCTTTATTAATCACAATTGATCGTAAATATGGGCTATTCTGATCTAGTAAAATCTTAGTTAAATGATAATTATCTGAAAAGAGGTTTTTTTCTTCAATCAGTGCATTAAGCCTTAAATTTTCTTCTTTTAAAAATTGATTTTCAAGTTTTAACTCTTCAATATTTAAATCAATAATCTTAAGTTGTTTATTTTCTTCATATATTTTTAAAAGATCACTAACACTGTGATAAGCATTTTTTAAAGATAAATATGGTAATGATATAATATATGAAGTTTTAAAAACAGCATCTTTGGCTACTGACCTAAACTGATTAATAGGTCCTGTTTTAAAATATTCTAATGATAGAACAATTATGGAAACTACAATTAAAGTTAAAAGTGAAAATTTTCGTCTATTACCCTTATTCAAAAAAATTGAACGAGCAGATATAACCAAATCATCTCTGCCCATTTCTTTAGACATTTTGATTAATACTCAGATAAGACTGATGAAAAAGTTTCCTCTTGGTCTAAAGCTTTACCAGTTCCAATAGCAACACAAGATAAAGGATCATCAGCAACATTTACTGGAAGACCTGTTTCTTTTGAAAATCTTTTATCTATATTATTTAAAAGAGAACCTCCACCGGTCAAAGTTAAGCCCATATCAACTAAATCAGCAGATAACTCAGGTGGAGTATTTTCTAAAGCTTTTTTTATTGCAGATACTATATCTTTTAAAATTGGATTAAGTGCTTCTGCAGTATCCTCTTCTGAAATATTAACTTCTTTTGGAGTTCCTGATCTTAAATCTCTACCTTTAACTGCATATGTATTATTATTTGTTGGAATAGCTGTACCAATATCTTTTTTGATTTTTTCTGCAGTACTATCTCCAATCATTAAATTGTACTCTTCTCTCATATATTCTTTTAATGCATTATCCATTGCATCTCCAGCCACTCTTAATGACTCTGAATATACAACACCACCTAAAGATAAAACTGCAATTTCAGTTGTGCCTCCACCTATATCAACAACCATTGACCCAGTTGCTTCAGATATTGGTAGTCCAGCTCCTACTGCTGCAGCTATTGGTTCCTCAATTAAGTTAACTTTACGAGCTCCCGCTGCAAGAGCGCTATCTTGAATTGCTTTTCTCTCAACTGGTGTGGAACCAGTTGGTACGCAAATTAAAATTCTTGGATTAGCTAATGTTTTTTTGTGAACTTTTTTAATAAAGTGTTTGATCATCTCTTCAGTAACAACGAAGTCTGCAATAACACCGTCCCTCAAAGGTCTGATTGCTTGAATATTTCCTGGTGTTCTTCCAAGCATGGTTTTTGCTTCGTCTCCAACAGCTAAAACTGATTTTTTTCCTTTATTGTCAACAACTGCAACTACTGATGGTTCATTAAGAACAACACCTTTGCCCTTTAACACTACAAGTGTGTTTGCTGTACCAAGATCTATTGCCATATCTTGACTCCATAATTTCTTTAAGTTGCTGAACATTGCCATTTTATATACCTTTCATCTTTTGATTCTCAAAATTTTGATTTTCAATATTTGTCCCTGGTGCTGTTTTATCTCTTTTTATAATCATTTTATTAAGTGAATTTATGTAAGCATTTGCAGATGCAACTAAAGTGTCAGTATCTGCAGCTTGTCCTACAGTTGTTTTTCCATTTTCTTCAATTTTAACACTTACTGTGGCTTGAGCATCTGTTCCCTCTGTAACAGCATGCACTTGGTATAGTTGTAAATTCACCTCATGTGGATAAAGTTTTTTTATACATTTAAAAATTGCATCAACTGGCCCATCACCTGTTTCTGATGCTCTTTTAACTTCACCAAAAACATCTAATGTCATTTCTGCTCTTTGAGGTTCTCCTGTCCCAGCAAATACTTTTAAAGATTTCAAATTGATTGCACTTACTTTATTGTCAGTTATTAAACTATCATCTATTAAAGCGATTATATCTTCATCATAAACATGTTTCTTTTTATCTGCTAAGATTTTAAATTTTGCAAATGCATTATCTACAACATCATCAGTAAGATCTGGATATCCTAAACTAGTTAATTTATCTTTAAATGCATGTCTTCCTGAATGTTTGCCCATTACAAGAGATGTTTGTTTAACGCCTACACTCTCTGGTGTCATAATTTCATATGTTTGCCTATTTTTTAACATTCCATCTTGATGAATGCCTGCTTCATGAGCAAAAGCATTTTTTCCAACAATAGCTTTATTATATTGGACAGGAAAACCTGTGGCATTTGATACTATCTTGGATGCTTTACTTAAAAGAGTAGTTTCAATTCCAGTTTCATATGGCATTAAATCAGGTCTTGTTTTCATGGCCATCACAACTTCTTCAAGAGCTGCATTTCCAGCTCTTTCTCCTAGACCATTTATAGTACATTCAATTTGTCTAGCTCCTGCTTGAACACCTGCCAAAGAATTGGCAACTGCCAAACCTAAATCGTTATGGCAATGAGTTGAAAGAATTGCTTTATCTATGTTTGGAACTTTATTTAACAGAGTTTCAATAATTTTTGTAAATTCAGATGGTATAGTATAGCCAACAGTATCAGGAATATTAATGGTTCTAGCACCACATTTAATTGCTAATTCGACTGTCTTACACATATAATCCATATCTGTTCTGGTACCATCTTCACAAGACCATTCCACATCATCAGTAAAGTTTCTTGCATAAGTTACATTTTGTTTTATCGCTTCATAAACTTCTTCTGGTGATTTATTAAGTTTATGCTTCATATGTAAAGGACTTGTAGAAATAAAAGTATGAATTCTAAATCTTGGAGCATGTTTAAGAGCCTCAAAGCATCTATCAATATCTTTTTTTGAATGTCTTGCTAAACCTGCAGGTATTGATTTTTTTAGTATTTTACTGACTTCAGTAACAGCTTCAAAATCTCCTGGAGATGCAATTGGAAATCCAGCTTCAATAATATCTATTCCAAGTTCGTCAAATACTCTAGCTATTTGGATTTTTTCTTCCAAACTCATTGATGCGCCAGGAGACTGCTCTCCATCACGCATTGTAGTATCAAAAATGTATACTCTGTTATTATCAGTCATTTAATTAATTTAAGCATGAGTATCATACATGCTCACGCTCAGATTGCAAAATAAAATGGCTATTTTAGCCCAAATAAAACAATAAATTACCTACTTCTTATCGCTATCAACAAGTTTCTTTTTTGAAATCCAAGGCATCATAGCCCGAAGTTCAGCACCAACTTTTTCAACCGAGTGTTCTGCTAATTGAGCCCTAGTTGCAAGAAAGTTTTTTTGACCATTTTTGCATTCTTCCATCCATTCTTTTGTAAATTTACCAGATTGAATTTCTGCTAAAACTTCTTTCATTCTTTGCTTGGTTTCATCTTTTTTAATAATTCTTGGACCTGACTGATACTCACCATACTCTGCTGTATTTGAAATTGAGTAATTCATATTAGCAATTCCACCTTCATATATTAAATCCACAATCAGTTTCACTTCATGAACAGTTTCAAAATAGGCCATTTCTGGTTCATATCCAGCTTCAACTAAAGTTTCATATCCATTTTTAATCAGCTCAACAAGTCCACCACATAATACTGTTTGCTCTCCAAATAGATCCGTTTCTACCTCATCTTTAAATGTAGTTTCAATTATTCCAGATCTACCACCACCAACAGCTGATGCATATGACATTGCTAAATCTCTTGCTTTACCAGAACCATCTTGGTGAACAGCAAATAAACAAGGTACACCGCCACCTTTTTCATATTCACTTCTTACCAAATGTCCAGGTCCTTTTGGTGCAACCATAAATACATCTAAATCTTTTCTAGCTTTTATAAGATCATAATGAACATTTAACCCATGAGCAAACGCAATAGATGTTCCTTCTTTAACACGTTGCTCTATATGATTTTTATATATTGATGCTTGTAATTCGTCTGGCGTTAAGATCATAACAACATCTGCCCATTCTGCAGCATCAGACAAATTCATAACTTTTAAACCTTTAGATTCAGCTTTTTCAATACTTGATGAGCCCTCTCTTAAAGCTACCACAACTTCTTTAACACCACTATCTCTTAAATTAAGTGCATGTGCATGACCTTGACTTCCGTAACCAAAAATTGCTACTTTCTTATCTTTAATTAAATTTACATTAGTATCTTTTTCGTAAAACATTTTCATAATTTCTCTCCTTTAATTTTTATTTATTTAAATATTTCCGACCCTCTAGTCATAGCAACTGCACCTGTTCTTGAGACACTCACTAAACCGAATTTTTTTAAATTTTTTGACATAATATCTATTTCTCTTCTTAAAGCTGTAATTTGTATAACATTTGATTTATTTGTTTTATCTAATATTACTGGATTAAAATTTTTACAAGCTTCAAAAGCTTTATTTAATTTACCATTGTTTGCAACAAACTTAAACAATGCCATTTCTTTAAAAATAACATTTTTATCTTCTCTCTTAAAATCTGCCACTTTATGAACTGGAACTAATTTTTTTAATTGAAGTTTAATCTGATCTACTACTTGTGGTGTACCCGTAGTTACAATTGTTATTCTTGAAATATTTTGCTTCTGATCGACCTCAGCTACTGCAAGGGACTCGATATTGTAGCCTCTTCCAGAAAATAAACCAACCACACGAGCTAAAACACCAGCCTCATTATCTACCCATACAACTATAATATGAGTATCAGGCTTCTGTTTTTTTCCTGCAAAACTATATGCTGATTTTGATTTGGCCATTAAACCAGTGCTCTACCCTTTCCAGTAATCTTTTTTTCTTTTTGATCTTTAGGACCAAGTAACATTTGATTATGAGGTTTTCCAGAAGGTATCATTGGAAAACAGTTTTCTTGTTTATCTACAAGGCAATCAAATATTACTGGTCGATCTGTGTTTAACATTTCAATGATCTTATCATCTAATTCTTCAGGTGTTTTTGCTCTTATGCCGACACAACCATAAGCTTCAGCCATTTTAACAAAATCTGGCAATGCAGCAGTGTAACTTTCAGAATAATTTTTATCATGAAGTAATTCTTGCCACTGTCTTACCATTCCCATGTACTCATTGTTCAAAATAAATATTTTTATAGGCAAATTGTACTGAACTGCAGTTGACATTTCCTGCATAGTCATCAAAACAGATGCTTCTCCAGCAATATCGATTACTAATTTTTTAGGATGAGCAATCTGAACTCCAACAGCTGCTGGTAATCCATATCCCATCGTACCAAGACCTCCAGAAGTCATCCATCTATTTGGTTTATTGAACTTGTAGTGTTGAGCGGCCCACATTTGATGTTGACCTACTTCAGTTGTGATATATGTGTCTTTATCTTTTGTTAGCTCGTATAATCTTTCAATTGCATACTGTGGTTTTATTGTTTCTTCACTACCAATGTAGTCTAATGATCTTTTAGATCTCCATTTCTGAATTTGTTCCCACCAATTAGATATTTGATGTTTATTTGATTTAGAAAAATTATTTTTAGATTTTTTAAAAGTTTTAAGTGTTGATGTTAAAACTGACTTTATATCTCCAACAATTGCTAAATCTACTTTTACATTTTTATTTATTGATGATGGATCTATATCAATATGAACTTTTTTAGATTTAGGAGAGAACTCGTCAATTTTACCAGTAATTCTATCATCAAACCTCGCACCAACATTTATCATTAAGTCACATGAATACATGGCGTTGTTTGCTTCGTAGGTTCCATGCATACCTAGCATTCCTAAAAATTGATTATCATCAGCAGGAAAACAACCCAGACCCTGCAAAGTTGAAGTTATTGGAAAACCTGTTGCATATACAAGTTCTCTTAAAAGTTCACTTGCTTTTGTTCCTGAATTTATTACTCCGCCTCCAGTGTAAAAAATTGGTTTTTTTGCTTTGCTAATTAAATCAATTAATTCATCAATATTTTTTTGTGAATAGTTATTATGAGATTTACCATTTGATTTTTTATTATTTTTATAATTTTTGTATTTAGATTTTTGAAATTGAATATCTTTAGGTATATCTACTAAAACTGGTCCTGGTCTACCTGTTGTTGCTACTTCAAAAGCTTTATGCATTATTTTAGCTAAGTCATTAACATCTTTTACTAACCAGTTATGTTTAGTACAAGGTCTAGTAATTCCGGTTGTGTCACATTCTTGAAATGCATCAGTACCAATTAAATGCGTTGGAACTTGTCCTGTGATGCAAACTAGCGGAACAGAATCCATGTAAGCGTCTGTTAAGGCAGTAACAGCATTGGTAGCTCCAGGACCTGAAGTAACTAACAATACACCTGGTTTTCCAGTTGATCTTGCATAGCCCTCTGCGGCGTGCCCTGCGCCCTGTTCATGTCTTACTAAAATATGTTTAATTGAATTAAAATTTTTTAATTCGTCATATATTGGAAGGACTGCTCCTCCAGGATAACCAAATATGTGACTAACATTCTGATCTTCCAAACATTTGAATACTATCTCAGCTCCTGAATATAATTTTGACATTTAGCCAATCTAGCTGAAGTTGTGCTCATTGGTCAAGTTATTGTGAGGATTTTTATAATTTTTTTATAAATTTTGAAAGAGCCTCAGCATCAAATTTTTGCCAGTCCCTCATTTGACCTCTGGACCAAGTTCGCTGTCTTTTAGCGTATTGTCTAGTTTTTATGACAATATTAAGTTTTAAATCATGCATAGAAATTTTTGTATCAATAAATTCTTTAATCTCTCTTATTCCTATAACTTTGAAGATGTTGTTATCACTCCTCAAATTAAGCTTTAAAAAATCTTTTACCTCTTTAATAGCTCCATCTTTAATCATTTGGTCTACTCTCTTGGAAATTTTGTTAATTAATTCATTTTTAGGATAATCTATATAAATTTTAATAAACTCATCATTTCGAAAAGATGGTTTTGTTTTCTTATACCATTCAAAAATTGATTTTTTTGAAATCGAAATAACTTCATAAGCTCTAATTGATCTTTGGGCATCAGTTGGTTCAATCTTATTTTTTACTGATGGATCAATTTTTAAGAGTTTTAAATAAAATTTTTTTTGACCTAAGTTATTTTGCATTCGTCTTATTTTATTTCGAATAGGGATTGGTATTTTTGGAATTTTAACTAATCCATCCGTCAGAGCTTTGAAATAAAGACCAGTACCACCAACTAAAATTGGTATTTTATTTTTATCTCTTATTTTTTTAATATTTTTTTTTGCTAATTTTAACCACTCACCAGACGAAAATTCGTTTTTAACACTTATAAAACCATATAAATGGTGATCAATTTTATTCAAATAAGTTTTTGAAGGTCTAGCAGTCAGTATATTTAATTCTTTATATACCTGCATGCTATCTGCATTAATAATTTCTCCATTTAACTTGTTAGCAATTTTTAATGCAGCTTTAGACTTTCCTGATGCAGTTGGACCTGAGATTAATATTATTTTGGACTTTAGGTCCATGTTGTTATTTTAATTTAACACCAATATATGTTCTTTGATTTTGGTTATTATAAATTGCAATCAGCAAGTTGTTTTCATCACTTCTTAGCTTCAATTTTACCACATTATCAAGATCACCTATTGTGTTAATTTTTTTTCTATTTGCTTCAACAATAACATTATTCACTTGTAAATAGTTTATAGGGCTATCTTTATCTATTTTAGTAATGACCACTCCACTTGTTCCTTTTGGAAGATTTCTTGCCTCAATATCATCTTTACTTAATAAACGCACATCGATTTTTAAACCTTCAATTCTCTTTACTTTTGGTTTTTCAATTGCTGGTTTTTGAGCTTTAAAATCTTCTGAAGTTTCTAATCTTCCGAGAATTATTTCTTTTGTAATTTCCCTTTTATTTCTCCAAACTTTAACAATTACTTTTTTTCCAACATCTGTTTCAGCAACTATTTTGGGTAGTTCTTTCATTTCATTAATAGGTTTTCCATCGAACTCTAAGATTATATCGCCAGGTTTAATCCCTCCTTTGTCAGATGGACTATTATCCGCAACACTTGCAACTAGAGCACCTCTAGGTTTATTTAGCTTTTCTGCATCTGCAATTCCTTGATCTACAACTTGAATTCTAACGCCAAGCCATCCTCTTTTTGTTTCTCCAAATTCAATCAATTGTTCAATAACTTTTTGAGCACTATTAGATGGGATAGCAAAACCTATTCCAATTGAACCAGATTGGCCAAGTATGGCTGTATTAATTCCAATTACATCTCCGTTCATATTAAATAGTGGACCTCCTGAATTTCCTTGGTTTATTGAAGCATCAGTTTGAATATAGTCTTCATATCTTGATAATCCTATACTTCTATTTCTGGCAGAGATTATTCCTGCCGTTACTGTACCTCCAAGACCAAATGGATTTCCTATTGCAATAACCCAATCTCCAATTCTAGATTTGTCTGAGTTACCAAACTTTACTGGCTTAAATTTTTCGTCAGACTTTATTTTTAATACTGCAATATCCATACCTGCGTCAGCACCAAGTACTTCAGCTTTATAATCTTTGTCTCCATTAACTCTAACAAATATATCTGATGCTCCTTGGATAACATGATTATTTGTTATTACAATTCCATCTTCATCAATTATAAAACCTGAT
>CABZRS010000001.1 GCA_902528135.1 uncultured Pelagibacteraceae bacterium | reverse complement strand
TCATCGGACATGAGGGATCTTTTTCTGATGGTTTAAGAATAAAAGTATTTCCACATGCAATAGCTAATGGAAACATCCACATTGGAACCATTGCAGGAAAATTAAAAGGTGTTATTCCAGCAGCTACACCTAAAGGCTGTCGCATTGAATAACTGTCAACATTTGTTCCAACATTCTCAGAAAATTCACCTTTAAGCACATGAGGAATTCCACATGCAAACTCAACAACTTCCAATCCTCTTATTAATGATCCTTTTGCATCCTCATAAACTTTTCCATGTTCAGAGACTATTAACTTTGTTAATTCATCAAAATTTTTTTCTATGAGTTCTTTAAACTTAAACATTATCCTAGCTCTTTGAAGTGCAGGCTTAAGTGACCACGTCTCAAAGGCTTTTTTAGCAATTTCAGCTGTTTTATCTAAATCTGATTTAGTAGCTAAAATAACTTCCGATTCTTGCTCTCCAGTAGCAGGGTTGAAAACTTGTCCTTTTCTTTGTGAAGTACCATCTATTACTTTTCCACCAACGAAATGTCTGATTATATTCATGAGTAAAATTATTTAATTAAGTAATTAGGCCGTTGCAAGCATTTTCTTTATCTCTGCTATAGCTTTTGCAGGATTCAAGCCCTTTGGGCAAGCATTTGTGCAATTCAAGATGGTATGGCAACGATATAGCTTTAGTTCATCAGCTACTTTTTTAAGTCTTTCTTTTCTATCTTCATCTCTACTATCAATTATCCATCTATAAGCCTGAAGTAAAACAGCTGGACCTAAATATTTTTCACCGTTCCACCAATAACTTGGACAAGACGTTGAACAACATGCACACATTATACATTCATAAAATCCATCTAATTTTGCTCTATCGTCTTTAGATTGAATATTTTCTTTGGCATTTATTTTTGAAGTTTTTAACCAAGGTTCAACAGACTCATATTGTTTATATAATGTACTTAAATCACCGATTAAATCTTTTAAGACTTTGAGATGTGGTAAAGGATAAATATCAATATCTCCATCCAATTCAGAATGGGCTTTTGTACACGCTAAACCATTTTTTCCATTCATATTCATCGCACAAGATCCACAAACTCCATGAGCACAAGATCTTCTGTAAGCTACAGAAGGATCAATTTCGTTTTTAATTTTATTTAAAATATCAAGGACTTTTGATGAACAGTTGTCCATATCAACTTCATAGGTATCAAGCCTTGGATTTTCGTTTTTAGATGGATCCCATCTATAAACATTTACTTTTCTAATATTTTTTGAACCTGTTTTATCTTTATAGTATTGACCTTTTTTTACCTTTGAGTTTGCAGGTAAATTAAATTGAACCATTAATATACTCGTTCCTGTGGAGGAAAATATTGTACATCATTTGTTAGTGTTGATCTATGAACAGGTCTGTAATTAATTTTAGTTTTTGAACCATTACACCAAGACAGAGTGTGTTGCATATAGTTCTCATCATCTCTCTTTGGAAAATCTTCTCTTGCATGAGCTCCTCTGCTTTCTTTTCTATGATACGCAGAGTCCATTGTAGTTATTGCTTGTCTTATTAAGTTGTCAAATTCTAGTGTTTCAACTAAATCTGTATTAAAGATTAATGATTTATCTTTTACAGAAAGAGAGTCCATTCCATCATAAGGTTTTCGAATTTCATTAACGCCTTCTTTTAAAGTTTTCTCTGATCTAAATACCGCACACTTTGATTGCATTGTCTTTTGCATTGAAAGTCTTAGTTCAGATGTTGGATTTGAACCTTCTGAGTTTCGCAATTTGTCAAATCTATCTAAACATCTATCTGTTTCATTTTTATCAATTTCATCATGCTTCATTCCTGGTTTTACTAACTCAGCTGCTCTTTTTGCTGCAGCTCTTCCAAAAACTACTAGATCTATTAATGAGTTCGAACCTAATCTATTTGCGCCATGGACAGAAACACACGCTGCTTCTCCGATAGCCATTAAGCCAGGTACAGTTTTCTCCGATCCATTTACTGTAAGAACTTCTGCTTTGTAATTTGTTGGTATTCCACCCATATTATAATGAACTGTTGGTACCACTGGTATAGGTTCCTTAGTTACATCAACGTTTGCAAACAATTTAGATGCTTCTGATATTCCTGGAAGCCTCTCATCTATTACTTTTGGATCCAAATGATCAATATGAAGATGAACGTGATCTTGTTCTTTTCCTATACCTCTGCCTTCATTAATTTCTACAGCAATTGATCTGCTTACGACATCTCTAGATGCTAAATCTTTTGCTTTAGGAGCATAACGCTCCATAAATCTTTCTCCTTTTGAATTTACAAGATAACCACCTTCTCCTCTTACACCCTCTGAAATTAATGTTCCATGACCATATATTCCTGTTGGATGAAATTGTACAAATTCCATGTCTTGTAATGGTAATCCAGCTCTTAAAGCCATAGCATTTCCATCTCCTGTACATGTATGAGCTGAAGTAGCTGAGTAATACACTTTTCCATAACCCCCTGTTGCTATAATTGTTGTGTGGGACTTAAATCTGTGAATTGTTCCATCATTTAGGTTCCAAGCTATTATTCCTTTGCATGCTCCATCTTTCATAATTAAATCTAATGCAAAGTACTCTATAAAAAATTCAGTGTTATGCTTTAAAGCTTGTCCATACAATGTGTGAAGTATTGCATGTCCAGTCCTATCTGCTGCTGCACATGTTCTTTGAACTGTTTCATTTCCGTAGTTTTTTGTCATACCCCCAAAAGGTCTTTGATAAATTTTTCCTTCCTCAGTTCGACTAAATGGAACACCATACTTTTCTAATTCAAGAACAGCAGCAGGTGCTTCTTTACATAGATATTCGATGGAATCCTGGTCACCTAACCAATCAGCGCCTTTGACTGTGTCATACATGTGCCATCTCCAGTCATCTTCTCCCATATTTCCAAGTGCTGCTGAAATACCACCTTGAGCAGCAGATGTGTGACTTCTTGTTGGAAATACTTTTGATACACATGCAGTTTTTAGACCAGCCTCACTTAGGCCAACAGCTGCTCTCAGTCCAGATCCACCTGCACCTAAAACGACTACATCATATTCATGATCAATAATTTTGTATGCGCTCATAACTATATATTAAATACTAAGATAATTATTATTAATGGAAATACTATAGCAAAGATATTTAATGATTTATTTGCGGCATTTTTGATTTTTTCATCTTCAATATAATCTTCAAAAACCTCACTAATGCTTAAAGCTGAGAAAAAATACGCAAAAATCAAAAAAAGACTAAATAAGAACTTAGATGGTTGAGATGTTATAAATAAAAGTAATTCATTATAGCCTTTGTCATAAATAGAAGCCAAATTTATTGAAAACCATAGCATTAATGGAAGCAAAATTGCTGAACTTACTTTTAGAAAAAGCCATTTCTTAGTTACAGATCCCATTAAATTAAATGCCTTCCCATGACGAAAATTATAACAGTAAGAGGAAATGATCCAATCAGAACTATTAATCCAGTTACTTTTGTAGTTTTTTGCTCAAATCCATATCCTAAATCCATGATCAAATGCCTTATTTCGCTGAGCATTTGAAATGTAAAAGACCAAATAACTCCCAAACAAACAAATTTACCAACAAAAGATGACAAGAAAGAATTAGTAAAAACATAATTTTCCTCTCCTAATAATAAAGATGCTATCCAAATACCTATCAAAGTTACTGTAAAAAAGTTTATTATACCAGTTATTCTGTGCGATATTGAGACCAATGAGGAGATGTGCCAATTATAAATTTGTATATGTGGCGATATTGGATTTTTATTTTCCATAAAAATCTTTTTCTAGTAAACCCTCAGCAATTTCAACTGCATTGAGTGCAGCACCTTTTAATAAGTTATCAGAAACAACCCACAAATTAATTGAATTTGGTTGAGAAGAGTCCTCACGAATTCTTGATATGAACGTTTCAAATTTGTCTTCAGCTTCAACAGGCGTAATATATCCTCCATCTTTTTGCTGATCAACTACCTTACATCCTGGTGATGATGATAAGACATTTCTTATTTCTTCTAAGTCATGTTTTTTGTTAAATTCAACATTCACACTTATGGAGTGAGAAACAAGAACAGGGATTCTTACACAAGTAGATGTTATATTAATTTTACTATCTAAAATTTTTTTAACCTCATCATGATTTTTTTGCTCTTCTTTTGTGTTTCCATTTTCAAGAAAACTATCAATATGTGGTATAGCATTAAAAGCAATTTGCTTAGTAAAATTTTTTGATTCAACATCTTTATTTTCTAATACTTCTTTAGTTTGAGATATAAGTTCATCCATACCAGCTTTGCCTGCACCAGAAACTGATTGATAAGTTGATGCAACTATTCTTTTTACATTATACAAATCATGTAATGGTTTAAGAGCTACAACTATTGGTATTACCGAACAATTAGCATTTGCTATAATATTCTTATTTTTAAATTTAGGTAATTCTTTAGAATTTACCTCTGGAACAATTAAAGGAATTTCTGGATCTTTTCTAAAGAATTTTGAATTATCAATTACAATTGTTTTTTCTGCTGCAATCGGTGCCCATTTTTCAGCAATTGAAGAACCAGCAGCAAAAAAAGCAATTTTTACTTTTGAGAAATCAAATTGTTCTAAATTACTGACAGTATGCTCTTTACCTAAAAAATTAATTTTTTTCCCTTCACTATTTGAAGAAGCAACTAAATAAGCCTCTGTTATTGGAAAGTTTTTTTTTTCCAAAACTTCCATTAATTTTCGACCTACATTCCCTGTCGCTCCTACTATTGCTATATTCATGATATTTTAAAGTCTTATACTAAATGAAAGGTAAATCACAAAGTTTTCCATCAAAATCAGAGCCATTTATATTGATTTTAAAGGATTTTGAAGTCTCAAAGTGTGGTTTGTTAATCATTGCAATCCCAATCACTTGCTCAAATGTCGGATTGTAACAACCAGATCTTAATTCTCCGATTATATTATTATCTTCGTCTACTAGATCCATTGAGCCATTAACACTTATTTCCTTGGCATCAATTTTTACTCCCATAAGTTTTTTTTTAATTCCTTCAGCTTTAATTTTTTTCAGTTTTTCTTTACCTAAAAAATCAATATCACTATCTATATTTACATACTTATCAAAACCACATTCATATGGATTATCTCCATTGTCCATATCATTACCATGGGAAAGTAAACCGCTCTCAATACGTTCGATAAGGTTTGGTCCACCTGGTCTAATATTGAATTCCTTACCAATTTCAAAAAGATGATCGTATAGCTTTAAACCTGACTCGTTGTGTTCCATATAAATTTCATAGCCACCTTGTTTAGACCATCCAGACTTTGCAATAAGATGTTTATCTCCACCAAATTCAAAATAATCAAAACCAAAAAATTTTAAATTTACAATTTTTTCTCCAAAAACTTTTTCCATTAATTGAAATGATTTTGGTCCTTGCACTGCCATTATATCAACATCAGGTTCAGAAATTTTTACATCAAATTTATTTCCAATCGCTAATCCTTTAGCAAATAGAATTACATCTGAGTCGGCTAAAGAGACCCACCACCTATTTTCATTTAATCTTAGAACTACAGGATCATTAATTAAACCTGCATTATCATCAATTATTGGGCAATAATAACATCTTCCATCTTTGGATTTTGATAAATCTCTGCAAGTCATCAATTGAACTAATTTAGCTGAATCTTTACCAGAAATTTCAACTTGTCTTTCAGCGGCAACATCCCAAATCTGAACATGCTCTTTTAAGTGATGATAAGCATCTTCTACAGAACCAAATGCTGCTGGCAGCAACATATGATTATATATAGTATAAGTAGTTACACCTTGTTTTTCAATTCTAGAGGTGTACGGTGTACCTCTTAGTCTTCTTGATTTTGCTATTAAAAAAGTTTTCATTTTTTTTTGAGCATTACTGCCATCTTATTTGATTTTTGTAAAGAAACTATATTAGTTTAATTCCTTAGCTTGTTTTCTCAGTTCAAACTTTTGAATCTTCCCAGTGGATGTCTTTGGTAGTGGGGAAAACACAACCTTCTTAGGAAGTTTAAATCCAGCAAGAGTTTCTCGACAAAATTTAATAATTTCTTCTTCTGAACTTGATTTTCCCTCAATTAATTCGACAAAAGCACAGGGTGTTTCTCCCCATTTTTCATCTGGTTTTGCTACAACAGCTGCCAGTGATACAGCAGGATGTTTTGAAATTGTATTTTCGATTTCGATAGATGAAATATTTTCTCCACCAGATATTATAATATCTTTTGATCTATCTTGAATTTTTATGTAACCACTTGGATGAGTTACAGCTAAGTCCCCAGAATGAAACCATCCTCCATCCATTGATTTTTCTGTCGCTTCTTTATCTTTAAAATAACCCTTCATCACTACATTTCCTCTAATCATAATTTCGCCCATTGTTTTTCCATCGTGAGGAACGGGCTTCATGGTTTCAGGGTCCATTACAATAACGCCTTCCGTATTGGGATACCTTACACCTTGTCTTGCTCTTATTTCATTTTGATTATTTTGATCTAATTCATCCCATTCTTGATTCCATGCACACTGCAAAATATGACCATAGGTTTCTGTTAGACCATATACATGCATTACTTCAAAGCCTAACTTTTGCATTTTTTCGAAAATTATACTCGGAGGAGGGGCACCTGCTGTTAATACATACACTTTTCTTTTTAATTCTTTTTGCTGATCCTGAGGTGCATTAGCTAACATGTTTAAAACTATTGGTGCTCCACCAAAATGAGTAACTTGATATTTATCAATTAATTCAAATATCTTTTTTACATCAATATTTCTAAGACAAATTACTCGACCATGTATCATTGACATTGTCCAAGGATAACACCATCCATTACAATGAAACATTGGTACTGTGTATAAAAAATTTAATTGATTGGGCATGTTCCATGCTACTGCACTTCCTGTTGCCATTAAGTATGATCCTCTATGATGATAAACAACTCCTTTTGGATTACCAGTTGTTCCTGAAGTATAACCTAATGCTATAGCTTGCCACTCATCTTTTGGCATTTTCCATTTAAAATTTTCATCCCCAGAATTTAAAAACTCCTCATATTCCAAAGATCCTATATTTTTTGAATCGGTGAGGTTTGCATCTTTATCATCTATATCGATTATAGTAATTTTTGAATTAACTTCCTCTAAAGCTTTTTTTACCACATCATGAAATTGTCTATCTACTATTAGCACCTTTGCTTCACTGTGATTTAAAATGTAACTAATTGTTTTTGAGTCTAGTCTTGTATTAATAGCATTAATAACTGCTCCAACCATAGGAATGGAATAATGCGCTTCAAATATTTCAGGTGTGTTAAAAGCTAAAACAGATACCGTATCACCTGTTTTAATTCCTAATTTATCTAATGCACTGGCAAACTTAATACATCTTTTGTAAACTTCACTCCAAGTGTATTTCCTGCTCTCATAAACTATTGCTTCGTAATTTGGATAAATATCTTTTGCTCTTTCTAGAAATGATAAAGGGGTTAATGAAACATAATTGGCATCGTTTTTATCCAAATTTGTTTCATAAGGATTCATTCTAATTAAATTTGTAATTCATAATATAATTACTTCCAGTGGTTGCAGTAATATAACTACTTTCTATCCTAGGAAGCACTCTATTAAAGAAAAAGTTGGCAGTTTGAATTTTATCCTCATAAAAATCTTTATTGCTTTCATATTCTTTCAAGGAAACTTCTAGAACTTTTAACCAAGCATGCCCAGTTGCAACTAAACCAAGAACTTTTAAATAGTCATTACATGCTCCACTTGCATCTTCTGGAGAATTTTTTATTTTTTCCTTCATCCAAACAGTAAATTTTGACAAAATATCAAGATGATAGTTAAGTTGTTTTACAAAAGGTTCGGCTTTTTTGTCAGTAATTTTAATCTCGTCTTTAACCAGGTTTAGATAGTTTTCAATAATATCACCATTTTTGTTGATTAATTTTCTAAAGACTAGGTCAGCAGCTTGAACTGAATTTGTTCCCTCATATATAGGTGTAATTCTATTGTCCCTGTAGAATTGTTCAATACCTTGATCTTTCGTAAATCCGTATCCTCCATGAATTTGCATTGCTTCACTTGTTATTTCCATTGCATTGTCAGTGAAAAGCGATTTAACAACAGGAGTCATTAATGAAACAAGATCTGAAGCTTCTTGTTTTATTTTTTCATCAGAATGATTTAAGCTAACTTCAATTTGTTGAGACAGCCAGAAACTCAAGGCTCTTTGTCCCTCTATCATAGACTTCATGCTCAAAAGTGACCGTCTAATATCAACGTGATCAATGATAAAATCTGCACCATTATTCGATTTTGAATTAAATGCCTTACCTTGTTTTCTTTCTTTGGCATAAGTAAGGGAATTTTGGTATGCAATTTCAGAAATACCTAACCCTTGAATTCCAACAATAATTCTCTCCAAATTCATCATTGTGAACATAGAGTTAAGACCTTTGTTTTTAGGTCCAATCATATAACCAACAGCATCATCAAAATTTAACACGCATGTTGCAGATCCTTTAATACCCATTTTGTTTTCTATTGAACCTGTTGAAACTCCATTTCTTGGCCCGACAGATCCATCTTTATTTAAAACAAATTTTGGAACTAAAAATAAACTGATACCTTTTGTTCCTGCTGGAGAGTCTGTTGATCGAGCTAATACTAAATGAATGATATTTTCTGTTAAATCTTGATCGCCAGAAGTAATAAAAATTTTTTGACCACTAATTTTGTAAGTTCCATCATTTTGATCTACTGCTTTAGTTTTTAAAAGACCTAAGTCTGTTCCACATACTGGTTCTGTTAAACACATCGTACCGCTCCATTTGCCCTCAACCATTTTAGGCAAATAAGTATTTTTTATTTCATCATCAGCGTGCCTTAACAAACAATTATACGCTCCGATAGTCAATTCACTATAAAGTTTAAAAGATAAACTTGCAGATGATAACATTTCATCAAAGAAAGTGCTTACTGTTTTAGGCATTCCTTGCCCACCATATTGTGGATCACATGATAAAGAGATCCACCCGTCTTCTATAAATTTTTGATAAGCTTCCTTATATCCTGGAGGTGTTCTAACTACTCCATTTTCTAAAACAGCTGGCGTTTCATCTCCACTTTTTGCAAGGGGTAAGATTAAGTTTTGAGTAATTTTTGCTGCTTCATCTAAAATATCTTTAACTAATTCTGTATTGACTTCTTTATATTTTTCAATTTCATTATATTTTTTATTGTTCCTCAATTTGTCAAAGAGAAACATCATATCATCTACAGGTGCATTATAAGTTGGCATAAGTATACTTTAGAATAAATGTTTAATTATTGCAATTTTGAAATTATCGCATCTCCCATCACTGATGTTGACACTTCTTTCATTCCCTTAGAAATAATGTCTTTAGTTCTAAGACCCTCATCAAGTACACCTTGAACAGCCTTTTCTAAACTATCTGCCTCTTTATCTAGGTCTAAAGAATATCTTAAAGCCATTGCAAAACTCAGTATTGTTGCTATTGGATTAGCAATACCTTGACCAGCTATATCGGGTGCTGATCCATGAACTGGCTCATATAAAGATCTCATATTACCGTTTTTATCTTTGGCTCCAAGGGACGCAGATGGCAAAAGCCCTAGAGAACCAGTCAACATTGCAGCTTCATCTGATAACATGTCACCAAAAAGATTATCTGTTACTATCACATCAAATTGTTTGGGATTTCTAACTAACTGCATTGCACAGTTATCTGCTAGCATATGCTTTAATTCTACATCACTATATTCTTTTTCATGAATTGCTTGAACTTCTTCTTTCCATAATTGACCTGCCTCCATGACATTCGACTTTTCACAAGAGGTGACTTTATTATTTCTTTTTCTAGCTAAATCGAATGCAACTCGGGCTACTCTCTCAATTTCACTAGTAGTATAGACATGAGTATTAATTCCTTTTCTTTCACCATTGTCTATTGGTTTTATCCCTCTAGGTTCACCAAAATAAATCCCACCCGTTAATTCTCTAACAAAAAGTATATCTAAATTAGAAACAAATTCAGGCTTTAAACTTGAGGCATCAACAAGTTGTTTGAAACAAATTGCAGGTCTCAAATTTGCAAATAATTTTAATTCTTTTCTTAATTTTAATAGAGCTCTCTCTGGTTTTTTTGAAAAATCAATATTATCCCATTTTGGTCCACCAACAGCACCTAATATCACTGCAGCACTTTCTTGTGCCTTGTAAAAAGCTTCATCAGTTATTGGAGTTCCATGTTTGTCATAAGCAGCACCACCAACCAAATCTTGATCAATTTCAAAATCCAAAGATTTATTTGAGTTAAACCATTCAATTATTTTTTTTACTTCAGCAATTACCTCAGGTCCGATACCATCTCCTGGTAATAATAAAATTTTTCTTTTTTTAATTTTAATCATTAAATATCCAAGGTTTTGCTTCTTTAATTTTATTTTCGTATGAAACTATTTTTTCAGATTTTTCTAGTGATAAAGCAATGTCATCTAATCCCTCTATTAGACATTTTTTCTTAAATTGATCTATTTCAAATTTAATTTCTTTATTACCAAAACTTATTGTTTGCTCAGGTAAATTCACAGAAATTTCCTCTTTTCTTTTTGAGTAATCTGAAATTTCTTTAATTTGACCTTCTGGAAGTGTAATTGGCAAAATCCCATTTTTAAAACAGTTATTATAAAATATATCTGCATAACTTGAACTAATTACGCAAGTTATTCCAAAATCCATTAAAGCCCAAGGAGCATGTTCTCTAGAAGAGCCACATCCAAAATTCTTTCCTGCAATTAAAATTTTAGAATTATTGTATGGACTATTATTTAAAATAAAGTCATCTATCTCTTTACCACTTTGGTCATATCTCATTTCAAAAAATAAATTTTTTCCTAGTCCAGTTCTTTTTATAGTTTTTAAAAACTGTTTAGGAATTATCATGTCTGTATCTATATTGACGATAGGTAGATAAGCTGGAATACTTTTTATAGAGATAAATTTATTCATTTAATTTTGGTATTTTCTAACATCATCTAAGTTTCCAGAAATTGCAGCTGCTGCAGCCATTGCTGGACTAACTAAATGTGTTCTACCACCTCTTCCCTGTCTACCCTCAAAATTTCTATTAGAGGTAGATGCACATCTTTCTTCAGGTTTAAGCTTGTCTGCATTCATTGCTAGACACATTGAACAGCCTGGCTCTCTCCATTCGAATCCTGATTGTAAAAATATTTTATCTAGCCCCTCTTGCTCGGCTTGCTCTTTAACTAAGCCAGAACCTGGAACAATCATTGCATGTACATGTGATGCAACTTTTTTATCTTTTAATATTTTAGCTGCCTCTCTGATATCTTCTATTCTCCCGTTAGTGCAGCTTCCTATAAAAACCTTATCAATCTTAATATCTTGAATGTTTGTATTGGGTTTTAATCCCATGTAGTTTAATGATCTATTAATTGAATTTTTTCTATCCGGGTCAGTTTCACTTTCAGGATTGGGAACCTTACCATCTATTTCAACCACATCCTGGGGAGATGTTCCCCAAGTTACCATTGGCTTAATTTGAGATCCATCTAATGTTAATTCTTTATCAAACTTTGCATCCGTATCAGATTTCAATGTACGCCAATATTCTAAAGCTTTTTCCCAGTTTTCTCCTGTTGGTGACATTGGTTTACCTTTTAAATATTGAAATATCTTTTCATCTGGTTGAATTAGTCCTGCTCTTGCACCACCCTCAATCGTCATGTTGCAAATCGTCATTCTTTGTTCAACACTTAGATTAGATATAAGGTTACCAGCATACTCAATCACATAACCCGTACCACCAGCTGTTCCAATTTTTCCAATTATCTGCAGGATGACATCCTTTGATGTTACGCCAATAGGTAATGAACCATTTACGCTAATTCTAAAGTTTTTAGATTTTTTTTGAACTAAGGTTTGTGTTGCTAAAACGTGTTCTACTTCTGAAGTTCCAATTCCAAAAGCTAAAGCTCCAAATGCTCCATGAGTTGCAGTATGACTATCACCACAAACAATTATATTTCCAGGCTGTGTAAAACCTTGTTCAGGTCCTATGATATGGACAATACCTTGTCTTTTATCATCCATTCCAAAAATCTCTACTCCAAATTCCTTACAGTTTTTGTTCAAAGTTTCAACTTGAATTCTCGAGTCTTCATCTGCGATACCTTTTGACCTGTCAGTTGTCGGAACATTGTGATCTGCAACAGCAAGAGTTAGTTTAGGGTGTCTTACTTTTCTGTTTGAATTTCTTAAGCCTTCAAATGCTTGAGGGCTTGTAACTTCATGAATTAAATGTCTATCTACAAACAAAAGTGATGTACCATCAGGTTGTTCATCAACTAGATGATCGTTCCAAATTTTATCGTAAGTTGTAAAAGGCATTTAGAAAAAAATTATTTTTTCTGTTCTTGATTTTCTTTCGGTTCTTCAGTTTTTACAGGCTCTGCTTTAACTTCTTCTTTAGGAGCTTCTGCTTTAACTTCTTCTTTAGGAGCTTCTGCTTTAACTTCTTCTTTAGGAGCTTCTGTTTGAGGATCAGTTGATGGCATTACGTTTTCCTCAGTAACCTCATTAATTTTAGTTTCTAAATCAATACCAATCGTCTTCTTAATTTTTTCAGCTATTCTAGCAGATTTACCAGTTCTATCTCTTAGATAGTATAATTTTGCTCTTCTTACTTTTCCTGATCTTACAACTTTTATTGTATCAACAATTGGGCTATATAATGCAAAAGTTCTTTCTACTCCCTCACCAAAAGAAATTTTTCTAACAGTAAAAGATGAATTGATGTCTCTACTCTTTTTTGCGATACATACACCCTCAAAATATTGAATTCTGTCTCTTTTACCCTCTGTTATCCTAACCCCAACTTTAACAATGTCTCCAGGGAAAAAATCAGGATGTTTTCTCTCAGAAATAATCTTGTTTAAATTTGATCTGTTTATTTCTTCAATATTTTTCATTTTAATTTTTCTTATATTTTTGCCACAAGTCTGGTCTTCGGTCGCGTGTTATAGCCTCAGATTGGGATAAACGCCAGTCTTTAATTTTGGCATGATCACCTGAAATTAGCACATTTGGGACCTTTTTTTCCTCCCAAACTTGAGGTTTTGTGAATTGTGGATATTCAAGAAGGCCATTCTCAAAACTCTCATCTCTTGAGGAATTAATATTACCTAGAATTCCTGGAATAAATCTTAAAATAGAGTCTGTTATAACAAATGCAGCAACCTCACCCCCTGACAATATAAAGTCACCAATGCTAATCTCTTCAATATCTCTACTTTCTAGTATTCTCTCATCTACTCCTTCGAAGTGTCCACAAATTAAATTGATTGTTTTTTCACTCGAAAACTCTCTTGCAAGTTTAGAATTAAAAACTTTTCCTCTTGGACTTAAATAAAGAGTCTTTTCTTTAGCCTTGATATTTGCATCTAATGAATTTGCCAAAACATCTGCTTTCATAATCATTCCATTCCCTCCACCATAAGGAGTATCGTCAACAGTTTTATGTTTATCTAAAGCATAATCTCTTATGTTTACTGTTTCTAAATCCCATTCTTTTCCTTTTGACTTTCCAAAAAGGCCTTTACTCAAATAACCAGGAAAATATTCAGGATACAACGTAAATACTCTAGACAAAAACATTATTCTATTTAGCTTCTTCCTTCGGAGCTTCTGTTTTAGCTTCTTCCTTCGGAGCTTCTGTTTTAGCTTCTTCTTTTGGTGCCTCTGCTTTTGGAGCTTCTGTTTTAGCTTCTTCCTTCGGAGCTTCTGTTTTAGTAGCATCTGCTTTAGCTTCGCCACCTTCATCAGTTTTCTTTCTATCTTTTTTTGGAATTGCTTTTTGAGGATTATTACCTTTTGCTGGCATAGGCATAATCTCATTTTCTCCTAATAATCTTGCAACTCTAGTTGTTGGTTGTGCCCCTTGACCCAGCCAATACTTAACTCTCTCAACATCTAATCCCATTCTTTCTTTTTTTTCTCTCGGAATTAGAGGATTAAAAAAACCTAATTTTTCTATAAATCTTCCATCTCTTGGAAATCTACTATCAGCAACCACTATCTTATAAACTGGTCTCTTCTTAGTTCCTCCCATTGATAAACGCATTTTTAACATTTGTTCTCCTATTTATTTTAATTGATTAAAAAGTTCTGGTGGTATGCCTTTATCCATCATCCCTTTTGTATTTCCTTTGGACATTTTTTTCATCATTTCTGACATCATCTTAAATTGCTTAAGCAATTTATTGATAGTGGCTACGTCTGTTCCTGAGCCATTAGCAATTCTTTTTTTTCTAGAACCATCTATAATCTTAGGGTTTTCACGCTCTTTTTTAGTCATAGATAATATTACCGCCTCGTTTTGAGTAATTATTTTTTCATCCACTCCAGCTTGATCCATTTGAGATTTAACTTTCGAAACACCAGGCAAAAAAGACATTATACCTTCAATACCACCCATTTTTTTCATTTGTCTTAGCTGAGTAAGATAATCCTCTAACGAGAACTGACCTTTTTTTAATTTTTCCTCTGTTTTTTTTAATTTTTCTTCATCTAGATCTTCTGCAGCCTTTTCAACAAGGGAAACAATATCTCCCATACCCAAAATTCTATTGGCAATTCTGTCTGGGTGAAAAACTTCAAAATTTTCTATCTTTTCACCAACTCCTAAAAATTTAATTGGAACATCTGCAACATATTTCATACTTAATGCTGCTCCACCTCTTCCATCACCATCTGATCTTGTAAGAATAATACCTGTCAGATTAACAGTACTTTTAAATTCTTTAGCAACATTAGCTGCTACTTGGCCAGTCAAAGAATCTGCGACAAGAATTGTTTCTGACGGATTTATAATACTTTCAATTTGTTTAATCTCACTCATCATTTGTAAATCAATCTGAGTTCTTCCGGCTGTATCAAATAGAATTACATCTGCTCCATTAAGATTAGCAGCACTAATCGCTCTTCTACAAATATCTGCAGGAAGCTGATCTTTAATGACTGGAAGCGTTATTATATTATTTTGCTCACCCAAAAGTCTTAGTTGCTCTTGTGCAGCAGGTCTGTAAACGTCTAGACTAGCCATCATAACTTTTTTCTTTTTGTTAGCCTCTAAAAATCTTGCTAACTTAGCTGTAGTTGTAGTTTTTCCAGAACCCTGTAACCCAACTAACATCACTGGAACAGGAGGTACTGCATTTAATTCAATATCAGAATTTTTATCACCCAAGAAAGAAATTAACTCATCGTTAACAACTTTAACTACCATCTGTCCTGGTGAAGTAGACCTAATGATCTCTTGACCAAGAGCTTTGGGTTTCACTCTATTTATAAATTCTTTTACAACTTCTAAAGATACATCCGCTTCTAAAAGAGCAAGCCTAATTTCTCTTAAACCCTCATCTACTTGCTTTTCATCAAGCGAAGGCGCCTTTTTTAAAGAAGAAAATATTTCTTCAAATTTATTTGTTAAATTTTCAAACATAATCACATCCAGCAAGTATCGCACCAGTGGGCGAACTCTCGCTGACTGGTGTCGATCTCTTTGTTACCAAAGACACCGCAAATTGCTGTATTTTGCGGAAACGGCGATAAACTATAATAGAGGTTCAAAATGTCAATAAATAAGTTAAATACTGAAGTATATGGAATTTAAAGCTTTTAAAATGGATGGTCTTGGAAATGATTTTGTAATTATTGATAATAGGTCAAATAATGTGGAATTAAACAAGGATCAAATTATTAAAATTTGTGATCGAAATTTTATTGGTTGTGACCAACTAGTCTATATTAACAACAGTGATAATGCTGATGCTGATCTAGAGTTTTATAATTCTGATGGTTCGGCAGCTGACGCATGTGGAAACGGTACAAGATGTGTAGCCTTTTTATTATCAAAAGAAAAAAATACAAAAAATATAATCGTTCAAGTAGCATCAAAACAGTTGAATTCAAAGTTACTTGATGATGGTCAAGTTGAAACAATAATTGGTGTACCAAAAACTAATTGGAATGAAATTCCTTTATCTAAAAAACTAGACACTAAAAATTTAGGAATTATTATAGAAGATAACAATAACCAAGCAGTGAGTGGCGGTATAGCTATTAACGTAGGTAATCCTCATGCTATTTTTTTTGTAAATGATGTAGAAAATTTCAATTTAGAAAAAATTGGACCTAAGATCGAAAATCATAAATTTTTTCCGGAAAAATGTAATTTCACCCTTGCTCAAAAATTAAATGAAAATCATTATAAAATTAAAGTTTGGGAAAGAGGTGCAGGTTTAACAAAAGCATGTGGAACTGCTGCGTGCGCAACAGCAGTGGCTGCTAATTTAGAAAAATTAGAAAATTCTAGAACTGAAATTGAATTCAGTTTAGGAAAATTAATAATTTCTATTGATGAAAGTCAACAAATTCATATGAAAGGACCTGTATCTAGTATCAGAGAAATAGATATAAATATCTAATGGGTATTTTCGAAAAGTTTAAATTAGGTTTTAAAAAAAGTGCTGATAATATTTCCTCAGGGCTTAGAGATATAATAGTTAAAAAAGAAATTGATGATGAAACATTAAACAAAATAGAGGAATTTTTGATTAGTTCTGATGTTGGCATTGACGCTTCAGCTGAAATAAAAAGTATTATCTCTCAAAAAAAAATTGATCCTAAGAAAAATGCGGTTGAGGAAATTAATGCTATTTTAAAAGAATATATTTTAGAGTTAATGGTACCCTTAGAAAGAAAAGATTTTTTTGAAAATAAAGAAAATTTAAACGTAACATTAATTTCTGGTGTAAATGGGGTAGGTAAGACGACCACTATTGGTAAAATTGGTAAAATATTTAAAGATAACGGCTCAGAAGTAATATTTTCTGCTTGTGATACCTTTAGGGCAGCAGCAATAGAACAATTAGAGTCTTGGTCTGATAAGATTGGAGCGACAATTATCAAATCAAATCCAGGGTCTGACCCTGCTTCAGTAGCTTACAAAGCGATAGAACATGCAAAAAACAACAATATTAGACGGGTACTAATTGATACCGCTGGCAGATTGCAAAATAAGAAAAATTTAATGGATGAATTCAAAAAAATTGCAAATGTTATAAAAAAAACAGATGAAAGTGCACCCCATGATGTTGTTTTAGTTCTAGATGCAACCTCCGGGCAAAATATAATAAATCAACTTGAAGAATTTGATAAAATTATAAAAATTACTGGTTTAATTATGACAAAACTTGATGGGACAGCAAAAGGAGGAGTACTAATTGCAATTTCAAAAAAATATAAGGTTCCAATTTTAGGCCTTGGACTTGGAGAAAAAGAAGACGATTTACAAATTTTCAATGCTGAACAATTTGCAGATGCATTTACTCAATTTAATTAATTAGATTTTTAGAAATTAAAGGTTTTTCAATAGAACATTCAAAATTATTCTTATTTGTTTTATATCCACAAACTTTTGCATAACTTGAAATAATGAAATTTAGTTTCCCGTCATTCTCGAAATTTTTTAATTTTTTAGACTGAATATTATATTCTAGATTTTGATGAAAATTTTTTTTACCACTTACTAAAATTAAAGTATTATTATCTTTCATTAAATAATATGCAAAGTCCTCAGGAAAAACTGGATAGGTATAATTTTTTACAAGTTTTTTTACTTTTTTAGGAAACCATTCATATGTTAGTAAAGGGAGATCTTCTTTTGAATTATGATTATAAATATATAGATCTTGTGGATAATCATTAATATAGTTTGCATCTTCTCCCTTAGCCAAAATGGCTTTGTCTCTTGTTTTGAAATATAATGTAAATTGACTATTATATGATTTCATTTTACCAACATAAAAATATTTATTCCTAGTTTCGTTGCTAATTTCAGCGTAAGAAAAATTTGAAAAAAAAATTACAATAAATATAGATAAAATTCTTGCCATATATGACTTTAAAAATATAAAGTTGCTTAATATTTGTTTGAATTGTGTCTTAATTTAATTCTGTAATAAATAACTCAATTGAGTTTATGAGATATTCGTTAAAATCCATCATATGATCATCATTTTCAACAAAAAAACTTGATTTTTTTCCATTAAATTTATCATAAATTTCTTTTCCCATTTTAAATGGCACAATTTGATCTTTCATACCATGCATTACAAGAATTGGAGATGTATTTTTATTCAATTTGCTAATCGAATTGTATTTATCTTTTAACAAATATTTAACTGGCAAATATGGATAATAACTTTTTGCTAGTGTTTCCATAGATGTGAACGGTGACTCTAATATCACACCACTAAAAGAATAATCTTGTGCTAGATTTAATGCAATTGCTGTACCCAACGACTCCCCGTACAAGATTATATTTTTATCTTCAATTTTCTTGGAATTTAGCCATTTCTTTGCTGCCAAAGCATCTTCATAAAGGCCTATTTCTGAAGGTTTTCCATCATTTCCACTAAATCCCCTATAAGCAAATATCAAATAGTTAACATTCATTTTTGAGAATTCATTTAACTTATAAATACGATTATCAAGTTTGCCTGCATTGCCATGAAAAAGTAATATAGTCTTATAATTTTCGTTCTTTTGAAAGTGCCATCCGACCAAACTACTTTCAGAGTTAATAAATACCTTTTCTATTTTATGATTTAAAGGTCCTTCGTCTAAATAATTATTTTCTCCTGGATGGTACAGAAGATTTCTTTGATAAAAAAAAATAAAAATGCAAATAAACGTATAAATTATTAATACTAATAATAATATATTTGTTAGTGTCATTTTTTTATTAATCATTATTTCTATTTAGATAAATGAAAAAAATATAACTTAATATACAAAGAATTAAAAAAATTGAAAAAGAAATTTTATAACTACTTACAATATCAAATCCTTTAGAATTAAATAAGTCTATAAATAATCCAATACCCCATTGCATAAAGAATGTTCCTGAATGAATAAATACATTATATGAAGTAAGTGACTTGCCTGCTAAATTTTGTGAAAAGTTTAAAGCTATTGCTGGTTGAGTTAGAGAAATTACAATTGAAGTCATAATGTATATTGCAAATAAAAAAGCTCCAGCTTTAGGACCAAAAAAGATTATTAGAAAAAAAACAAAGTAACTTATTGGGAGACCAAATTTAATAAGTTTAACACTACTTATTCCATAATCAGAGAATTTGGGGAGAATATATCCCCATAAAAAGTATGATGCTAACATAGTTACATTGATCCAAAACAAGCCTGTAGCACTTTGAAATGGGGAATACCCTGTAATATTAAGCATCCAAGGACCGGCCCAAAGCGTTTGGATTGCCTGTATACCACCATAATTAATAAATGCTAATGGTACCATACTGATAAAAAACTTATTCTTCCAAATTTGTGCTAAACCTTTTTTTTCTTCATCAACAGTGAAGTTTTCTTTCTGTTCCCAATTAGGAGTGAATAAGAAAATTAAAATAATACTTATTAAAATAAGTATAGCTATTAAAATGAAAATCCATCTCCATCCTATGTATGGCAATAAAATCTGTACAGGTAAAGTAGATGATACAAAACCTATATTTGCTACCATTAACATCCATGAATTAGCGCGTTGTTGATATTTTTCAGCAAACCAAACTCTGTATCCTGTTAGAGGTCCCATCATACAAGCACTCACTCCGATCCCAATAAATATTCTTGAAATAAGCAACCCAGAAAAACTTTTTGCTAATGCAAATGATATGGTTCCTACCAATGCAATTATCAAAAAATACCCAACAACCTTTTTTGGACCAAATTTATCAAGTAGTAGTCCTATTGGGACTTGCATAATTGAAAAGCCAATAAAATAGCCTCCTGCTAACAGTCCTAAATTCCCTGCAGTTAAATCAAATTCATATGTCAGGACCGGCGTTAATGTTGCAGTAATAGATCTCACAAGATTTGATAATAAAAAACCAAAGGCAAAAATACAGAATATGATAATGCTTTTATTTACTTTAGTAATCATTTATAAATTTTTGAGATTTAATCTGTACTATGAATAATCAATCAACAAAAGATAAAGATGCACGCTCATCAAATGCTATGGCTGCAACTTCTCATCCATTAGCGACCGAAGAGGCCTTAAAAATACTAAAAATGGGTGGAAATGCAGTAGATGCTTCTATAGCAGCTTCAATTGTTTTATCTGTAGTTGAGCCTAATGCAACAAGTATTGGTGGAGACTGTTTTGCAATTGTCAAAATGAATAATAAAGATGCAGTATCTTTTAATGGATCTGGGTTAGCACCAGAGAAATTAAGTTATGATTTCTTCAAGGAAAAAAATATAGATAAAATTGGATTAACAAGTCCTCATTCAGTAACGGTTCCTGGTGCAGTTCATGCTTGGGAAACTATTCATAAAGAATTTGGAAAATTAGATTTTGAACAATTATTTACAGGTGCAATTGAAATTGCAAAAAATGGTCACAAGATTTCTAAAGTAGTGTCAAATGCTTGGCATAATAGCTTAAATAAAATTAATGGAAATGAAAATTCTAAAAAAATTTTTTTGAAAGAAGGTCGTACTTATCAAGAAAATGAATTAATGAAAAATATTCCATTAGGAAAAACATTAGAGGCAATTAGTAAAAAAGGAAGTAAAGAATTTTATGAGGGTGAAACTGCAAAAGATATAATTGAAAGTTTAAGTGAATTAGGGGGTGTTCATACTTTTGAGGATTTTTCAAAACAGAACACAATAAGATCAGAAACAATAAAATCTAGTTATAAGGGTGATTTTATTCATCAATGTCCTCCAAATGGACCTGGCGTAACTGTTTTGATTATGATGAAATTGTTAGAAAAACTAAATATTCATAACTATAAATTCAATAGTACAGAAAGATTTCATCTTGAAGCCGAAGTTACAAAACAAGCTTATAAAGTTAAAGAAACAAGCTTTGGCGATCCAAATTTTGTAAATTTTGATTTAGATGAAATTTTAAGTGATAAAAATATTGAGGATATTTTTAATAAAATTAAGCTCAATTCATGCAGTGATGTTGGTGACTTAAATATTCCAGCTCACCCAGAAACTATTTATCTAACAGTTGTAGATAAAGACTTAAATAGTGTGTCCATCATTAATTCAGTTTGTTACGTATTTGGATCAGGTATCACTACAAATAAAAGTGGAATACTTTTACATAACAGGGGTACAAATTTCAGAGTAGAGCATGGACATCCAAACTGTATTGAGGGCTTAAAAAGACCATTACACACTATTATTCCAGGTATGGTCATTGACAAAGATAACAACGCAACTTTGAGTTATGGAGTTATGGGAGGACAATATCAACCAGTAGGACAGGTGCATGTTTTAAATAATATGATTGATTACGGTATGGGTCCTCAAGAGGCTTTAAGTTTTCCAAGAGCTTTTCATTTTAACAATATTTATAAGCTTGAAAAATCAGTAGATAATCAAATTTTTAATGAATTGAAAGAAATCGGTCATAATGTTGAGTATATTGATGGTACTCATGGTGGAGGTCAAGCTATTAAAATAAATCGATCAGAAGGGGACCTTTTAGGAGGATCTGATCCTAGAAAAGACGGTTACGCAAAAGGGTACTAAATAATGTCAAAAAGAATTGTTAGAAACATTTTTGAAAATGTGGATGATGAAAATATTGCTCTAACCTCTGAAATCAGTTCAAAACTAAGTTACAAAGATTTAAAATTATTTATCAATAAAATTTCTAAACAACTGGCTGGAAATGGATTATCAAACAAAGATAGAGCAGCGATAGTTTTACCAAATGGACCATACATGGCTTCAAGTTTTTTGGCTATTTCAAGCTATATGTCTGCTGCCCCTTTAAATCCATCATATAAATCTGAGGAGTATGAATTTTATTTAAAAGATTTAAATCCAAAAATTGTTTTGGTTGAGAAAAATTCTGAAAATCCAGTTGTAGATGTAGCAAAAAAATTAAAAATAGAATTATGTGAAATTAATCCTGAAAAGGATGGACCTTCAGGAATATTTAATATTTACGAAAAAGAAAGTGAATATTCTTTACCCAAAGAAAATGATGAAGCATTAGTGCTACACACTTCTGGTACTACATCGAGACCAAAGATTGTTCCTTTAACAAATAAAAATATTTTTTCTTCAGCAGAAAATATTTCTAAAAGTTTAAATCTTTCAGAAAATGACCATTGTCTTAATATTATGCCACTTTTTCATATACATGGTCTAATAGCTATTTTAGCTTCATCAATGAAAGCTGGTGCATCTGTATGTGCATCAAATGGTTTTAATGCTATCAAGTTTTTAGATATAGCTAAATCAGAAAAAATAACTTGGTACTCTGGAGTACCCACAATGCATCAAACTATTTTGTTAAGAGCACATAAAAATTTAGAAATTGCTAAGGGGCTAGAACTAAGATTAATTAGGTCATCATCTGCATCTTTACCACCAGCAGTATTTAATGATTTAAATGATGTTTTTAGTTGTCCAGTAATTGAAGCATACGGTATGACAGAAGCTACTCATCAGATGACTTCTAATCCATTACCACCTAAGCAACAAAAAGCAGGATTTGTAGGCCTTCCAGCAGGTCCAGAGGTATGCATTATGAATGAAAATGGGGAAGTGCTAAAACAAGGTGATGAAGGAGAAGTGTGTATAAAAGGTGAAAATGTAACTCTTGGATACGATAATAATGAAGATGCAAACAAAACAAGTTTTACCAATGGTTGGTTTAGAACTGGCGATCAAGGTTATTTCGATAATGAGGGTTATTTAAAGATTTCAGGAAGATTGAAAGAAATAATTAATAAAGGTGGAGAAAAAATATCTCCATTAGAAGTTGATAATGTATTAATGGACCATCCATTAATAGATCAAGCAGTTTGTTTTGGGTATGAAGACAAAATGCTTGGAGAAAACATTGCTAGTGCAATTATAATAAAAAGCGGTGAGATATGTTCAGAAAATGATGTTTTAGAATATGCAAAAGAAAAACTTGCTAAGTTTAAAATACCAAAAAAAATTTTTTTTGTTGAAGAAATTCCAAAAGGAGCAACAGGAAAATTACAAAGAAATGTTTTAGCAAAAAAATTTGGTTTAAATAATTAATGATAAAAGTTTGTATATTTGGTGCAGGATCAATTGGTGGATATTTAGCTGCATGTTTAAGTAAAAATAATATTGATTTATCACTTATAGCTAGAGGTCCACACAAAAAAGCTATCGAGGAAAATGGTTTAACATTAATTAAAAAAGATAAAACAGAAAACTTTAAATTAAAAGTAACAGATGATCCCAAAGAACTTGGAATTCAAGATTATATTTTTATTTCAGTAAAAGCTCATGCAATTTCTAATATAGTAGAGTCTCTTCAAAGCTTAATTGGAGAAAATACAACTATAATATCTGCTGTGAATGGCTTACCATGGTGGTATTTTCATAAAGCTAACACGGGGACAAACTTAGATGAGAAACACATAGATAGTGTTGATCCTGATGGTAAAATTTGGAATTCTTTGAGGCCTTCAAGAGCTCTTGGATGTGTAGTTTATCCAGCAGCTGAAATTACTAAACCTGGTGTTATTAAACACAATGGTGGTGAAAGATTTACATTAGGCGAACCAGATGGGTCAAAATCAGAAAGACTTAAAATTATTGCAGACTTATTAATTGCAGGAGGTTTAAAAGCTCCACAAAAAAGTAATCTAAGAGATGAAATTTGGATAAAGCTCTGGGGTAATTGCTCGTTTAATATTGTGAGTGCACTACACGATAAATCTTTAGATGAAATTGGTAACGACCCAGAACTGTTAAAAATAGTGAAAAAATTGATGGAAGAATGTCAATCAGTGGGAGAAAAAATTGGCGTTAAATTTAATGTTTCGATAGATCATAGAATTAAGGCAGCAATTTCAATAAAAGGCCACAAACCATCAACTACTCAAGATTTACACGCAAAACGTCCCCTAGAAATTGATCCAATCATTGGATCAATAATTGAAATTGGAAATAAAATTAATGTAAATACTGAAAACTTAAAGTCTGAATATAACAAGTTAAAACATAAAGCTGAGGGCTTGGGATTATACAAAAGATCAAAAATAATTGATCAAATTACAAATTAACTAAAAGTTTAAAGAAATATCTCTGTGCACTGAATTACATCTCGAAACATAAATCGCTTGTTCTTTAGTGAGTTTTTGCTGTAACCTTAAGCCAATATTATCGCTTAGTACCTGTAAGTGATTATTTATTCTATCAATATATTTTTTTTGAAATTCATTTCTCCAACTTACCTCTTTATCAAAATGTGCATAAGTCTCATTAGCTATTTTTGCAATTTGATCGGGATCTTTTTCATCTTCATCCATAATAGTTATCAAGTAATCTAATTTATCTGCAAATTCATCTGAACCTGATATTTCTCCAACTTTGTCAAACATATTGTCAATATGATCTATAGCATCTAGATAACCTCGATTATCAATTTTAGATTTAAGAATTTTAATATCATTACTCAATTCTTCAAATTTTTCTCCATCTAAAATAAATAATTTAATAAGCATTAAATCATCGTATGCATTATCTGCTGTTTTACGATATTTTTTAACAGCTAAATTTTTAGCTTTATTAATCTTATTAAATTCATCATTCTTTGGTTTCCAGTCTTTTGAAATTGAATTGGCGATTTCTTCAATTTCAAGTTTTACATTTTCAATTCTTTGTTCAATTTTATTTTTTTCTGAAACCTCATCATCATCTAAATTTCTAATTTCGGCTTTATATTTATCAATTTTTTTATTGAGTTTAGAAATTTTCTTCTGCTTTTTTCTAGTCTTAAAATGCAAGTCTCTATAATCAACGGCATAGTCGTTATAAATAGCTTCTGCACTTTTGACTTCATCAACTAATTCGAAAGTGTAATTTGAATTATCTACGTGACGTTGGAAATAACTTAGTTTATCAGCTGGTAAATTTGCAAGTATAATTGAGTCAAAATCGTCAATACTATTCTTTATTAAATCCGCATTATTTGTATAATTTGCAAATTTATATTCTTGTAGACAATACTGTAGCTTAGGATTCATTGGTGGTGGTGCTACATTTGAAGTTAAATAAACTCTGTTAGGAAGATAATTCACAAGTGATGGATAAGAACCAACAATAGCTAAACCAATAAGCTGAAGAACTATGAATGGTACAACGCCTTTCCAAATATCTAGTGTTTGCACTACTTTTGGAGCTACACCTTTTAAATAAAATAATGCAAATCCAAATGGTGGGGTTAGAAAAGAAGTTTGTAAGTTCACTCCAATCATAACTCCTAACCAAACTGCCGTTACATTAGCTCCTGTTTCAGCCAACAATATTGGTGCAATTATTGGAACAACAACAACAGCAATTTCAATAAAATCTAAAAAGAAACCCAGTAAAAATATTACAATCATAACAACTACAAACTGAGTCCAAAATCCACCAGGTAAATCCTGTAAGAAATCTCTGACTAATTCCTCACCACCAAACGCTCTAAATCCAGAAGTAAGCATCGCAGCTCCTAAAAGAATGATAAATACCATTGAAGTAGTTATACAAGTCTCAGTAACAACCTCTTTTAAAACATTCTCTGTTTTATAAGTTCTCCAGAAGCTCCATGATATTCCGATTACAAGAAGGATAACAAAGAAAGCAGTTGCGTATATTGCTCCAATATCTCTTTCTTCTAAATTTTTTATGTTGAGTTCATAATTTGAGGCGAAAAAAGTGATTGGTATCAACGAACCTATAATAAGTAAAAGAGGATAAAAGGCACTTTTCTTTCCTTCAAATAATCTGTAACCTGCCATTAGTGTTGCACCTATGGCACCAATAGAACCAGCTTGGTTAACAGTTGCAATACCCATTAATATAGAACCTAAAACTGCAAATATTAATGCAAGAGGTGGAATAATAATAACAATTACTCTCATCCAAAATCTAAAATTAAATTCACCCTTAAATGGAACTGGCGGCGCAACTCCTTTTTTGATTCTTGCATAGAAGAAAACATAAATCATATAAAGAGCTACCAATACTAATCCCGGCAAAAGTGCGCCAAGGAACATGTCCCCAGCACTTGATGATCCAACTCTAAATTCACCTGGCATGTTAAATTCACCAGTTAAAGCTTTGTAATCATTCTGTCTCATATTATTTGCAACATCAGACGCACTCGCTAATTGGTCTGCAATAATAATCAATACGATAGATGGAGGAATAATTTGTCCAAGTGTTCCAGAGGAACATACAATTCCACTTGCAAGTTTTCTGTCATAATTGTTATTCAACATTGTTGGTAATGAGATTAATCCCATTGCAATTACTGTTGCTCCTACAATACCTGTCGTTGCAGCCAATAAAGCACCAACAAATATAACTGAGATACCTAAACCTCCTGGAATTGGACCAAATAACTGACCCATTGTAATTAATAAATCTTCAGCAATTTTAGATTTTTGAAGCATAATTCCCATAAAAATGAATAAAGGAATTGCAATTAAGGTGTCTGTTTCTACATCCCAATAGTTACTTCTAAAATTAGTTATTCCAGCAACAAGCCATTCAATTGGCCCATCTACTGCGAAGAATGCATCAGCATCTCCCTCAAATAAATAGCCAAAAAAGGCCGCTAAACCTATAGATATTATAGCTGAACCTGGTAGAGCAAATGCAACTGGGTAACCAGATGCAAGAGCAACAATCATAATTAAAACCAAAACTGCTAAGAAAAATAATTCCACTATTGGCTTTCCATGTTTTCTACATTAACTTCGTTTGTATTATTCACATTTGAAATTTTCGACTCATTCTCATTCAACAGAAGCTTGTAACTGCTACTCATAAAAAAACTTGTAAACTGTAACAACATCGTAATAGCGAATACTGCTAGATACACTGCCATTAAATAAAGTAAATATAATCCATTAGAACCCTGCTGTGTTACTTCAAAAGCAACCACTGGTCCATTAATAATACTTGCTTTTCCATTTAACCCTAAAAAAATAACAATTAAACAAAGTGGTACCCCAAGTACTGCAGAACCAATTGCATTAGTCCATGCTTTTTTCCTTTCACTAAAATTAGAGTATAAAACATCAACTCTAACATGACCTTCGTGTATTAATGCGTAAGCACTTGCAAATAAATATAATGCTGCGTACCAAAACCTTACAAGATCTCCTTGAAAAGCTTGTTCGTATGAAAATATAAATCTTGATAAAACTATAAAAAATTCACTTAAGACAACTAAAACTGCTAGCCAGATAAAACCGACAGATTTAGTAAAGTAACCAATAATGAACGAAACTGCTATAATTGGAAAGTGTATAAATGTTATCCTTTCAGGAGCTTTGACCATAAAGGCTTTAACTTCTGGACTAAATATTGTTTCCCATAATCTTTCAACAACCATAAAAGATATAATAAAATCAGCCAAACCAACTAAGAATACGGCCCAAAAAGATGACCTCACTATGTAAGCTGAAAATTTTGATAATATTTCTGAGTCTGTTTCTAAAGTTTGGGAATATGTTTTAAATACGTAAAAAATCAGAAGTCCTATACAAATCAGATATAATCCAATTTGCATATAACCAAGATTTAAGTCTGATCCCTGTAATGATTTTTGTTTATGACCAAACAATTCGTAGTGAGAGAAAATTTTTCTTACACCAGGCCATTCTGCCCAAACAGTAAGAAGGTTGTTTAATAAAAAAGCTAATGTAAAAGCTATCACTGAATAGCTTATAATTCTTAAATAAAGATGAATACTTTTACTTTTGGCGTCCATTAGTTATTCTAAATACTAAATTTTAACTTTTATTAAACATAAAAAAAAGGGCCCAATTAAGGGCCCTTTCAATTACATAAAAAACGTAATTACATTCCTAGCACTCTGTTTCTTTGCTGAATGTAAGGTGAGTCTGATAGGTTTGTCCAAGCACCAATTTCTTTTCTAGCTTTTAAGAAACTTGTATGGATTCTTTCAGCAAGACCACTACTCGCTCTTGTCTCCTCAAAGACTTCCTCTGCTGCTTTTCCAAAACCGTCATAAACCTTGTCGCTAAACTTCTCTAGTTTAACACCATGATCATTAATCAATCTTGCAAGTGCTGCACCATTTTTAGCATTGTACTCAGACATCATAACGTCATTTTCCATTGCTGCAGCAGCTTCGATTAATAATTGGTCAGCTTTAGATAAGCTTGTGAACCAAGACTTATTAGTTCCACATGCTAACATTGATCCAGGCTCGTGCATACCAGGATAGTAGTAGTATTTAGCAGCTTCTTGGAATTTCATAGCTTCGTCATTCCATGGACCAACCCACTCTGTTGCATCGATTGCACCAGAAACTAAGTTTTCATAAATCTGTCCACCAGGTAGTGAAACTGGAGAACCTCCAAGTTTACCAATTACTTGTCCACCTAAACCAGGCATACGCATTTTTAAACCTTTAAAGTCATTTGGACTTCTGATTTTTTTGTTAAACCATCCACCCATTTGAACTCCTGTATCACCACACATGAAGTTTTTAAGACCAAAACCATCTGCTAGTTCGTCCCATAACTCTTGACCACCAGCAAATCTGATCCAAGCATTCATTTCAGTGTAAGTGAAACCAAAAGGTACTGCAGTAAAGTAACCCCAAGCAGGATTTTTCTTTACCCAGTAATAGTCAGCGGCATGATACATTTGAGAGTTACCTGATGCTACTTCATCAAATGAGTCAAAAGCTTTAACTCTTTCGTTAGCAGCATAGTAAGTAACTTGTATTCTACCGTCACTCATGTCTGTTATTCTTTGTGCAAATCTTTGTGCTCCTGTTCCTAGACCTGGAAAATCTCTTCCCCAAGTAGCAACCATTGATGCTTCTATTCTTTCAGCAGCAACAGCTGGAGCAGCTAAAGATGATGCAGCAACAGCAGCAACACCCGTTGCAGCAGCAGCTTTAAAGAACTTACGTCTTGAAGGTGATTTTTTTACCTTCAAAGATTTTTTGTCTTTAATCATTTATTTCTCCTCTATAGTTAATTAACTAATGACAATTAAACATAATTGTAACTTAGAGTCATTTTAAAAATTAAGACATTTTGGAAAATACAATCCAAGATTGTATTAAATTAACTTTTCGTTCTCATACACACAACATTTTTCAGGGGGTATATAAAGATTGATATCTCCAATTGAAATTGGCAATTCTCTATCCACTTTAGATTTGATTACAAAATTATCCATATTTGCCGTCAATAATTTGAAATTTCCAAAATCTTCAACTCTAGTAAGTGAAGCTTTAATTGTATTTTCACCCTCTTTTTCTACAACATTTATGAATTCTGACCTAATCCCAAGTTTTACGTTTTTATCTTTTAATTTCGTGAGGTTCGAGTTTGTTTTAATTTCAATATTATTAATTTTTACAGAATATTCAGAAGAGACCTGACTTTCAAAAATATTCATGGCTGGAGATCCAATAAAGTAACCGACAAATGTTGTTTTGGGTCTTTCAAAAAGATCTTTTGGAAGTCCAACTTGGACTATTTCTCCCTGATCCATAACAATAATATTATCAGCAAACGTCATAGCTTCATTTTGATCATGGGTTACGTAGACTAGAGTCGTTTTATATTGATCATTAATTTCTTTTAGGTTTCTCCTAAGTCTAAATTTTAAATCCGGATCAATTACAGTTAATGGTTCGTCCATTAATACACCTGCAACATCTTCTCTTACCAATCCTCTTCCAAGTGAAATGAGTTGTTTTTGATCTGCAGTAAGTTTTCTGGCTGGTAAATTTAAAAAAGATGAAAGTCTTAAAGTATCTGAAACTGATTTTACTCTTTCATCAATTTTTTCTTTGGAAAAGTTCCTACACTTTAAGGGAAAGGCTAGGTTATCATAAACAGTCATTGTACTATAAATAACTGGGAACTGAAAAACTTGTGCTATATTTCTTTCTTCAGTAATAAGATTTGTTACATCTTTTTCATCAAATAAAATATTCCCTTTAGATGGTTTAACTAAACCTGAAACAATATTTAGCATAGTTGTCTTACCACAGCCTGATGGTCCTAAAATTGCATATCTTTTGCCATTTTCCCAAGTCATTGAAAATGGATTTAATGCATACGTTGGATTTGCATCATTAGGATTATATGAATGAGAAATATTTGATAAATCTATTTTAGCCATTGTTTATTCCATATGGTGAAGATACTAACTCTCCACTCTGATTAAATGCATAAAATTTATTTGAATTAAAAATTATTTTAACTTTTTGATGAATCTTAAAATTCATTACTTCTTCAATTAATGCAATCAATTTTGAATTACCTTTTTTTAAATGAAGTAAAGTTTCAGATCCACTAATTTCTGCAAGTTCAATTTCAAATTCTTCACCATTTTCATCTAATTTTATTTCTGACGCTCTAATTCCAAAATTGTAGTTTTGATTTTCAAGGTGTTTGAAATGTTTAGGAGATTTAATAGAAATATTTTCAAAATTTAAATTGTCTAAATTTTTTAGTCCTTTTAAAATGTTCATTGGAGGGTCATTTGAAATCTCTGCAACTTTCAAATTTAATGGGTTTTCAAAAATTTCTTTTGCAGGTCCTTTTTGTAAAACTTTTCCCTCATCAAGAACAATTACTTCTCCATTTAACTCCATCACTTCTTGTGGATCTGTTGTTGAATAAATTAAAATCGTTTCTTGTGACATACCTTCAGAGAAAATTTTTTTAAATTCTTCTCTTAATTGTTCTCTAAGCTTATAATCAAGATTTACTAATGGTTCGTCTAGAAGTAATATCTTAGCTTTCTTAGCTAAAGATCTAGCAAGAGCTACTCTTTGTTGCTGACCTCCTGATAATTCTTGAATTTTTCTATTTTCAAAACCAATTAACCCTACAGTCTTAAGGGCTTCTTCAACATCGGTCTTAATTTTATCTTGGCTTAGTTTTCTTTGTTTAAGCGGGAAAATAATGTTCTCATAAACGTTAAGGTGAGGATAATTAATAAATTGTTGATAAACCATGGCCACATTTCTTTCCCAGACTGGAATTTTGCTAAAATCTTTTTCCTCAAAAGATAAATTTCCACTATCAGGATTTAGCAAACCAGCAATTGTTTTTAGAAATGTGGTTTTTCCAGACAAAGTTCTTCCTAAAATTGTGTATAGATTTCCTTTTTTAAAATTAAAAGATACATTATTTAAATGAAATTGGTCATCTGGTTTGTAAGTTATATGTTCTCCAATTAAATTCATTATTTCAATGCTCCAGATAAATTTCCTTTGGATAAATATCGTTCAACTACAAACGCTACAATAATTAACGGTGCAACTGAAATTAATGCAGAGGCTGACAAACTCCACCATGGAGTAATTGATGAGTTTAATGCTACAACTTTTACTGGTAGCAACTGTACTTCGGTAAAAGTTAAAATAAAAGCAAAGAAAAAATCTATCCAACCAAATATTATACAAAACATTCCAGCTACAATTAATCCTGGTATAGAATTTGGTAGCACAACTTTGTAAAATGCTTGATAAGGATTACATCCATCGATCAATGCAGTTTCATCTAATTCTTTTGGCACTCTATTAAAAAAGTCGACCATTATCCAAACTGCAATTGGCATTAATAATACAATATAAACTACCACTAAGCCAAGTAGGCTGTCTAATAATCCAATCGTACTTAAAAATATAAAGAAAGGTATTGATAAAACAATCGGTGGCATAATTCTTTGAGATATAAAAAAGAAAGTAATGTCATTATTTCTTACAAAGCCTGCTTTAAAAGTAAACCTTGATAAAGCATAAGCAGCCAAAGTCCCCAAAACAATACTAACTAAACTTGCAGTGCAAGTTACAAAAATACTATTGAAGTATGGTTCGACAATATCGACCCCGCCTCTTGCAGGTGATTTAACTAATACACGCCATCCCTCTAGTGTTGGTTCAAAATCTAACCAAGGAATATAAGTAACTTTACTATTTACTGATTGAAAATCTTTAAATGATGTAGAAACAGCCCAGAGAAAAGGGGCAACAATAAAAACTGTCCAAAGAGTGATAAAGGTATATTTTAAAAATGTATAGAGCTTTTCCATTATTCCTTAATCATTAATTTTGTTAAAACTTTTGCTATGATGGTTAAACTTATGATCATTATAACCAGATAGGTAAATGAAAGTGTTGCAGCATAACCCATTTGAAATTCTCTTAATCCTTTAATATAAATATAAAAACTTGAGGTTTCAGTTGCAGTTCCAGGTCCTCCAGATGTCAGAACAAAAACAGTATCCATTATTTTTGAGGCCTCAATTAATCTTATGATAATTGCACCAATTGAAATAGGAGCCATTAATGGAAATGTAACATAAACAAACTTTCTATAAGGACTTGCTCCATCAATTGCAGCGGCTAAGAAAGGTTCCTTAGGAAGAGATAAAAGACCAGCAAGTAGTAATAAAAACATAAATGGCGTCCATTGCCATACTTCAACGATAATTACAGTAAACTTAGCTATAACTGGATCGCTGAGCCATAAAATAGGTTTAACCCCTATATTTCCTAAAAGGTCATTTACTGGCCCAAGAGACTCATGGAAAAAAGTTCTCCAAATTACTGTCATAATAACTGGCGTAGTCATCATTGGAATTAAGAAAATTACTCTAAAAAACCTTTTAAATTTTATTTCTCTCCAAACCATAAGTGCTAATGCAAAACCTATTACATATTGAAGTATAACTGTTGTTACTGATAAAAAACTTAATCTGAAAAATGACTCCCAAAATCTTGGATCATCTGTAAACAGTCTTATATAGTTTGTAATTCCAATAAAATTCATCTCAGGCGTATAACTGTTCCATCCTGATAAACTTAATCTTATTGTAAAAATGATAGGAAATATAAGTATTCCTATTAGCACAAATAAACCTGGAAATAAAAAAACAAACTTGTGCTTAAAATTCATAAATATAATTTTTTGGATTTATTAAATTTGTGGCCGTCGAGTTGACGGCCACAATAAGTATTTTTAAAGCTTATTATCTTCCATTGATACACCAACGGAGTAAGCTTTTCTTACATTATCTTTTCCTACTCTATTAAGTATATCATTCCACTGTTTAGCAGCTTCATCTAGAGCAGCTTGTGGTGATAATTGTCCGGCTAAAGCTTTTGCTGCAGCAGTTGCTAGTGCAGCGTTAAACTCAAATGTACCTGGAACTCTTAATGGAAAAACTCTATTTTTACTTTCTTCCATTTTTGCAAGAGTATCTACATAAGACTCTGCAATATCTTTGTCCCAACCGATTTGTGTCCAAACTTCAGCTTTAAAGTCATCATTTCTAAATGGATTTACTCCAAATCTACCAATTCCTATATCAGCTTGGTGATTTGCTTCGTTAGCAAAGAAACACAAATAGTCAAATGCCATTTCTTTCTCTTTACTTTTCTTAGCAACTCCAACTGCCCATCCCCATACGAAGAAAGGAGCTTGGTTAAAACCTTCATCCCAAGAATTAGATTTTCTATTCCAAACTTTCATAGCACCTGGTAGTTGTGCAGCACCAACTTTATTGTTAATTGGACTGTCTGGTTGCATAGCTGCAACAAATGCGTCATCCCATGAAAAACTAAATAAAGTTTGTCCACCACCAAATGATCCAATTTCATCACCTAAACCGAAGTTAATTCCTCCTGGTGGAACGTATTTAGTAGCTGCAACCCAGTCAGTTAGAGCTTCTACAAAACCCGGATTATTAATAAGTGGAGTCATTGTATCTAAATCAAAGAAAAAACCACCTGGTGTTTTTGGATTTTTAGAATAAGCAGCTGATCTAGAATAGAAAGCAGCATACATAAGGTCATCTTTTTTCATAACCTCTGCTGATCCATATTCTTTCTCACCATCACCATCCCAGTCCCAATCATTAAAGTATGCAGCCATTTCTCCATACTCTTTCCAAGTTTGTGGAACTCTTAACTCTTTACCAGTATCGGCTTTATATTTTTTTTGATATTCAGGATTATCAATGACATCTTTTCTATATTTAAGATAATGTCTATCTCCATCAACTGGAAACTGATACATAACACCATCCCAAGAAGCTACACCAATATGAGATGGAGTAACGTCTTGCATTTGTTTCATCTCAACATATTTTTTTGGCACTGGCTCTAGGTATCTTCTCCAATCATTAATGAAATTAGAAAATCCAAATACTATATCGTAAGGAGCTTGACCTGCTTGGAAAGGAACCATAGCTTTTGCATATAGGTCTCCAGCTGGTGTATGAGTTACATCAACTTTTGCTCCAGTTAATTTAGCAAACTGTTCAGCATGAAGAGCTGTTGGCTCACCCATAACTGGCACAGCATGCGTGTTTATTTTTAGTGTTTTACCAGAGTAGTCTTTTTTTGACATTGACTCGTAAGAACACTCACCAGGAATATCCCCAGTGGTTTTGATATGTGGAAATTGATCACTCCACTTATCAGCATACGCAACAGGACTAAATACCAACAAAGCTGATATAAGAGCAGTTACGCAAGTTTTTATTGTCTTCATCTTCATTTCCTCTCTTTTGTTATTTATGGAACTAACACTGCACGACCTTTGACTTTTCCATCATTAAGATCATGTAGCGCTTTGTTAGCATCGTCTAATTTATATTCTTGCATGGACAATTTGACTTTTCCTCTGTCAGCTAATTCCATTAATTCATACAACTCAGACCACGTTCCTACTAAATTTCCAATTATGTTTCTTTCAGATATGATTACATCAACAGCAAGTATTTTTATTTCCTCACCATAACCAACTATGTAAAAGAAACCGCCGTTAGAAGTCATATTAAGACCCATTGATGTTGAACCTTTTTCTCCAACAAAATCTATAACTGCTTCTGCACCAACACCTTTTGTTATTTCCTTAACTTTTTCAACCTCGTTTCCATCAATAATTACTCCATGATCTCCTCCGAGTTCCATTGCATGTTTTAAAGCTTTTTCAGATTTTTCAACTATAATAATATCAGCTGCACACATTGCTTTTAAACATTGAATTGCAATATGACCTAAACCTCCAGCACCTATCACCACACAACTTTGACCAGGAAGCAAGTGTCTTGTCGCTTTTTTAACAACTCTATAAGCTGTTAAACCTGCATCTGAAAAAGGAGCCACATCTTTGGGAGCTAGGACTTTCGGTAATTTAATCAAGTTTCTAACACTTGTTTTTAAAAGTTCTGAATATCCACCTTCTTTAATACTTAATCCTGGAAATGCACCTGCTGCTGCATGCATATCATTACCTCTTCTACAATCTAAACAGGTTCCATCTGTTCCTGAAATTAAAGGGTGCAAAATTACTGGATCCCCTTTTTTAAATTCCGTTACATCTTTTCCAACATCTTCTATCCAACCTGCATTTTCATGACCCATAACGCAAGGAAGTAATTTTCCATCTGGGTCTTGAATATGTTTCCATACACCTTCAATAATATGTAAATCTGTTCTGCAAACTCCAGCTGCACCTATTTTTACTATTACATCACTGGCTTTCTCTATTTTAGGATCTGGCAAATCATGCCCTGTAACCCAAACTTCCTCTTTCATTTCTGGGTCATACTTATGTAATACTTGTGCTTTCATTATACCCCTTCTTTATTTTTATATTTAAATTGTAGATTGAATTAAAAAATAAGTCTAGCAGGTTAGAATAATTTTAATTAATAATGGATTTTATTAATACAACTTGAGATTGTTAATTAACTTTATTTTTACAATCACCTGTTTCGAAAAATTCAGCTAAATTATCTATTGCTAGATTTGCCATTGCAGTTCTGGTTTCCTTTGTTGCACTTCCTAAATGAGGAAGAATAAATGCACTTTTATGTTTGTAGTAGCCTTTATTTAAGTTTGGCTCATTTTTATAAACATCTAACCCAACTGCATAAACTTTTCTTCTATTCAGTGCATCAACCATTGCCTCATCTTCAATTATATCTCCTCTTGCAACATTAGTAACCACTGCACCCTTTGGTAAATATTCGATTGTATCTTTATTAATCATATCAATTGTCTCTTTTGATGCTGGACAGCAGACGGATAGTACATCAGAAATTGATAACAAATCCTTAAGATTATCGTGATAAACTGCTCCCTGTTCTTTATCGTCACTTAACTTCGATCTATTATGATAATGAATAACCATGCCTAGAGATTTAGCAACTTTTGCAATTTTTTGTCCGATCCTTCCCATTCCTAAGATACCTAACCTTGTACCTGTTAATTGTTTTCCAATTAATAAATCTGCTGACCAAACCCATCCACCTTCTCTAGCTCTTTCAATTCCCTCTGAAGCTCTTCTGCAAGCACCAAGAATTAACAGAACTCCTATTTCTGCTGTTGCATCAGTTAAAACATCTGGAGTATTAGTTACTGCTATTCCTCTATTTTTTGCTGCTTCTAAATCAATATTTCCAAATCCAACTGCAAAGTTAGAAAGTATTTTTACTGAGTCTGGTAATTGATTGATTGTATCGGCATCAAGCTTATCAGTTAAAGCCGATAGTATACCATCACAGCCTTCACTCATTTCAATTAATTTTTTTTGTGAATATAGTTCATCGTTAAGATTTAAATTTGCATCAAAAATCTCTTTTGCTTTGTCCTCACAAGATCTTAGCAATCTTCTCGTGACCAATATTTTTTTCATTAAGTTAGATTAATTTAAATCGAAGATTTTACCAGGATTCATTATGTTATTTACATCTATTGATCGTTTAATAGATTTCATGACAGGTACGTTATCTGGATGTTCTCTAAGTAAGTAATGTTTTTTTTGAAGACCTATACCATGTTCTCCAGTTATAGTTCCTTCGAGTTCAAGTGCTTTATTGATCAAATCATCACTATATTGTCTTATTCTTTTTTGTTTATCTTCATCATCTGGATCATAAAGAACTATAGAATGAAAATTTCCGTCACCAACATGACCTACCATCGGAGCAGTTAGGCCCAGCTTTTGAACTTCTTTTTCTGCCCATGAAATACACTCAACTAATCTTGAAATTGGAACACAAACATCTGTAGAATATACTTTCATATCATTTCCTAAAGCTTTTACAGAGTAGTAAACGTCATGTCTTGCTTTCCATAATTTTTTTTGCTCTTCAGGAGATGACGCCCATTGAAAATCACTTCCACCATTACTTTTTGAAATTTCTTCTACAATTCCAATATTTTCATTATTTGATGCTTCACTACCATGAAATTCAAAAAATAGAGTAGGTGACGCTTTTATATTGTCTAATTTAGAATACTTAATACTAATTTCCATTTGATCTTTATTAAGCATTTCAATTCTTGCAATGGGAACACCATATTGAATAACTTCTTGAGAAGCTTTTACTGCTGAGTCTAAATCTGGAAAATAACAAACTGCACTCATTATGCTTTCAGGTATTGGTGACAATCTTAATTGTACTTCGGTAATTATCCCAAGCGTTCCCTCCGAACCTATAAATAAATTTGTGAGATTATATCCAGCAGAAGTTTTTTTTGTTCTAGCTCCTGTTTTAATAATATCTCCGTTTGGAAGAACAACTGTAAGACCTGAAATTACAGTTCTCATAGTTCCATATTTAACAGCCATAGTTCCTGATGCTGATGTAGCTGCCATTCCACCAAGAGCAGCATCTGCACCTGGATCAATTGGAAAAAATACTCCATCTTCTCTCAAATATTCGTTTAATTGTTTTCTTGTTACATTTGCTTGAACTCTACAATCAAAGTCCTCAGCATTGACACTTAAAACTTTATTCATTTTTTCAAGAGAAATAGTAATACCATTTTGATTTCCTACTACGTGACCTTCTAAAGAAGTGCCTGTACCAAATGGAACGACTGGTATTTTGTGTTCGTTACATATTTTTAATAATTGAGAAACTTCCTCATTTGTCTCTGGAAATACTACAGCTTTTGAAAGAATTGGATCATACGTATCTTCACCTCTTGCATAATTTGCTCGAGTGGACTCTGAGGTTGAAAATCTACCGTTAAAGATTTTTTTCAATTCTGTTTGTACAATCTCATTCATAAGTAAATATTACAGAAAAATCTTTTAAAAATACAGCCTATTTAGAAAGCATCTTGCCTATATTTTCTAAGGCCTGCTGTATGTTATCTCTAGATGCGGCAAAACTAAATCTTACGTAGTCTTGGCAAGTTTGTCCAAATGCTGTTCCAGGCACTATTGCAACACCAGCCTCATGCATTGCTTTTTTGCAAAATTCTGCACCTGTCATTCCAGTACCTTTGACGTTTGGAAAAGCGTAAAAAGCTCCACCTGGAAGACTACACTCTATTCCAGGTAAATCATTTAAGCCTTTGTGAATTAAATTTCTTCTTAAAGTAAATTTGTCTAACATGTCATTGATTGAGTCATCTGGACCGTCTAATGCTGCAATCCCTGCAAATTGCGCAGCTGCATTTACACAAGATACACTATTTATTAAAAGTTTGTTAACATGTGCAACCATTTCTTTAGGCCAATAACTCCATCCCAATCTCCAACCTGTCATTGAGTAAGCTTTACTCCAACCCTCTAAAACAATTAATCTTTCTTTTAAAGCCTCATAATGAAAAAACGATGGCATTTCTTTATAGTCAAAAATTTGTCTACTATAAATCTCATCGCTTAAGATTGTAACATGAGGATGTTTTTCTAATTCTTTTGCAAAATAGTCTATTACTGGTTTTTCAACAAAACTTCCTGTAGGATTGTTTGGATTTATTAGTATTAACAATCTAGTTTTATCAGTAATTAAAGATAATATCTTATCAGGATCAAATTTAAGATCTTTATCTTCTGTAAGATCATATGGAACAGGTGTTGAGCCAGTATAATTTATCATTGACTCATAAATTGGAAAGGCTGGTGTAGGATGAATTATTTCTGCTCCTGGTTCACCAAAACATTGAATTGCATAACTCATTGTTGGCTTTCCACCTGGCATAATTAAAATTCTTTCAGCATCAATATCTGCATTGTAACGTTTTTTAATCCATCTAGTTACAGCTTCTCTACATTCTGGAATTCCGTTAGACATCACATATCCATGATGACCGTCGTCTAAAGCTTTTTTTGCAGCTTCAACTACATGTTTTGGGGTTTTAAAATCTGGTTGACCTAATCCCAAATGTATCATTGGGTGACCCTTTGCCTCTAATGCTTTAGCTTCAGCTAGTACACTAAACGCAGACTCTGTTCCTAAGTTTTCTAAATTTTTTGCCAGTATCATAATATTAGTTTTTTAAAGAAAGAAAACTAACTGAAAAGATTAATTATGTCTATTAATTAAAATTTTTATCTTCTATAGATAATTTTAGACTCATCCAGATCTTTTATACTTTTGCATCCCATCAATATCATGTTACGTCTTATTTCATCATGCATATTTTGCAGTAATCTTTCTACTCCTTGTTGACCACCAGCCCCTAAACTAAACAAAAAAGCTTTACCGAAACTACAAGCTGTCGCACCTGCTGCTAATGCTTTAAGAACATGAGTTCCTCTTCGAACTCCACCATCTAAAATTACCTCTAATTTATCTCCTACAGCATCTCTGATAGCTTTTACTTGATCAAAAGGAGATCTAGACCCATCAAGTTGCCTTCCTCCATGATTTGATATCATCACAGCAGTACATCCTATATCTATTGCTCTTTTAGCGTCATCAACTGACATAACTCCTTTAAGTGCAATTGGACCATCCCATTTTTTTATACAATATTCTGCATCTTTCCAATTCATGGCAGGATCATATTGTTCATTTATATACCCCATAACGGATTGGGCAATATTTGTACCCTTATCAACTTTATCTTTAAGATTTGCTAATTCAAATTTCTTATGCGTAAAATAGTTAAACACCCACTGAGGTCTCATAGCAAAACTCATTAAACTATCTAAAGTAAATTTTGGTGGTGTTGTAAAACCTGTTCTATGATCTCTTTCTCTGTTTCCAGCAACAATAGTATCGACTGTAATACACATTCCATTGAAGTTTGCCCTCTTACATCTATCAATTAAATCATTAGTTATAGATTGGTCCTTATGAATATATAATTGAAAAATTTTTGGACCACTTGAAAGATTTGCAATTTCTTCAATCGAAAAAGATGCCATAGTAGACATACTGTATATCGTACCAAATTTTTCTGCAGCTCGAGCAGAAGCTTTGTCTCCATCAGGGTGATATAAACTTTGCATAGCTGTAGGAGACAAAAAAATTGGCATATCCATTTTTGTTCCAAAAACCTCTGTCTTTAAATCAGGTTCACCAACACTATTTAAAATATTAGGAATTAGATCACAGTCATTAAATGAGTTAGTGTTCCTATTCATTGTAACTTCGTCGTCTGCTCCTCCGTCTATATAATGAAAAATAGGTGCAGGAAGTTTTTTTTTTGCTAACTTTCTAAAATCATCAAAGTTATAACAATTGCTTAAACTCATTATCCTCTGAATCTTAAATTACTTCTGTTTAAATCACTGATTTTTGTGCAACCCATTAGTTTCATATCTCTTTGCAGTTCTGTTTTATATTGATTTAGTGCTCTTTCCACTCCTGCTTGACCTGCTGCAGCTAAAGCATAAAGATAGAGTCTTCCGCCTGAACAAGCTTTAGCACCGAGGGATAATGCTTTCAGCATATGAGTTCCTCTGTGAATTCCGCCTTCACATATAACATCAAGCTTGTCACCAACTGCGTCAACAATTTCTGCAAGTTGATCAAAAGGAGATCTAGACCCATCAAGTTGTCTTCCACCATGATTTGAAACCATTATTCCAGTACAACCAATATCTACAGCTTTTTTTGCGTCTTCAACACTCATAATACCTTTAAGGGCAAAGTGGCCACCCCATTGAGAACAAAGTTTTTCTGCATCTTTCCAATTCATAGATTGGTCTAACATAGTAGAAAAATAACTTCCAATTGAGGAGTTAGTGCTTGTACCTTCTTTTACAAAATCTTGAAGATGAGGTAATTCAAATTTACCTTTTGTCATATAATTTATTCCCCACATAGGCTTAGTGGCAAAACTAAACAAACTTGATAGAGTTAATTTAGGCGGAGATGTAAAACCAGTTCTTAAATCTCTCTCTCGGTTTCCACCTGTAATAGTATCCACCGTTAAAGCCATTACATCGAATTTTGCTGCTTTAGCTCTCTCTAAACAAGAGTCATTCAATCCTCTATCTTTGTGAAAATAAAATTGAAACATCTTAGGAGTATCAATCATAGCAGAAATTTCTTCTACACTGACTGTAGCCAAAGCTGAAACACCAAACATTGTATTAAATTTTTTTGCTGCCTTTCCAACTGCTCTTTCTCCATCATAATGAAAAAGTCTTTGTAATGCTGTAGGTGCTAGATAAAATGGTAAATCCAATTTTTTTCCAAATATTGTTGTTGAAAGATCAACATTTTCAACTCCTCTTAAAACATTTGGAACTAAATCAACATCATCAAAAGCACTAGTATTTCTAGAATACGTTATCTCATCATCAGCTGCACCGTCAATGTAGTGAAAAATTGGAGAAGGTAATTTTTTTTTAGCTAGTTTTCTAAAATCACCAAAATTGTGACAGTCTTTTAAATTCATAGTTTTAATTTAAAATTTTTTTATATAATTAAACATATAACTATTTGCCCCAGGATTTTTATCCCCAAGGCTCGCGTTTGATATATGGTTATATGACAGTGCTATTTCACTACTTGATGAAAATTCATAAGAAATTTGTATTTCTGTTTTAAACTCAATCACATGTCCTAAATCTTTACCATCACCTTTAGAATATAGACCAGGAGTAAAGCTTGGAGTAAACTTCAAAGGACCCTCATTGTAAATTTGAAAACCTGTATAAATATATGCCGCGCTATCTGCTGTCACCATTAGACCTGTTACTGGTTGAAGAATTCCTAAAAAGCTCTCTTTATCTTTTCCAGTATTAACATGCTGTATGCCAAATAAAGTAGACTTTTTTCCCTCATCACTAAAATCAAAAGTCCCAGTGTAAAAACTCCAATTTTCATTAGAAGTATGTCCATCTGCTTTTGCTAAATTAAAACCCAGCAAAAAATAAATTAACAATAATTTTAGTATGGTTTGCATAAAAAATTTGTACCTACTTTATAGATACTTTTCTAAAAATTAAAATACCGCCAAAAACAAATAAAATCAAAGGTAATACCCAAAGTAAAACTGTGTTTTTGTTAATTTCTGGATCATAAACTATCCACTCTCCATATTTGTTCTTAAGAAAATCATAAATCTGTTCATCATTTTTACCTTCATCGATTTTATTTTGAATTAAAATTTTCATACTTAAAGCAAAATCAGATTGAGAGTCATAAACTGATTGTCCTTGACAAATTAAACATCTCAAATTTTTTGAAATTTGATCAACCTTTTCAGAATTAGCTGCATATGATAGATTAAAAGAACTTATTAAGTAAAATATTGTAAGGACTAAAATTTTAATTTTCATTTTTGATTATCATTTTAAGTTCAGCAAGTTTTTTATCATCTAGTGGACCAATATATTTTTTTAAAATAGTTTTAGTCTTGTTATTTATAAGAATTGTTTCTGGTACTCCATATGCACCTAGCTCAATTGAATTAACTCCTGAAGGGTCAACTACAATTTTAGAATAAGGATTACCCAATTCTTTAATAAATTTTTTTGCATTTACCTCACTATCTTTATAGTTAATTCCAATAATGTTTAATTTACTTAACGAATTTAAATTTAATAAATAAGGGTGCTCATCTCGACATGGTAGACACCATGAGGCCCATATATTTATTAATGAAAAATCTTTATCATTTATCAATTCGTATAATGTTGTCTTCTCATTAGAATAAAGAAACTTAGCTTTAAAGTTAAAATCAATATTACTTGAATTTAAATTGGGGGAATAATTATTTGTTTTATTAAGGCCTTTAAGAAAAATAAAAAAACTTAAAATAACTAAAAAAAGTACTGCTATTAGCTTAATATTTTTAACCATTTTTTTTAACAATGCTTAATATCCCTCCAAAGGAGATTAATATTATTGATATCCAAATCCATATCATAAACGGTTTTATTTGATACCTGACATTATAAAATCCATCATTTTTTAATATATTAAACACCAAAAAATTATCAGAGTATAATGTTGATTTTATATCGGCCTCACTAGTTATTGTTTGTGGTTGATCATAAACTCTTACTTCTGGTTTCAGATTGATCGAATTATTTTTGTCTGAAATTTTAAAATTTGCCTCTAAAGACTGGTAATTTTTACTTTCATTTACTTTAAGACTTTCAAATTTAATTGTTTTATTTAAAAATTTTCTTTCATCTCCAACTTTCATATTTGATGAGTACTCTTTTGCAAGAACACCATTGACTAAAACACTTAAAATAAACAAACTAAAACCGAAATGAGATATTTTTTGAGATAAATTTGTTTTTTTTACTGAAAAATCTTTAATAGTAATTAAGAAAAGAAAAATACTTGCAATAAAAAGTGGGAGTGAAAATAGATATGAAATTCCAACTCTTTTTAAAAAAATAAAAGAAATAATTATTGATAAAATAAAAAATAAAATCTGCTGTAGATTAATTTTATTTATTTTATCTTTAATCCAATTCAAATTTGGTCCAATTGCCATAAAAATTAAAAAAGGAATCAAAAAAGGTACAATTAATTTATGATAAAAGGGGGGACCAACTGAAATTTTATCATTATTTACTACTTCTAGAAATATTGGATAAACTGTGCCGATTAAGACAACTGATAAAAAAAACATCATGAACAAGTTATTGACTAGAACAGCTGTTTCTTTACTAACAATATAAGTTTTTGTGAAATTGTTTTTGATTTTGTTTTGATAAAAAAAATAGATAAATATAGACAACGTAATCAATATAAATAAAAAACAAAGAATAAAAACTCCCCTTGATGGATCATTTGCAAAAGTATGGATTGAGTTTAAAATACCAGATCTAACGAGAAATGTTCCACTCATACTTAATGAAAATGTTGCAATTGATAAAATTACTGCCCAAGAATGAAACATTTCTCTTTTCTCTAAAATTAAAATAGTGTGAAATAAAGCTGTTAGACAAAACCATGGCATAAGGGATACATTTTCAACTGGATCCCAAAACCAAAAACCTCCCCATCCTAGTTCATAATAAGCCCATATAGATCCTAATAAAATTCCAATAGATAAAAAAATCCATGAAACTAAAACCCAATCCTTTATATGCTTGGCCCAGGTTTTATTTACAGAACCTGATATTAAGGCTGCGAGTGAAGAAGAAAAAATAATAGATGTTCCAACATATCCTAAATATAATATTGGTGGATGAATTGCTAGTGCGGGGTCTTGGAGTATTGGATTTAAACCAGTTCCCTCCTTTGGAATTGGAAATAAACTCATAAAGGGATTTGAAGTAAAAAGAATAAATAACAAAAATCCTAAAATTATTATTTCCTGAAAAAACAAAGTTAGAATTCTATATTTGTTTGAAAGATTTTTTGAAGTAATTGTAAAAATTAATAAAAAAATTGATAATACTAATAACCAAAGAAGTAAACTTCCCTCATGGTTTCCCCATGTTCCTGAGATTTTATAGAATAAAGGTTTAGAGGTATGAGAATTAGTATAGACTGTCTCATTACTAAAATCTGAGATTATAAAGGCTATTATAAGAGCAATGAAACTTATTATAACCATTAATGATTGAATAGAAATTAGTGAAAAAATTCTTCCACTAACATTTATATTATTTCGATTTAATAATATTGAAGATTGAATGATTATTAAAATAGATGACAGTAAAGCAATATAAAGTGAATAGTTTCCAATTTGGTTTAGCATTAATTACTCTCTTTTAGTGCCTCTTTCACCTCAGGTGGCATATAATTTTCATCGTGTTTTGCTAATATTTTAACTGCAGTTAAAAAATTACGATCTTTTAAAAAACCTTCAGCCACAACTCCTTTTCCTTCTTCAAATAAATTTGGAACGGAACCACTATAATTAACGATTAATTCATTTTTAAAGTCAGTTATAACAAAGTTAACTTCTGACTGATTAACATTAATTGATTTTTCTTTAACCATTCCTCCAACTCTTATTTTTTTTGATGTCAACTCTGTTAAATTTTTTATTTCTGTAGGTGATTTAAAATAAACAACGTTTTCCTCAAGTGATTTAAAAACTAAAAATACAATTAAGATTAATGAAAAGAATATAGATAATATAAAGATGGCTCTTAATTTAACTTTTTTACCATACATGAAAATAAAAATTAAATTTTAGATACAGATGAAGTAGCTAGTATTTCTTTATATGTCTCTTGTTTTTTTGCTATTTCAATTTTATCAGTATCTAAATTTTCAAAACGAGTCCTGAATTTCTTTTGCTCTTTAACAAGTTGAAGTTTGATTACTGAATATAAAATACAGAAACAAGAAAGAGTAAATGCAAAAGAAGACCATACATAGAGACCATATCCATTCATGTATAAAACTTCGTTAATCATAATCTATCTAATCCTTTATTTTTTATTTTTATCAGTTCTGTATTATATTTCATCAAAAATATCAAAAGCGAAAAAAGTGCAAATGCCGCAGTCATTATACCTAAAGGTAACAACATAGAAGCATGAATGGAAGTTTCTGTAAAAATATTTACTGAAGAAGGTTGGTGCAATGTTGACCACCATTCAACAGAAAATTTGATTATTGGAACATTTATTAAACCTATTATCGCTATGTACGAACTAATCTTTACAGCTTTTTCCTCATTGTCAGTTACCCTCCAACTTAGAAGAAATATCAAATAGAAAAAAGCAAGTAATAACATTGATGTTATTCTTGCATCCCATGCCCACCAGGTTCCCCAAGTAGGTTTACCCCAGATGGATCCTGTTACCAAAGCAATGATATTAAAGACAAAACCAGATGGTGCTAAGCTTTTTGTTATTAAAGAAAGATTTTTATTTTTAAAAACTAAAATACCAAATGACAAAACAGCAATTAATGAAAAAATTCCAAGAGAAATCCAAGCTGCCGGAACATGGACATACATAATTCTCACTGAGTCGCTTTGTTTATAGTCTTCAGGAGAAAGTATTAATGCCTCAACAAGACCAATGCTTATAATTACTAAAAAAATAATAAATACGAACTTTTGTGTTTTATTTATTATTTTTAATAAATTGTTTGGTTTTAAATACTTAAACATTTTCTGTTATCTATAACACAAATTTAAATTATGAAAATTTTTCTGGTGGGTTATTCTGACCAAGAACACTGAGGGAGATAAAATAAATGGGATTAAAGCATCCTTGGTCAAAATATAATTTATTTTAGACATAATCTATGACGAAGGTTTGCACTAAATGTGTTTAAATAATGTAAATTAGATTAATTAGAAGGCTTAAAGTAACCAGAGCCTTTTTTCCCTGAAAATATCTCGTTGATTAGAGGGTGTTTAATTGGTTCATCAGAATCATCAACTAATAAATTTTGCTCAGAAACGTAAGCTTCATAAGTGATTTCGTCATTTTCAGCTAACAAATGGTAGAATGGTTGATCTTTTCTAGGTCTTACGTTTTTTGGTATAGATTGATACCATTCCTCAGAATTATTAAACTCAAAATCAACATCATAAATTACACCTCTAAAGTCGAAGTGCTTATGTTTTACAACGTCTCCAATAGAAAATTTTCCTTTTTGAACACTCACATTTTAAATATGGATATTTAAAATTAAAAATCAATAAAAAAAATGTGAATGTTTTATTATTCTGCTATTATGTAGCAGTGAATAAATCTATTTTAAAATTTGTAACTGATTTAGGGCCTTTAGTAATATTTTTTTATTTTTATTATAACAATGATAAAAATTTAATTGTTGCAATACCTCCACTTATAGTTGCAACAATAATTGCAGTTTTAGTTATGTGGATTGTTGAAAAAACAGTTCCAAAGGTACCATTAATAAGCGGAATATTGATTACATTGTTTGGTGGTTTAACAATTTATTTTGATGATCCTATATTTATTTACATGAAGCCAACAATAATTAATATTTTGTTTGGTCTTGCATTAATGTTTGGCAAATACTTTACAAATGAACCAGTTTTAAAAAAATTACTTGGAAAATCTATGCCCCTAAGTGATGAAGGGTGGGAGATTTTAAATAAAAGATGGACATACTTCTTTTTTGGATTAGCGATTTTAAACGAAATAATTTGGAGAACACAATCAGAAGAATTTTGGGTTAACTTTAAAGTTTGGGGAATGTTGCCAATAACCTTTATTTTTACAGCTTTTCAAATAGGTTTAATAAACAAATACAAACTGAGTGAATAGAAATTTAAAATTAGTAGTAAATAATACGAATAAAGATGAAGATAAAAAACTTTTTTTTGAGAGAACTGAATTAAAAATTATTTTAGATCTTTATGCAAAAATGGTTTCCTCGGGCAATTGGAAAGACTATGGTCTTTCTATTTCGGGAAAGCAAGTAAGTTTTAGTGTTTTTAAAAATGCTGCTGAAAAAGCTATATATAAAATTTGTAAAAATTTTAAGCCTTCAAACAAAAATCTTAAATATTTAATTACAGATACTAACGGTAAAATACTAAAAAATTCGTACGATCTTAAGATACTCTTGAATAAAGTTGATTGGAAAAAAATTTAGCTTTTATCTTCTTTGACCGAATAATCTTAAAAGCATTATAAATAAATTTATAAAATCTAAATATAAAGTTAGTGCTCCCATAACAGCTTTTTTACCCATTAACTCACCGCTGTCAGAGGCAGCATACATGTTTTTAATTTTTTGTGTATCGTATGCCGTTAAGCCAACAAATACTAAAACACCTATTATTGATATTGCAAAATACATCATTGATGATTTGAGGAATATATTTACCACTGATGCAATTATAATTCCTATTAAACCCATCATCAAAAAAGATCCCATCTTAGTTAAATCTCTTTTTGTTGTATAACCATAAATACTCATTGCACCAAATGTTGCTGAAGAAATAAAGAATACTCTTGTTACACTTAAACCTGTGTAAACTAGTAATATTGAAGAAAGAGATAATCCCATTAATGCAGCAAATACCCAGAAAGTCGTTTGAGCTCTTGAAGCACTCATTTTATTAATTCCAAAACTCATATAAAAAACGATTCCTAATGGGGCTAACATTACAATCCATTTTAAACCTGATAAATAAATTGCATTTCCAAATTCTGTTAATCCAACAATTGCTCCATTTGGATCTGTCACTACAGACATTTTAAATGATAAAAGTGCGATTATTCCAGTAAGCAAAACACCGGTTGCCATATAGTTGTAAACTTTAAGCATGTAGGCTCTTAAGCCTTCATCCATAACAATAGTTTGTTTGGTCGTTGATGCTTTATTTAAAATATTATCTTTATTGAATTCCATATTATTTATATAAGATTTTTTTTTAAGATTTTCAAGTCGTCAAAATAAATGTAACAAATACTACATTAGTATGAATTATAAAAAACTAGGAAATACAGACCTAAATGTGAGTACAATTTGTCTTGGGACAATGACTTGGGGTGAACAAAATACCCAAAATGAGGCATTTGAACAAATGGATTACTCTTTAGATAGTGGAGTAAATTTTTGGGATACAGCTGAACTTTATGCAGTTCCACCAAAAGCTGAAACATATGGTTATACCGAAACGATTATTGGTAATTGGTTTGAAAAAACAAAAAAAAGAAAAGACGTAATACTGGCGTCCAAAGTGGGTGGTCCTAGTAGAAAATATATGAGAAATGGAGAAAATAGTTTTACAGGCAAAAACTTAGAGGATGCACTCCATGGAAGTCTAAAAAGATTAAAAACCGATTATATTGATCTTTATCAATTGCATTGGCCTGAAAGAAACGTAAATAACTTTGGAAGATTGGGCTATGAACACAAAGAAAATGACTGGAATAAATTTGAAGATGTTCTTGAAAACTTAAAAAAATTTATTGAGGAGGGCAAAATTAGGTATGTTGGTTTGTCAAATGAAACCCCATGGGGAGTTATGAATTATCTTCAACTTTCTCGAGATAAAGATTTACCAAGAATGATGTCAATTCAAAATCCATACAGTTTATTAAATAGGTCTTATGAAGTTGGTTTAGCAGAAGTATCTATCAGAGAAAATATAGGGTGTTTATCATATTCACCTTTAGCCAGTGGTTATTTAACAGGTAAATATAGAAATAAACAATTTCCAAAAGGATCAAGGATGGAAAGAGATTTTGATTTTTGGACAAGGTATAGAAAACCAAACATGGAAGAGGCTGTTGAGGAATATTACAAAATTAGTCAAAAATTTGATCTTGATATGAGTCAAATGTCGATAAAATTCTGTGAAGTTCAAGACTTTATGACTAGTGTAATTATTGGAGCAACAACTATGGAGCAGTTGAAAACTAACGTAGAAAGTGTAAAAGTGAATCTTGATAGTGAAGTAATAAAAGAAATAAATAATGTACAAAAAAAATATCCTAATCCATGTCCATAATTAAAAGAATATTTTTAAAAACACTAATATTATCAGTATTTTCAATATCCTTTGCTCAGTCTGAAGATTTAACAAAATTAGGTACATTTAAAGATTGGAACGCAGTTGCAGTTTTTAATGAAACTGGAAAAATCTGTTTTGCCTATTCGGTTCCAGTTAGACAATCTCCTAAAGCAAGCAATAGAGAAGCTAGATTATTTGTTTCATTTAGACCTGAAGACAAAATTTCAGATGAGGTGAGCATAACATCTGGTTACGATTTTAATCCACAAAATGCAATTTTAGCCACATCAGGCAAGTCTAAATTTGAGTTTGATTTACCACAAAATAAATTTGCTTGGATTTCTAGTGGAAAAACAGAACAAAAAATAATTAAAAGAATGAAAAAGGCATCTAGACTAATGATAACTGCTTATAAACAAAGTGGTACTCAAACTACTGATGACTATTCTTTAATGGGTTTTACAAAAGCTTATAACGCTGCAAAAAAAAGCTGCACTTAAATGAAAAAGCAAAAGAGGATTGTGCTCGCCTATTCAGGTGGTTTGGATACGTCTATCATTCTTAAATGGCTTCAAGAAAATTATGATGCTGAAGTAATAGCCTATACAGCTGATGTTGGGCAAGAGATGGATAGAAAAAAAATTACAAAGAATGCAAAAAAATTAGGTGTAAAAAAAGTTATCATCCAAGATCTAAAAAATATTTTTGTTAAAGATTATGTCTATCCAATGATAAGAGGTCATGCTCTCTATGAAGGTGTTTATTTATTAGGAACATCAATTGCGAGACCACTAATTGCAAAAGATCAAATTAGAGTGGCTAAAAAATTTAATGCTTATGCTGTCTCACATGGTTCAACAGGAAAAGGAAATGATCAAGTGAGATTTGAACTAGGTTATCATTACTTTGGTCCTAAAATTAAAATAATAGCTCCTTGGAGGATTTGGAAATTAAAATCAAGAACAGATCTCATTAATTATGCAAAAAAACATGGAATACCAATACCTAAAGATAAAAAGGGAGCGCCACCATTCTCAGTGGATGATAATTTATTCCATACTTCAACGGAGGGTAAAGTTTTAGAAAATCCAAAAAATTCTGCACCTGAATTTATATTTCAAAGAACAACTTCCCCTGAAAAAGCCCCAAATAAAGCAAGTTTTATAACAATTAATTATAAGAACGGCGACCCAGTTGGTTTGAATGGAAAAAAATTATCACCTGCAAAAGTTTTGGATAAACTCAATGAATTAGCCGGTAAAAATGGAATAGGGAGAGTAGATTTAGTTGAAAATAGATTCATTGGAATAAAATCGAGAGGAGTTTATGAAACTCCAGGAGGAACATTATTGCTTGTGGCACACAGGGCAATAGAATCTGTAACTCTTGATAAAGATACAATGCATAAAAAAGACAAGGTTATGCCAAGGTATGCAGAACTTGTTTATAATGGTTATTGGTATTCTAAGGAAAGATTTAAACTTCAAAAAATAGTCGATCTAAAAAGAAACAAAGTGAATGGATCAATTAAACTAAAACTTTATAAAGGTAATATTACAATTCAATCCAGACAAACTTCAAGTAATGCTTACTCTATGAAAAAAGTCTCTTTTGAGGAAAATAAAACTTTCAATAAATCAAACGTTGAAAGATTTATTAATTTTCATAAGAAAAAATTAAGATAAAATAAAGAAATTATTTTCCAATGATAAAAGACTCCAGTTGGGTTTTTTTGAGCTCTTTACATTTTTCAAATTTAAATTATTAAAAATAAAATTTAAAATTATGAATTTAAAACCAACAAGACAAACAGCTATTGAAAATCTCAATATCTTCATTGAAAAAAATTTAGAGGATTATTCAAAACTAAGAAATTTTGACTTTGGTCCTGACAAAAGATCTAATACATCTTGCTTATCACCTTACATAACACATGGGGTGATTAATGAAAAGGAGGTGATAAGAAAATCACTAGATAAATTTTCTTTTTCAAAAAATGAAAAATTTATTCAAGAAGTTCTATGGAGAACTTATTGGAAAGGATGGATGGAACTTCGATCTGGAGTATGGGATGACTATTTATTAGATTTAAAAATAATAAAAGAGGAATTTAAAGATAATGGAGATTATTTAAATGCAATTAAAGGTAAAACTAAAATTGAATGCTTTAATGAATGGGTAAATGAATTAAAGACCTTTAATTATTTGCATAACCATACAAGGATGTGGTTTGCAAGCATTTGGATATTTACACTAGAATTACCTTGGCAACTTGGTGCAGAATTTTTTATGAAACATTTGTATGATGGTGATACTGCATCAAATACTTTAGGTTGGCGTTGGGTAGCAGGTATTCAAACTCAAGGAAAACATTATCTTGCCAGTGAGTGGAATATTAAAAAATTTACAAATAATAGATTTGAAAATACAAAACTTAACGAAAATGCACCCCCAATAATAAGTGATAAAAATTATACTATACTTCATAAAACTTTTGAAAATCCGATAAATATTGAAGAGAAAAACTTGCTAGTTTTTGAAAATAACTTAGCATTTGAAATTACTGACTTTGCAATTCAAAAATTCAAAAAAATTCTTCTTGTTAAAAATAAAAATGAAAATAGAAATATTAAGCTCAGTGAAAATGTAATGAATTTTAAGGCTAGTTTAATTGAGGAACAAAAGAAAAGGTTAGTGGAAAAATCAATTAATTGCGAAATTATTGATATAAACGAAATTAAAAACTTGGAAAATTGTTACTGCCTTTATCCAACTGTTGGAGAAAATTTAGATTACATAAATCAAAACTCACAAAAAAATATTGAGTTTCTTTATAGAAAATTAGATCAAAATTCATGGAAGTTTTGTAACAAAGGTTTTTTTAACTTTAAAAAATATATTCCTAAAATAGTTGAAAACCTTGAATAAATTATAATTGAAATTTTTTTAATTTATGAGATAAAAATGATATGCAAAACCCACAAATATTAGAAATAATCGATAATTTAAAAGGTAGAAAAAATTACGAAGAAAAAAAAGCCTCTAAGCTAGGATTTAAATCTCTTTATACATATTTTGAAAACAAACTTTTACAAGAAAAAATTAGCCTAGAAGAAAGTGCAAAAGAGTTAGAAATAGCAAAGGCTGAAGCAGAGTTATTAAAAGAAGAAAAGAGCAAGCCAAAAAAAACTTGCGGCTGTTGTTAAATTCCTAAACTATTTAAAGACTGAAATTCACCAATTTTAAAAATAATTGCATCTTCTTTTTTAAAACCATATTTTTCTGCATTATCTTTAAATCTAATTGGTGGTTCCATTATTGGCTCTAAAGATAAAACGAAAGTTCCCCAATGCATCCCTAAAACTTTTTTGCTTTTTAGATCTCTGGCGATGCTTAGAGCCTCTTCAGGATTAGTATGATAAGAAGATTTATCTTTATTTGGAGATAATGGATAAAAATTATAAGCACCAATATTAATAAAAGTTAGGTCAATAGGACCATATTTTTCACCTAATTCTTTATAAATATTTCCTACACCAGTATCACATGCAAAAAGTATTTTTTTATTTTTATATTGGATTAAAAAATTTCCCCACAATGTTTTGTTAGTATCTGTCAAACTTCTTTTTGACCAATGCACCGCAGGAACTAATGTTACTTTTAGATCCTCATTAATCTTAATATCTTCATACCAATCCATTTCGTTCACATCTTTATATTTGTTTCTTGTAAAATATTTGCCAAGTCTTAAAGGAAGTAGAACCTTTGCATCTTTAAAAGGAAATTTTCTTATTGTTCTCATATCTTGGTGATCGTAATGATTATGTGTCAGAAGAAATAAATCAGTTTTAGGAAGTTCATTTAAGTTTAAGGCAGTTTTGGTAAATCTTTTTGGACCAAAAATTAAGGGTCCTGCATTTTTTGAAAATACTGGATCAGTTATTATTGTTGTGTTTCCGAGCTTAATTAAGAAGGTTGCATGTCCTATCCAGCCAATATAATCGTCATTTTTTAGACTTTCTAAATCTGCAAGTACTTTTTGTTTTTCAATAATATGATCTTCGGGAATAGCCATATCAAGCTTTTTCTTTTCCTTATTAAATATTTTAAATGACCACTTAAAATTTGAGTTTCGTTCTGGAGATCCTTCAGGATTTCTAAAACTACCGTCAGGTAAATGATGATAAGGTGTTTTTTCCATAGATAATGTAAAAGAATTATAAATAAAAAATATAACAATTAAAATTGTTAACTTTGGCAATAATCTTTAGTTGTTTAAGGTTCTTTTGAAACACTCAATTGTATTTTTTAACAAACAAGCAATTGTCATTGGTCCAACTCCTCCTGGAACTGGAGTTAAAGCTTTTGCAACTTTTGAAACCTCTTCAAAATCAACATCACCTACTAAACCATTTTCTGTTTTGTTTATTCCAACATCAATAACAATTGCATCTTTTTTCACCCAATTACCTTTTATAAGTTCAGGAATTCCAACAGCAGCAACAATGACATCTGCCTCTAAACATTCATGCTGGAGGTCTTTAGTTTTTGAGTGAGTAATTGTTACTGTGCAATCTTCTTGAAGTAATAGTTGTGCCATCGCTTTACCATTTAAGTTTGATCGCCCAATCATTACAGCTTTTTTTCCTGTTAAGTTAGGTTCTATTTTTTTTAATAAATAATAACATCCAAGAGGTGTACAAGGAATTGAACCTTGGTATCCAGATGAAAGATTGCCAACATTCATAGGGTGTAAACCATCAACATCTTTATGTGGTGAAATAGTTTCTATAACGTGTTGCTTGTTAATATGTTTTGGTAGCGGCAATTGAACCAAAATCCCTGAAACAGTTTCATCATCATTAAGTTCTTCAATTTTATCTAAGACTGTTTTTTCATCTACGGTATCTGGGTATTTAATAACTTCAGATTTTAAACCAACTTGCGTTGCTGATTTTTCTTTATTTCTTACATAAATCTGACTTGGAGCCAAATCTCCGATTAAGATTACTGTAAGACCTGGAACTTTATTATATTTTTCTTTCAGGCCATCTACTTCTCTTTTTAATTCTTCTCTAAGTTCAGCCGATTGTTTTTTTCCGTCTATTAAAATCATGATTATTAAAAAATAAGTGGTGCTATGTAGAGTTTCATACACATTTCTACAAACCAGATCAACAAAAGAAGAATGATAGGTGATATATCAAAAGCACCTAGACTTGGCAAAAAGCCCCTTATTTTATTAAGTATTGGATCAGTAAGCTTATAAGTAAACTCTAATATTGAATAAACAAATCTATTTGAAGTATTTAAGACATTAAAAGCTATTAGCCAGCTTATAACAACATTAGCGATTACTACATAAGAATATAATTTTAATAATTGTAAAGCTAAATAAAAAATAGCTATCATTTATTTCTTCTCTACATATACAGAGGTGCTTGGAAAAGCAAAAGATGCTTTATTACCCTCAACAATTTCTTTAATTTTAATTGCCAGTCTTTCTTTAACTAACAACATTTCACTCCAACTATTTGTTTTTGTATAACATCTCACATACATATCTATTGAGCTATCAGCAAATTTATCAACCCTAACAGAAACACCAACTTTAATATCATAATCTTCTGAACTATTTATAAAATCTTCTATCTCATTTCGTATAGTTTTTAATTGTTCAACAGTAGAGTCATACTGAAGTGTTATTGTCCAACTAATTCTCCAATTTGTTATTTGACTTTTATTAATTACAGCATTTTCTGCAAACTGAAAATTTGGAATAATTGCTAAAGACTTATCAAATTTTCTTATAACAGTTGATCTAAAACCTATTTTTTCAACTACACCCTCGATTATTCCTTCAACTTCAATCCAATCACCCATTTTAAATCTTTTTTCAACAAGTACTAAAATTCCTGATATTAAATTTTTGAATAAATCTTGTGCTCCTAAAGCAACTGCAACACCAAATAAACCAAGTCCTGCAATAATTGGACCAATTTTAATTCCCCATAATTCTAAAACAGCTGCAGCTCCTAAGATTAAAATTAAAATTTTTAATGATTTGATAATCCAGCCAATTAGTTCTCTAGTTAAAATCTTATCGAATCCACTTAGTATGTAAGAAATTGGTTCAATAATTTGATGAATGATCCAAAAGAGCAATATTGTTATCAAAGTTCTATTTACATTATCTAAAAATAATCTCGTATCCTCTGCAAAAGACATGTAATAGCTTGCAAAAAATACTCCTAGCACAATTGGAAGAAATCTAGCTGGCCCCTCCATCGCCTTAACGAAAGTGTCATCAAGTTTGTTGGTTGTTCTTTGTGATATTAATTCTAATTTTTTAATAACTAATTTACTTATTAACCCTCTGAAAACTAGGAATACAAAGAATATTCCAAGACCAATTAAGATCTCTACAAAGTTAACACCTAAAATTCCTTTTTGCCATACAGACAAAAAAAGTCCTGAAAAGTTCTCAAAAACACTCATGGCTAAATTTTATATAGCAAAAACTCTTCTTCACCAGAGTTAAATAGAAAAATTTTTTTCCACTTGATCACATTTAAAATTGCTGATGCTTTTTCACCCATACACATCAAATTGGTATCCATCCAACTGTCTAAAAGATCATACTTTTTAAGTAAATTTAATAAACTCTTAGCGCTATTTTCTGAGTAAACATAAATTATATCAGGGATTGAAGCTTTTAATTGTGCTCTAAATTCCTCTTTTATTTCTTGAGTTGATAAAACCGTATAGTTAATCAATCTCTTTAAAGAATAACCTTCAGAAATTAGATCTTTATCTAGCCTACTAGAAACTATCTCACCACTCACATAAAGAAGTGATCCATTCTTTGGGTCATAGTTTTGTAATATTAATTCTTTTAAATTATTAACATTTCCTTCTGCAGAGATAATATTTTGAAAACCGTTTAGCTTTGCAACTTTTTCTGTTGCAGAGCCAACACAATAACATTCAATTTTTTTATCAACTCTATTTAAATCTAAATTCTTAATCGCATTTGAACTTGTAAATATTATTCCCTTAAATTGGCTATAGTCAGGTTCATCGTATTTAATTGTTTCAACTTTTATTACGGGTAAATGAGAAACTTTATGTCCTAAAGAACTAAATTTTAATATTAATTCTTTACTATCCTCTAATGGTCTTGTTAATAAAATATGCATTTTACCTTTTGTAAGATCCCTTTGACTCTGATTTTAGTTTTTCTCCAATCTTAATACTTAAATCTTTAATCATTTTTTTATTTTCACTTTCTTCAACAAAAAATCTTTGTTTACCATCTACTGAAAAAAGTTCAGCTTTTATATTTACAAAATCTTTATCAATCTTTGCATACACACCAACAGCTGTATCGCAGTCACCCTCGAGTATTTTTAGGATTTTTCTCTCAGCATTTGCAATAATTCTTGACTGATCATCATTAATTTTTTCTAAAATATTAATTATTTCTTGATCGTTTTCTCTACATTGTATAGCAATAATACCTTGTCCAGCACATGGTATTAGTTCTTCAGTATTAAATTCATGTGTAATTTTATTTGTCAAACCTAAAGCTTCAATGCCAGCTTTAGAAAGTAAAATTGCATCGTAATCTCCATTCTCTAATTTCTTTATCCTAGTATCCACATTTCCTCTTATTAATTTATAATTCAAATCTGATCTAATACTTTTTAATTGGTATTCCCTTCTGTAAGAAGAAGTACCAATTATTGAATTAGGTTTAAGGTCATGGAAATTTATGTCGTCTTTACTAATAAAAATTTCATTGGGCGAATTTCTTTTTAGATAAAAATTTGTTGTTAGCCCCGTTGTTTCAATCGATGGCATATCTTTTAAAGCATGAACAGCAATATCAATATTATTATTAATTAATTCTATTTCAATTTTTTTTGAAAATAATCCTTTTCCTCCAATATTTGATAACCTATCCTTTTGGTTTTCATCTCCACTTGTGACTATTTTTTTTGTTTCTATTTGAGTCGATGAAACTTTTTTAAGATGGTTTGTCACTTTTTTGGTATAAATTTGAGCTAACTGACTTCCTCTAGTACCAATAATAAATTTATCTCTTTTCATAATTCTTATTTTTATTACATTCTTATAGTTTAATTGTATTAATTATAAATATTTATGAATGAAAAAAAAATAATACTAGGAATTGAGACAAGTTGCGATGAAACTGCGGTATCAATCATAAAGGAAGATAAAAACGGTAAGGTAAAAATATTATCAAACGTAGTTTCAAGTCAATTTGACATTCATAAAGAATTTGGAGGTGTGGTTCCTGAGCTTGCAGCACGATCTCATGTAGAAAAAATTGATTTAATTGCAAAAAAAGCAATTAATGAAAGTGGTGTGAATTTAAATGATGTTTCTGCAATTGCTTCAACATCTGGTCCAGGCTTAATTGTTTGCCTTACTGTTGGTTTAAATTTTGGCAAAGCATTATCTGCAAGCCTAAATATACCTTTTATTGGTGTAAACCATCTTGAAGGGCATGCCTTAAGTCCAAAACTTAATACAAGCTTAGATTTTCCATATTTGTTGTTATTAATTTCAGGAGGACATACGCAATATCTTAGTGTGAATGGACTTGGAAAATATAAAAGATTAGGAACAACAATTGATGATGCTCTAGGAGAAGCATTTGACAAAACTGCAAAACTATTAGGTATTGAATTTCCAGGAGGACCGAAGTTAGAAGGTTTTGCAAAGCAGGGAGATGCAAATAAATTTAAACTTCCTAAACCAATTATAAATAAAGGGGGATGTAATTTATCATTTGCAGGTCTTAAAACTGCAATTTTAAGGATTTCAAGCACTATAAAATCTAAACAAGAAAAATATGATCTTGCAGCATCTTTTCAAAAAACAATTGAAGAAATTTTAGAAGTAAAAACACAAATTGCATTTGATGAGTTCAAAAAGACCAATAAAAAGAAAAGTAAAACTTTTGTAATCGCTGGAGGTGTTGCTGCCAACAAGGGTATTAGAAAAAAATTAATAAAAGTATGTAATAAGAATGATTTTAGACCAATTTTTCCTGAACCAAAATTATGTGGGGATAATGCAGCTATGATTGCTCTAGTTGGTCTTGAAAAGTATAAAATCAAAAAATTTGATAATTTGGATCTTCCTGCAAGTCCAAGACTACCACTTGACGAAAAAGCAAAGTTTTTAAAAGGAGCAGGAGTTAGATTATAAATGTCGAAAAGATATAGTGGTAAGTCATTTAAAGATGCTAGCGTAATGAAACAAGCTAAACTTTCTATAAAGGAAAAAAGAAAACTTAAAAAAGAAAAGAAAAAGAAAAAAAATTAAATGCAATATTGGTTAATGAAATCTGAGCCAGATGTATGGTCAATTGATCAACAAATCAAAGCTGGAGAAAAAGGAACTGACTGGGATGGTGTAAGAAATTATCAAGCAGCAAGTAATTTAAAAAAAATGGAAAAAGGAGATCTTTGTTTTTTTTATCATTCTAATATTGGAAAAGAGATAGTTGGTATAGTCGAAGTTATTAAAACGGCATTCATTGATCCAACGGATAAGGAAAAAAGGTTTGTTGCAGTTAAAGTTAGATTTAAAAATAAACTTCAAAATCCTGTAACACTTGAAAACATCAAAAAAACTAAGGCTTTAGAGAACTTATATCTAATTAGACAAAGTAGACTATCTGTCATGCCTATTGATACTAAAAGCTGGAAAATAATTTTGAAGATGGGTAGAATTAATTAAAAAAAAATTCATGCCTATGAAAAAAAAAGTTAAAAAAAAAGTTATCTCTAAAAAACCCAAAGAGACAGTTTATAAAACAAAGAAAGAATGGATAAGTAAAGCTACCGTTAATAAATCTCAATATATAAAGAAATATAACGAGTCGATTAAAGACAATGATGGATTTTGGAAAAAAGAAGGAAAAAGAATTAATTGGATTAAGCCTTATAAAAAAATTAAAGACGTTAAATATAGTAAAGATGATGTTCATATCAAATGGTTCTATGATGGTACTTTAAATGCCTCAGCGAATTGCATTGATAGACATCTTAAAAAAAATGCTAATAAGACTGCAATTATATGGGTAGGAGATGATCCTAAGGTTCAAAAAAAAATTACATATAAAGAACTTCATAAAGAAGTTTCAAAAGCAGCAAATGGATTAAAAAATCTGGGAGTTCAAAGGGGTGACAGAGTAACTATTTACCTTACTATGATACCAGAACTTGCCTACACAATGCTTGCGTGTGCAAGAATAGGTGCGGTTCACTCCATAATATTTGGAGGTTTTTCACCAGATAGTATTTCAGGCAGAATTAATGATTGCGAATCTGATTATGTAATCACTGCAGATGAAGGAGTAAGAGGTGGCAAAACAATCCCTTTAAAATCTATTACAGATGAAGCTTTACAAAGCTGCCCAAACGTAAAGAAATGTATCGTTGTAAAGAGAACAGGTACGAAAAAAATTGATTGGTACAATGATCGTGATGTTTGGTATCACAAAATGATTAGTAAAGTTTCAGCAAAATGTGAGCCTGAGGAAATGAATGCTGAAGATCCATTATTCATTCTTTACACATCTGGTTCAACTGGGAAACCAAAAGGTGTTCTACATACAACTGGTGGATATATGGTTTATGCATCAATGACTCACCAATATATTTTTAATTATAAACCTAAAGATATTTACTGGTGCACGGCTGATATAGGCTGGGTTACAGGACATAGTTATATTATTTATGGTCCACTTGCTAACGGCGCAACTACAATCATGTTTGAAGGAATACCTAATTATCCTGATACATCTAGATGGTGGCAAATAGTTGATAAATATAAAGTTAATATTTTTTATACAGCTCCAACGGCAATCAGAGCTTTAATGAGGGAAGGTGATAAACCTGTAAAGAAAACATCTAGAAAAACTTTAAAACTTTTAGGTACTGTTGGTGAACCAATTAATCCTGAAGCTTGGGAATGGTACTACAAAACTGTTGGCGATAGTAGATGTCCAATCGTTGATACATGGTGGCAAACAGAAACAGGTGGGATTTTGATTAGTCCTCAAACTGGAGCGATAGATTTAAAACCTGGTTCCGCAACCAAACCATTTTACGGAATTAAACCAGAGATCCTAGATAAAGATGGCAAGGTTTTAAATGGAGAAGCACAAGGTAGACTTTGTATTTCACAATCGTGGCCTGGACAAATGAGAAGTGTCTATGGTGACCATCAAAGATTTATAGATACTTATTTTTCACAATTTGATGGGAAATATTTTACAGGTGATGGCTGCAGAAGAGATAAGGATGGATACTATTGGATTACAGGAAGAGTAGATGATGTAATTATAGTTTCTGGTCATAATTTAGGTACTGCAGAAATTGAAAGTGCGTTTGTAGCTCATCCAAAAGTGGCTGAAGCAGCAGTGGTTGGTTATCCTCATGATATAAAAGGAAACGGGCTTTACTGTTATGTAACTTTAAATGCTGGAGAAAAAAGTACTCTTGATTTAGAGAGAGATTTAAAGCTTTGGGTTAGGAAACAAATTGGTCCAATAGCAACTCCGGACCTAATTCAATTTGCTCCAGGACTTCCAAAGACAAGATCAGGTAAAATAATGAGAAGAATTCTGAGAAAAATCGCTGCTAATGAGCATGGTCAATTAGGAGATACAACAACTTTAGCGGATCCTTCGGTTGTTGAAAGCTTGGTCGATAATAGAAAAAATATCTAGATCTTTATTAGTTTAGAAAACTCTTCTTTAATATTATCCCATTTCAAAATCATAGAATTAAGGACTATTTTTCTATCAATAGATTTTAGTTCAGTAGCTACTGGAGCCCAATTATATAATGCAAGAGCACTTTCATTAAATGGCCAAGATTTATAATAGTCATTCCATTTAATTTGATCAAATCTTTTCTGAAAACTAACTCTCGCTTGATCAACAATTTCCTTAGGCATGCCATTCTCTAATTCTTTGTCCAAAATATTATTATAAATTTCAGAGGCTTTATTAGTTTCTCGGAAATTATAAAAAACATTTAAATACGAAACAGTATAAAAAGATAAATCTTGAAGTGAAATTGCATATATATTCCATTTAGCAGTGTTAATTGATTTTAAAAATTTTTCATCATCAAAATGGAGAACCCATTTAGTGCCCATTCTTGTTTTCAAATAATTATATAAAGTAACTTGTGATACCCATGCTGATTTTTGCTGAATAAATTCTTTCAAATCATCAACATTCTTTATTTTTTTCTTTGGCAAAATGCCTTTAAACATTGCAACTAAATAAACTTTGAAATCTTCAAGTTTTATATCTTTTAAGTTGAATCTGTATTTAAGGGCCATTTATCTAACTAATATGTTGATGTATAATGTAAAAATGACACAATATCGAGTGTTTTTAGGGGTTTAAATAAATTTGATTATCGGTATGGTTCTTTATTTAACCTATAGGAGAGAGAAAAAATGTCGAAACAAGAACAACACTGGGAAAAAACCAGGAACTTGCTCTTTATTACATTAGCAATTTGGTTTGTTTTCTCAATTGGCATCTTTCTTTTCGGAGCCGAAATGCAAGAATCAAGCATTAGACCATTTGGATATCCTTTAACGTATTGGTTTACATGTCAGGGATCGCTTGCAATATTCGTCATTCTAATTTTCTGGTTTGCCGGTCGACAAGAGAAAATAGATGATGAGTTCGGATTTACTGAAAGAGAGGGCGAACAATGATAAAAGGTAAATTTATAGATAATCTACCTAAGGTCTATGGGATATATACTGGAGGTTTTCTAGTATTTATCATCATAATGGCAATAGCTGAACAAGCTGGAATGACAGCAAAAATGATTGGTATCTTTTTTGTTGCTTTTACAGTTTTGATTTATGCTTTAATTGGTTGGTTATCAAGAACACTTCAAACAGACGCTTATTACGTAGCTGGAAGGCAGGTACCTACCGTATTTAATGGAATGGCAACTGCAGCAGACTGGATGTCTGGTGCATCTTTTGTAGCCATGGCAGGTGGTATTTACTTTAAAGGCTATGGTTATATGGCACTGCTTGTTGGATGGACTGGTGGATATGTACTAGTTGCATCTTTGTTAGCACCATATCTTAGAAAATTTGGATGTTACACTGTTCCAGATTTTATAGGAACTCGTTATGGTGGTAACTTAGCAAGATTTAGTGCTGTTATAGTCTTAACCGTTGCATCATTCACTTATGTGACTGCTCAAATTAACGCAACAGGAACAATTGCTTCTGTTGCTTTAGATATTCCATTTGAAATTGCAGTTTACGTTGGACTAGCTAGTATTCTGATGTGCTCAATGCTTGGTGGAATGAGAGCAGTAACTTGGACACAAGTTGCTCAATACATTGTACTAATTATTGCTTATTTACTCCCAGTATTCTGGATAAGTAACAATATTGGTGCAGGTTTCTTCCCACACTTCATGTTAGCTGACGAAGTAGCAAGAATTGCAGAACTTGAAGGTCAATTTGGATTTGTTAAAAACTCAGCTGCAGATTTAGCTACAGTTCCAAAAGGATTGGCGGGAATTACTAAACCACACTCTTCAGTTAATGCAACGCCTTGGGCATTTATTTCACTAGCAGTATGTATGATGGCTGGAACAGCTTCACTACCTCATGTTATGATGAGATACTTTACTACTCCAAGTGTAAGAACAGCTAGAAGATCAGTAGGTTGGTCATTATTCTTTATATTCCTACTTTACTCTTCAGCTCCAATGTTAGCTACTCTATCCAAAATTTCTTTGATGGATCCTAATCTAGCTACTGGAATTATCGGTAAATCGATAACTGAAGTTCAAGCTCTTGACTGGTATCAAAACTGGAACCAAGCGAAGTTGATGTTTGTAAGTGACTTTAATGGCAATGGAACTCTAGAACTTAATGAGTTCTTTATGAAAGGTAGTGCTGTTGTATTAGCAACACCTGAAATTGCGGGATTACCTTATGTAATATCTGGACTAGTTGCTGCTGGGGGTATGGCTGCTGCCATGTCAACTGCGGATGGATTAGTTTTAGCTATTTCAAATGCGTTATCACATGATGTTTACTACAAGATCATTAATCCAAAAGCTGAAACTGCAAAAAGATTAGTTGTTGCAAGGGTATTACTTGTATTAATTGGTTTTGCAGGAGCTACGATTGCTGCACTAGAGATACAAGGTATTCTAGGTTCGGTAATTTGGGCTTTTGACTTTGCGATGTCTGGACTATTCTTCCCACTTGTACTTGGTGTATGGTGGAAGAGAGCTAATGCTCCAGGAGCTGTTGCGGGAATGCTATTAGGACTGATCTCAGGAACTGCGTATCTAATTTGGGTACGAAGTGGTGGATCTGGTTTCTTAGGCATAACTCAACTAACTTTTGGAATAGTTGGAGCAGCTGTAAGTTTAGTTTCGATGATTGTTGTCAGCTTAATAACTGCAGCACCGGACGCAGCTACTCAGAAGATGGTTGATGATGTACGTGTACCAAGTGGTAAAACCATACTTGGGAAACAACATTAATTAAAATATATTATTTTAGGGGCGAAAATTTCGCCCCTAGATAAGATCTAAAATGTCAGCAAACTTTCACCCCTTAGTTTATATAATTGATTATATCCTTGGAGTTATAATGTGGACTCTAATTGGACGAGTTGCGATGAATATATTTCAGAAAGAAGATTCACAATTTTTCTTTATGAAAGTATTTGTGAAATTAACAAACCCACTTATAAAAATATTTAAACCAATTACCCCAAACTTTATTATAGGACCTTTAGTGCCACTTTATGTGGCTTGGTTCTTTTACATGGGTCGTTTCTATTTAATGCCTTATTTACTTGGTTATTCAGTTATGGGTATGCTTTCATTCCCTCTTGAGAGTGAAATTGCTAGGGAAATATATAGAATATTCAGTAAAAACTAATTCAAATAGAACAAAAAATTGATACTAATATTTTTAGTATCAAATGAAAAAAATTCAAATTTCTCCATCTATATTATCTGCTGACTTCAGCCAGCTTGGTAGTGAAATTAAGAAGCTAGAAGAAGGTGGAGCTGACTTAATTCATGTCGACGTGATGGACGGCCACTTTGTTCCAAATTTAACAATAGGACCTCCCGTTATAAAAAACCTAAGAAAATATACCAAACTTCCATTTGATGTACACTTAATGATTTCTCCAGTACACGAATTTATAGAAAGTTATGCAGATGCTGGTGCTGATATAATAACTATTCATCCTGAGGCTACTGAAAACTTAAAAGACTCAATAAATTTGATAAAAAAATTTGGTAAAAAAGTTGGTGTATCTCTAAACCCAAAAACTGAAATAAAAACTTTAATTGAAGAGATAGGAAATATTGATTTAATTCTAGTAATGAGTGTTAATCCTGGTTTTGGTGGGCAAAAATTTATGCCTGAAGTTTTGGATAAAATAAGAAAATTAAAAAAAATAAAAGATAAAAACCAGTATCACTTTGATATTGAAGTTGATGGAGGAATTAATTTTAGTAATTCAAAATTAGTTTTAGAAGCTGGGGCTGATATTCTAGTATCTGGAACAACGGTCTTCAAAGAAAACAATGGTAATGTTAAAACCAATATTGAAAAACTAAAATCAATGTAAAATGTTTTTAAAAAGTTCTTTTAATTATATCAATGAATTTTATTATATTTTTAAAATCCAAATACGAAAAATTTATCTTAATTCATCTATTTATAATAGAAAAATTTCAAAAGTTGATGAGAATGTTTTAGCTTATCAACCAAACCTTAATATACTTAGCTCATTAATAAAATACGATAAAACAAAAATTAAAATTGAGGATTTTAAAATTCAATCTATATGGGAAAATAAAAATTTAAGTTACAATAATTTTAAAAAACTTCATAGTTTTTACTGGCTATTTTCAATAGATCTTAAATCTTCTAATGAAGTTACTCAGTCAATTGTTGAGAATTGGATTAAAAAAAATCAAAATTATGAAGCTAAGAGTTGGGAAATAGACATTCTTTCTAAAAGAGTAATAGCTTGGATTTCAAATTCAAAAATAACCTATGATAAATCTGGAAACAACTATAAAAATATTTTCAACGAAATAATCAGTAAGCAAATAAATCATCTAATAAATGAAATAAACAGATCTTCTGATTTAAACGATAAAATGATCGGTTGTACGGCAATAACCCTTGCTGGCATAGCATACAAAAATAACAAGTTTTTGAAGTATGGATTAGATTTGCTTAAAAAAATTATTAATAGTTCTTTTGATAATAACTACTTTCCAAAATCAAGAAATATAAGACAGATGGTTTTTTATTTAAAATATTTTATTTTGATCAGAGAGCTTTTAAAAGATTCTTTAAATGATATTCCAGAATACTTAGATGAAATAATTCATTTTCTTGGTAAATCCTATAATTTTATTTGGGGATCAATAGGGCAGAGTTTATTGTTTAACGGAAATAATAATTCAAATAATAAAGACTTTGATAAATACCTATCTCTTTTTAGATATAAATTTATGAGTGATCAATTCGAAGTTTCTGGGTATACAATCTTAAAAAATAAAAATGCAATTCTTGCAATGGATACAGGAAACAATCCATCAAAAAATTATTCTGAAAATTATCAAAGCGGACCTTTGTCATTTGAATTTTTTTTTAAAGACAAAAAACTAATTACAAATTCTGGTTATTTTCAAGATCATAACCATCAACTTAATTCAATATCTAAAACAACAGCAACTCACTCTACATTAATTTTAGATAGCTCCTCTGCATGTAATTTCAAAAAAAATGGTAGAGGTCTGAATTTAATTAGCAAAGGATTCAAAACATTTGATAATAAAGTAATTTATAAGAAAAATTATTGGAGTATTAAATGTTCTCATGATGGATATTTATCAAGATATGGAATAATTCATCAAAGAAAATTAGAATTTGATTCTGTTAAAAATATACTTTTTGGAAAAGAAAACCTTATTAAAAAAAAGAATTTTAAAACTATAAACTTTGAAATAAGGTTTCATCTTTTACCAAATATTAAAGTAACGAAACTTCAAGACAATAAATCTGTTTTAATCGAGTTGGATAATTCTGGATGGAGATTCTATTCTAATGATGGATTGATAGGGGTTGAAACTGGATTATATTTCGGTAATAAAAATAGTTATATAGAAAACCAAAATATTTTTATCTCGGGCATTACTCAAAATAATGAACAGTTAATTGAATGGCAAATCAGTAAAATATGATTAAAAAAATAAAAAAAGCAATTATATCTCTTTCGGATAAATCAGAAATTGACTTAATTTTAAATACTCTTAAAAAATATAAGGTTAATATAATTAGCTCAGGGGGTACATTTAAAGAAATTAAGAAATTAGGCTTTAAATGTACTGAAGTATCAAAATATACAAATAATGATGAGATTTTGGATGGAAGAGTAAAAACACTTCATCCAAAGATATATGCTGGTATTTTAAGCATGAGAGAAAACAAAAAACATAAACAAGAGCTTGAAAAGAATAATTTTGACGAAATAGATTTAGTTATAGTTAATTTTTATCCATTTGAAGACACGTTAAAAAATACAAAAAATCGAAATAAACTAATTGAAAATATAGATATTGGGGGTCCAAGTCTTGTGAGAGCAGCAGCTAAAAATTATAAATATACAACTGTTCTAACTTCTCCTAATCAATATAAAGAATTTATTTTAAATTTAGAAAAGAACAAAGGAAACACAAGTTTAGAGTTCAGAAAAAAACTATCTCAAGAAGCATTCAATTTAACGGCATACTATGACACTATAATTTCAGAATATTTAAATATTGAAAATAAAGATTATTTTCCTCAAAGAAAAATATTTCATGGAAATTTGGTTGAAATATTACGATATGGTGAAAACCCTCATCAAACATCAGCTATTTATAGCAAAAAAGATAATTTAGACATATCCAAATTGAGTGGAAAAAAATTAAGTTATAATAATTATAATGATATATACGCAGCTATAAATATTTCAAAAACACTTCCAAAAAATACAGGAACTGTAATTATAAAACATGCTAATCCATGTGGTGTGTCAGTTAATAATAACAAAATTATGAGTTATAAAGAAGCTCTAGCATGCGATCCTATTAGTGCATTTGGAGGAATTGTTTTATGTAATTTTAAAGTAACTAAAAAAATAGCTCTTGAATTAAACAAAATATTTTTAGAGGTAATTATTGGGATTGGTTTTGATCAGGAATCACTAAAAATTCTAAAAAAAAAGAAAAATTTAAGATTAATTGATGCATCTAAATTAAGAGCACAAAACTCAACAAATATAAATAGTTACTTTGACTCTTATTTAATTCAAAGTGCTGATAATTATGTTTTTAAAAAAAATAATTTTAAAATTGTGTCTAAGATAAAACCATCAAAAAAAGTTTTTGATGAGCTGTTATTTGCTTTCAACGTATGTAGAAATGTAAAATCTAATGCAATTGTTTTGACTAGAAATAATTCGACAATTGGAATTGGATCAGGTCAACCAAGTAGATTAGATAGTTGCAAAATAGCAATAGACAAAATGAATAAATTCCAAAAAATTAACGAAAACGACCTAATCATAGGGGCATCAGATGCATTTTTCCCTTTTATAGATGGAATTGAAACTTTAGTTCAAAATGGAGTAAGCGCAATAATACAACCTTCAGGATCTATTCGTGACAAAGAAATTATTAAATTTGCCGATAAACTAGGCGTGATCTTGGTTTTTTCAAAAACCAGACATTTTAAACATTAAGATTCAGTTAATTTTATCAATTTTTGCAGCAAGAACAAAATCACTTTCATGCAGCCCATTAATAGCATGCGTTTGTATTTTAATTTTTGCATATCCCCAACCAAACCATATGTCAGGATGGTGGCCCTCTTGCTCAGCAATTTCTCCAACTTTATTTACAAAAGACTGACTTTCTAAAAAATTATTAAATTTAAAGTCTTTAGTGATATAATAATCTTTTTTATCCATGCTTTCCACATTCCAACCATCAACTTTTTTGAGATATTTGTGAATTTCTTCAAGATTAAAACTTGGAATTCCACCTTCGCAAGGTATACATTTTTTCTCTGCTAAATCAGTCATAGATTTCATATCCTAAATCATTTATCTCATTTTGAAAAGATTTATTTAACTTTTTTAATATATTTTTTGGTAAAATTTTTTGCCATCTATTGTTGAAACCTAAATTAAAAAATCGTTTTTTTTGTCCTGATTTTGAATACACACTTTCCTCAAATCCTTCATTTTCTTCTTTGTTCTTTAAGTTAGAAAAATTTGTAGAATTAATAGAATTTAGAAATTTTTTTTCATTAATAGAAGATTCATCTTTTTTCAATTCATTAATAAATTTTAAAATTTTCTTAAATGTATCATATTTGTTATCTTCTAAGTCCTCATATTTAATAAATAACGTTTTAAAATCTTTCGAATTTTTCCAAGAAGAGAAGTGATTTGACCATGACCCTAGGAAAGTGAAATTACTATGATCATTATCTTGAGATTTTTCTAAAAGAGAAGCATCTTTGTTTGTAAGCTTAGAGTAGGCTTCATCATAATTTAAAGAATAGTGATGCATTAAAGAGGTAATTAAGTTTCTAGGATCTCTAACAATATAGATTGCTCCTAAAGTTTGATTGCTGGATGTAAATTGATTACCATTGAACGGTTCAAGTGAATTATGTGTTTTTAAAAAATTTATTTTATCTCCAGAGAAAAATTCATTTTGATTATAAATCCAATGATCACTTGCATCTTTTTCAGAGTGAATATTCTTTTTTGAAAATTTGATAGAGGGAAATTGAAGAATATTTAAAAGTAAATCAAAATTGAATTTTCCTTTTTTTGAAAAGTAATAAGAGGCAATGAATGACCTTATATAGGTATTTCCACTTTTAGGATATGAAGCAATCCAAATAATCATAATATGAATACAAATGGAGCGGGCAATGGGACTCGAACCCACGACCTTCTCGTTGGCAACGAGACGCTCTACCACTGAGCTATGCCCGCCTATTCTATAAGTATTGAAAGTATTAGCTTTTTAAAAATTTAGCAAGTAGCAAAAAGAATTATAGTTAACATTTCAGTCATAATAATCCCAGTGCAAGTTTAGTTTTATTAATTTTATGATACTTTATAGTTTACTTATTATGAATGATATTGAACTAAGTAAAATTATACAAAATTATAAAGATAACAAATTAAATAAGGCATTAGAATTGTTGGGAAAAGTAAAAAAGGGAAATGTTAATCAAATTCAAAACCTTAAAATATATTCCTTAATTTATTTTAAAAAAAAAGAGTGGAAGTTATATTTAGATACTTGTTTTAAATTATTACCAAAATTGGAATTAAAATATGAAATTTTATGTAATATGGGAGTAGCTAAATTTCAAATGGGGAAAATAAACGAGTCAATTATTTTTTATAAAAAAGCAATTAAAGAAAATGAATATTATGGATTAGCGTATGAAAATTTAGCAATTTCTTACAATGAAATTGGTATGTTTGAGTCTGCTATTGAAAATTTCGTAAAAAATCTTAAATTAAATCCTAGTAACATTAGATGTAAAATATACTTGATTAGTGTACTAAATTTTATAACTCCACAAAATAATTTAAATAATAATATTTTAAAAACAAATGAGGAAATTATAAAATTAGCTCATAAATTTAAAAGTAATCAAATCTATGAGCAAACTAATATTAAAAAATTTTTAGACAGAGTTGATAAAATTCTCAATAAAGAAAATGACCTATTTCATTTGGATACCCAGATTGTAAAAAAAAATGCTAAAAATTTAAATTGCAAAAGACATTTAAAAATTTTTGAAGAGCATGAAATTATTCCAAAATTTTGTTTTGACTGCTACAAAGTTCAAGTAATAATGTATAACGTAATAGACCTGATTAAACTTTCTTTTCTATTTAATGAAATTTATTTAGAAAATAATAATGTAAGAAAATGTATGGTGGAAATAAGGTCAAAAATTCAAGGTAATTATAAGGGATACATATATTGTAATAGCTCTTTGGAAGCACAAAAAATTAAGCAAATTTTAGAAAATGAAATAAAAAAAATAGGAATTTTTAAAAAAAAGATCGAATTGAAACATGGTTGTTCAGAATATTATGAGAAATACCCAGATTATAAAAAAATTAATTTTAACAAAGAACAAGAAATGAAATATAAAAAGAATTGGTCAAAGATTGAAAATATCTTTGATAATAAAATTCCAAAACGAGAAAATAGAGATATAAAAAAATATAGTAAAACAACAGGAAAAGTTAATCTTTCTGATGTTTTAGTTATAAAAAATTGGATTAATTATGCAAAAATAATTGGGGATTCTAGTTATAAACTTATTTATGATAATGAAATTAGTAAAACATTTTTAAATCAAAAAATCGCAAATCAATCTGAATTAAGAAAAGTTATTGATTAGTATTGCAAAGGAACGTGGACTACCTCGTTGAAAACGAGACACTTTACCACTGAGCTATGCCTGTCTATTCTATAAATATTGGAAGTAGTAACTTTTTAAAAATTTAGCAAGTGGTAATTTAAATATAATTTAAAAATCAATTTGCTTACTTTTGAGAGTTTCTTGCATAATTTTTAAATGGTCCTTGTGCTTCTTCCATTCTTCAGAAGTATTTTTTTTTATTCCTCTTCTTACTTGGTTATAAGATGCAGTTGTGACAACTCTGTCGTTCTTATCGTAATTTCTAATTGTGTTTTCCCAATTTAAGTCTAGATAAGAAAGTATTTTTTTGGTGTTTTCTTCATAGTCTTGCACGAAATTTTCATAGTTTACGTCTAAAATCCGTTCTTGAAAATTTTGTTTCCAAAATTTCATTAAATCAGCATAAATCGAATAGTAATAAGCTACATCCTTTTGGGACAAATTAAAGTCCATTCCACTATCTACAAAAAAGGTTTTATAATTTGACCAACAGACTGCCATTGGGTTTCTATCTATATGAATAATTTTAGCTTCAGGTAATGATTTAAAAATAAATCCTATCCATCTAAAATTTGCAGGCATTTTATCAATGATAAAGTTTTTCTTTGAAATTTTACTAATACTTTCATTATAAAATTCTCTAATTTGAGAAAAATAATCCTTAAAATTAGTTGGTTTTTCTAGACCTAATTTATCTATAATTTTTTGTAAATAATTTAGTTCCCCAGCACCATGAATTTTAGAATGAGACGATAGTATTTGCTCAATTAAAGTTGTTCCTGATCTAGGCATACCAACTATAAAGATTGGTCTTTTATTTAAATTATTATCAAATTTCAAATCTGATTTATCAAAGTTTTTAAAAAATAATTTTATATCCATAAATTTTTTTTCCTCATCTTTCATAGAAAATTTTGACTTTTCTTTTTTTAATAAATTTGACTTATTTAGATAATTAAATCCTAGGTCAATATTATTTAAGTCGAAATAACTTTTGCTTAATGCATTAAAAGACAAAATTTTATCATCCACATTTAATTCGTCAAAATTAAAATCTACCAATTTTTTGAAAACATCATTTTTCTCATCTATTTTTGTTACAGAAATATAATTTCTATAACTTGGTAAATGTTTCTGATTGATACTAATTGCTTTTTTAAAATATTCACGTGCTTTTGAAATTTCTCCTAAGAAAAGATAAGCAGAACCTAGATTATAAATAGTTTTAACATTGTTTTCATCTAATTTTAATATTTTTTGATAAATCAAAATTAAATCTTGGTACTTATTACTTTCTTTTAAAATATTTGATAAGTTAAGATAAGCTTCAATATTGTCTTCTTTTAAACTTATTGCTTTTCTGTAACATTGCTCCGCCTCATCTTTAAAATTCAATAATTTTTTTGCATTTCCCAAGCTATTATATGCTTCTGAAAAATCTGGTTTTAACTCAATTGCATTTTCAAATGAGGTAATTGCACTTTTATATTTTTTTAGTTTTTTTTGAATATTTCCAAAAATATAATATAATTCATATGATTTTGTTAAAGGTATTAACAATCCAAAATATTTTTCAGCTTTTATAAAATTTTTAAGACTAACATAAGCTAAACCCAAAATATATGTTACTTGATGGTCATTAGGATTACTATTGTGTAAATCTGAGCCAATTTTAATCACTTCAGCAAATTTTTGTTTTTTATAAAGATCTAAAATTTTTAATTTTTTATTTTCAAAATTATTTGAATTCATTAATTATGTGTTATATTTTAAATATAATGAAAAAAGAAGATCTTCCAAATATATTACCAGTTTTTCCTTTATCTAACTTTATAATTTTTCCAAGAACGACTGTTCCATTAAATATTTTTGAACCAAGATATATACAAATGGTGGACCAAAGTATGAAAAGTAATAGAATTATAGGCATGATACAGCCTAAAAAAACAGGCGAACTGAAAAAACCTGATTTACATAGTGTTGGTTGTGCAGGTAAAATTACTAGTTTTAATGAGACAGATGATGGAAGATATTTAATAATTTTAAACGGAATATGCAGATTTAAAATTACTGATGAGGTTAAAAGTGACAACTTATACAGAGAATGTGAGGTTAAATATGAGGATTTTTTTGGAGATTTAATTGAAAAAAAAAATGAAATAAAATTCTCAGATTTAAAGTTAATATTTAAAAATCTCAAAGGTCTATTTAAAAAGCAAGGATACGAAATTAATTGGAAAGAAATTGAAAAGCAAAGTTTGGACCAAACCATCAATACTTTATCAATGGCATCACCATTTTCATTAGAAGAGAAACAAGTTTTACTAGAAAGTAAAGATTTAAATATAAGAAAAGAGAAGTTAGAAGAAATTCTAAATACTTACATTCTAGACAATTTTAATAATAAAACTTTACAATAATAAGATTTAATTAGAAAAAAAAGTTGCATATTTATTTATAAGTTTATTACCTCTTAAAATTTTAAATATGGGTTCTGACAAATTATTCTTAAGCTTACTATCAAGGTTGAAAAAAGTATTTATTGTATCTATTCCTAATCCATAGATAAAATTTAGATGTTTATTTTTTTTTTGAAATTTTTGAGCAATTATTTCTCCATCATAAATACCTAATTTAATATTTTCATCTAAAATATTTGATAGAGATTTAATATCTCTAATCGTCATATTAAAGCCTTGTCCCGCCAAAGGGTGGACTTTATGTATCAAATCTCCAAAGGAAAGAATATTTTTAAAAATATAGTGTCGAAGTACCAAGAACTTAATGCCAACAGTCTCAACTTCACTAATTTTAGTGATCTTATATGTATGATTATATTTATTAATGATTTGAAGAAAACTGAATTTATCAATTAGTTTTGTTGAATTATTTGAGAATACTATTGAAGTTTGATTATTAGACAATGGAAGAAATGCTATAGGACCTTGTTTTGTAAATATTTGATTAGCAATTTTATTTTCGACTTTTTTGTGATCTATTATAGCTGTGTGAGCCAAAGATTTGTAATTTTTTTCTATTTTTTTTTGAAAATACTTTTTAGTTATTGGATTATTTGGTTCTGAGTTAATGATTAAATCATAGTTCCTTTTCTTTATAATATCTAAATTATAATTTTTAAGTTTAATAAATTTCAATAATTTATTTTTTTTCATTAAATTATATAATGCACTATATTTTAATAAGTAAAAATTTTTTTGATTTTTGTTTTTGAACTCAAATAACTCTGATGATTTATTTTTGTCAGAATAAATTTTAATTTTTTCTGTAGGCCATCCCATGTTAGAGATCCCTTTGACGTTTTCTTTTAAAAACTTATAGTTTTCATTTGAGATAGCAATTGTTCTAACAGTATTTGTTAATAATGATGGTTTAGCTTGTGAGATAATGTCAAGATTAATCTTTTTCTTTAGTAGTATGTTTGCTAAAACTAAATTTGTTAAATTATTTCCTAATAGACAAATATTCATAATATTATTTAATTTTATCAACAAAAATTAAATGATACAAAGTGACAAATCATTAATAACAAAATGAAAATTAAAAATTTAGTAGATAATACCGCTAGTTTCCTAATTAAAAGATTATCTGAACTAATAGGCTTGGCTATACTATGTTTATCTATATTGCTCTTAGCGTCATTAATAAGCTACTCACCAGAGGACCCTAACTTCATTTTTCCAGAGAATGTAGAAATTAAGAATTTATTAGGTGCAAAAGGTAGCTATGCCTCTGATATTTTATTTCAATCAGTTGGTTTAGTCTCATTATTAGTACCAATTTCTTTTTTTCTTATATCTCTATCAGTAATAATTGATAAAAAAATTTTACATATTGTTGAAAGTTTGTTTTTTATAATTCTATATTCAATTACAGGAGCATTATTTTTTACAGTCTTCCATACAGAATCGCACTGGCTTACAATTAATGGAAATAATGGATTTTTAGGTAATTTATTTGAAGAGACTTTTTTTATAAACTTAATAAACTTAAATAATCAAATTAGTTATGTAATTTTAATTATTTTAATATCATTATTGTTTCTTCTAAGTATTAATTTTAAGCTTAGGTATTTAAAGTTTGTAATTGTAATTTTCTCTAAATCTAAAAAAATACCTTCCAAAAGTGTTATTGAAAGTTATAGTGAGAATTTATTAGATGAAACTGAATATCTTAATACTGAAACTAGAGTCCAAGAAAATTTTTCATTTGATAAAAATACAACACAGACAGATAAAAAAGTCATTAAATATAAATTACCTTCATTAGATTTTTTAAAAAATCTTTCAAAAAAAGATGAAAATTTATCAGAAAATAAAATTGACGAAAAAAGTTTGGAAAAAATTTTGTTAGATTTTGGTGTAGAAGGAGAAGTTAAAAAGGTAAGCCAAGGTCCTGTTGTTACATTGTATGAGTTTGAACCTGCTCCAGGGGTTAAAGTATCAAAAATAATTAATCTCTCTGAGGATATTGCTAGAAATACAAGTTCAGAGTCTGCTAGAATTGCAACAATTCCTGGAAGCAATACTATAGGGATTGAATTACCCAAGCCTCAACGGGAAAATGTTTTCTTAAGTGAAATAATTTCTGACTCTAGTTATAAAAAGAAAGACATAAAACTTCCGATTGCTCTTGGCAAAAGTATTTCTGGATTGCCGATAACTAGTGATTTAAGCAGTATGCCTCATTTGCTTATAGCTGGTACAACTGGTTCAGGTAAATCAGTTTGTATTAATACAATTATTTTATCCCTTTTGTACAAACACTCCCCAGAAAAATGTAAATTTATATTGATCGATCCTAAAATGTTAGAATTATCAACATACGAAGGAATCCCACATTTGCTGTGTCCAGTAATTACAGAAGCAAAAAGAGCTGCTTCAGTTTTAGGTTGGGTTGTTAAAGAAATGGAAAATAGATACAAATTAATGACTAAAGTTGGGGTTAGAAATATTGACGGATATAACCAAAAACATAAGGTTTCTATGCCTTATATTGTTGTAATTGTTGATGAAATGTCAGATTTAATGCTGGTTGCTGGAAAAGATATAGAGAATTATATTCAAAAACTTTCACAAATGGCGAGAGCAGCTGGAATACATATAATAATGGCTACTCAAAGGCCAAGTGTTGACGTAATCACAGGAACGATAAAAGCTAATTTTCCAACTAGAATATCATTTCAAGTTACATCTAAAATAGATAGTAGAACAATTCTTGGAGAACAGGGAGCTGAGCAATTGCTAGGTAAAGGAGATATGCTTTACATGACCTCAGCTAACAGAATGACGAGAATCCATGCACCGTTTGTATCGGAAGGAGAAATTGAGAAAATAAATAACTTCTTAAGAAATCAGGCTGAGCCAGATTATGTGGATGAAATTTTAAATTTTGCAGACGAAAAAGAAGGTAATAATGATTCAAAAGATAATGGAAACTTAGATGAACTGTACAATACAGCACTTGAAATAGTTAAATCTGAGAGAAAAGCATCAACATCTTTTCTACAAAGAAAATTACAAATTGGTTACAATAGAGCAGCTAGAATAGTTGATCAAATGGAGGCAAACGGAGAAGTAAGTCAAGCAAATCACGTTGGTAAAAGAGAAGTTCTTAAATGAAAAAATATTTAATTTATTTTTTCTTTTTATTTTTCAATTTAAATGCACATAGTTCCACAAATCAAGAAATTATAAGTCATTTAGAAAAAATAAACTCTTTAGAATTTAAATTTATACAAAAGATAGATAATAATAATATTGAAAAAGGTGAATGTATTATTTTATATCCAAAAAAAATTCTTTGTGAGTATTATGATATTTATAATAAAATCTTAGTTTCGAATGGTAAATCTTTAGTTATTAACTCAGATAAAATCACAAATTATTATAGATATCCACTGGATAAGACACCTTTAAATTTTATTCTTGATAAAAAATTTTTAATTTCTAAAATGAATGAGGCAGAAAATGATAAAACCTATCCTTTTTATTATGTCTTTAATTTTGAATACGAAAATAACTTTATTAAAGTTTTTTTTGATAAAGAAAGTTTAGATTTGATGGGCTGGGAAACTAGAGATATCTTTCAAAATCTAATACAAACTTTTTTAAGTGATATTAATATTAATATTGAGGTTGAAGAAAAAATATTTTCTTTACAAAAGTATATTAATTAACTTCAACATTTATTTTTTCAGATTTAAATACTTGCATTCCTCTAGCTAAATAATTTTTAATTGCATTTTCATGATCCAGTGAGCAAGTATGTAGCCAAACTCTTGACATTCCTTCCTCAAATAATTTCTTAATAGCCTCAGAAAGAAGATAGCCTCCACATTTCTTTCCAAAATACTCTTCTAAAATCCCAAAATATGCGATTTCAGAATGTTTGTGGTCGAGATCACGGATAGTTTCATAATATCCAACTAGGTTGTTATTGTCCTTTAAAATAAAGGTTTTTATTCTAGGATTTTCAACATATTCAATCCATTTTTTATCTCCCCAAGCTAATCTATCTATCCATCTATGCTTTCTTCCAATTTGCTTATAGAAAAATTTGTTTAGATGGAAATCTGGTGGATTTACTTCAGTAATTTTAAAATTTGAGCCTGGACTTTTTGAGTGGTTGAGATCACTTATTGAATTTATTTCTAAAAAACTTCTGTCTACATTAATTTTCACGAGACCATTTTACCGATTTTCTCTCCACCAAACAAATGGAAATGCAGATGTGGTACTTCTTGTCCTCCGTCTTCACTTATATTAGCTAATGCTCTATATCCTTTGCCTGTATCAACAGATATATTTAATTTCTTTGCTACAATATTTATACCTTTTAATAATCCAACCATTTCTTTAGGAGATGCGTTTTGACTAAAATCATCTAAGTCAACATATTTTCCTTTTGGAATTACCAAAGCATGAATTTTTTTTTGAGGATTTATATCATGAAAGGCTAAAACAAATTCATCCTCATAAATTTTGTCACAAGGTATCTCATTTCTTAATATTTTTGCAAATATATTATTATCATCATAACTCATTTTACATTTTCTCTAAAACTGATTTAACTGTATCCCCCATCACAGATGGATTTTTAGAAATTTTAATTCCACATTCTTTTAAAATCTCGACTTTTTCAATTGCACTCTCTCCATAAGCTGAAACAATTGCACCTGCGTGACCCATTACTCTTCCTTTTGGCGCAGTTAATCCAGCTATGTAAGCAATAACTGGTTTCTTCATATTTTCTTTTGCGAATTCCCCCGCAGCTACTTCCTGTGGACCACCAATTTCACCAATCATTAAAATTGCATCAGTCTCGTCATCAGTTTCAAATTTTTCAATAATATCTCTAAATGAACTTCCATTTATTGGGTCTCCTCCAATACCTACACTTGTTGAAACTCCAATGTTTAGATTTTTGAGTTGTTGAGCTGCTTCATATCCTAATGTTCCTGATCTACTTATAATTCCAATTCTTCCTTCTTTGTAAATATGTCCCGGCATAATACCCAACATTGATTTTCCAGGACTAATAATTCCTGCACAATTTGGGCCAACTAATGTCATTTTAGAACTTTTAGTATATCTCCTCATGTATCTTTTTATTCTGATCATGTCGTGAGAAGGTATTCCATCAACTATAGCTACACATATTTTAATTCCGGCATCTGCTGCTTCCATTGCTGAGTCAGCTGCAAAAGCTGGGGGTACAAATAAAATAGATGCATCAGCTCCTGTTTCATTCACAGCATCTTTAACTGTATTAAATACTGGTAAATCTAAATGCTTAGAGCCTCCTTTTCCTGGCGTTACACCACCAACAACATTTGAGCCATATTTTATCATCTCATCTGCATGAAAAGAGCCCATTTTACCAGTAAAACCTTGAATAATTATCTTACTATTTTTGTCTACGAGTACAGTCATGATTTATTTATTTAGTGCTGCAACTGCTTTATTAGCTGCATCCTCTAAAGTATTTGCCTCTATATAATTTATTTTACTCTCTTTTAAGATTTTATTTCCTTTTTCGACATTAGTACCTGCTAAACGAATAACTAATGGTACTTTAATTTCAATTTTTTTTAATGCATCTACAATTCCTTCTGCAACCCAATCACATCTATTGATACCAGCAAAAATATTTACGAGAATTACTTTAACTTTTTCATCCATTGTAACTAACTTAAAGGCCTTAACTATTTTTTCTGGCGTTGCTCCACCTCCTACATCTAAAAAATTTGCAGGAGCTCCTCCAGCTAATTTGATCATATCCATAGATGCCATCGCAAGACCAGCACCGTTAATAATGTTACCAATATTTCCATCTAAACTGACATAGTTTAAACCTCTATCTGATGCAAAAATTTCTTTTGAATCTTCTTGTGTTTTATCTCTTAGCTCAGAAACTTGACTTCTTCTAAACATTGCATTGTTATCAAAACTCATTTTACAGTCTAATGCTAAAATTTGTTTTTGTTTTGAAATGACCAATGGATTAACTTCAACCATTGTTGCATCTAATTCACTAAAAGCTTTATAACATCCAATAATAGTATCAGAAGCTCTTCTAATTAAATCTGACTCTATACCAAGACCAAATGCTAATTCTCTGGCTTGAAAATTTTGCATTCCGACTGCAACTTCAATTTTAGACCTAATAATTGTCTCTGGTTTTTCCTTTGAAATTTCTTCTACACTCATTCCACCTTCTGTCGAAGCAACAACCATAATACTTTCTGAGCTTCTATCAAAAACTAGTCCTAAATATAATTCCTTTTCAATATCTGTAGCTTCTTCAATATAAATTCTGTTTACAATTTTTCCCTCAGGTCCTGTTTGATTTGTAACTAATTTTTTTCCTAATAATTTATCTGTTGCTTGAGCGACTTCTAGCGGGGTATTACAAATAATTATCCCTCCTGCTTTTCCTCTAGCACCAGAGTGAATTTGTGCTTTTACTACCCATCTTGATCCACCAATTTCTCTAGCTTTATTCTCAGCATTCTCAGGGCTGTAAACTATTCCACCTCTAGGGATTGTTACTCCAAAGTTTGAAAGTATTTTCTTTGCCTGATATTCGTGAATGTCCATAATTTTATTTATTTATTATGGATTAACTTATCGATATTTACAATGTTTTCGGCCATTCTAGCTGATGCAGCATCTATCATCCTGCCATCAAGCTGAGCAGCTCCTTTACCCTCTTTAGCCGCCTTTTCAAGCTCTTCTAAAATCCTTTTAGCTTTGGTAACTTCTGCTTCTGGTGGAGAGAATACATTATTTGCTAATTCAATTTGTGAGGGATGTATTGCCCATTTACCCTCAATACCGATTGCAGCACCTCTTTTAGCAGCTGCTGTATAAGCATCTGGATCATTAAAATCTCCAAAGGGTCCATCAATTGCCCTTATTCCATATGCTCTACAAGTCATAACTAACTCTGACAAACCGTGATGCCACTGGTCTCCTGGATAATTTTCATTAAGACCACCTATAACAGTTGTTCTTGTCCTTAAACTTGCTGCATAATCTGCAACACCAAAATGCAATGCCTCTAATCTTTCACTTGAAGTTGCAATTTCTTTAATATTTGACATTCCTAAAGCAGTTTCGATCAAACACTCAATACCGATTTTATTTTTTAATTTTTTATTTGTCTCTATTTGAGTTAACAAACAATCAACCATATAAACGTCACTTGCAGTTCCAGCTTTTGGAATTAAAATTGTATCTACATTTTCTCCAGCTTGTTCGACAATCTCAATTAGATCTGAATACATGTAATGAGTATCTAAACTATTTATTCGTACAGAAATAGTTTTACCATTACTTCTCCAATCCATTTCATTCAAAGCTTTAATAACATTTGCTCTTGCAGTTATTTTATCATTTGGAGAAACTGCATCTTCAAGATCTAAAAAAACATAATCGGCTGCTGAACTTAGAGCTTTTTCAAACATTTTAGGTGATGAACCTGGAACTGCTAATTCACTTCTTTGCAATCTTGATCTTGCAGGTTTATAAAATTTGTGGCTCATTTTTTTCTTTTGTCTAATTCACTCATTACATCTTCAATCTTAATATTGTTTGCTTCAAGGTACATAGCTAGATGGTAAAATACATCTGCAGCTTCGTGAATTTTATTTGTATCTTTCTCAACAGCTTCTATAAGTTCATTTATTTCTTCAAGAACTTTAGCTTTGCTCAAATATTTATCACTCAGAAGTTTATTGGTATAAGAACCATCAACTGGTGAAGATTTTCTTTCTCTCGCAAGTTTAAATAGGCTCTCAAGGGTATTTAGCATCTCAAATCCTAACAGGTATTCCTTTTGAGTCCAAATATTCTTTAGCTTCTTTGACAGAATACTTGCCGTAGTGAAATATAGAAGCTGCTAAAACCGCACTAGCATTGCCTAATTTGATGCCATCAACTAAGTGATCAAGATCACCAACTCCTCCTGAAGCTATTGTGGGTATGTTTACCATTGAAGAAATTTTAGACATAAGATCAATGTCATAACCTACCTGGGTACCGTCTCTATCCATTGAAGTGACCAACAACTCACCTGCTCCACTCTCTTCCATCTTTTTTGCAAATTCTAATGCATCAATTCCAGTATTGTTTCGTCCACCATGAGTAAAAACTTCCCATTTCTTTCCATTTTTCTTAGCATCTATTGCAACAACTATACATTGAGAGCCAAATTTTTTTGAACTTTGAACTACAACATCAGCGTTTTGTACTGCAGCCGTATTAATTGAAACTTTATCAGCCCCACAATTTAATAATTTACTAATATCATCCACACTTCTTACTCCCCCGCCAACAGTTAAAGGTACAAAACATTTTTTAGAAGTATCTTTCACTACTTCATAAATGGTATCTCTATTTTCATTTGAAGCTGTTATATCTAAAAAACAAATTTCATCTGCTCCACCATCACTATAAATTTTTGCTTGCTCAACAGGGTCACCTGCATCTTGTAGATCAACAAAGTTTATACCTTTAACAACTCTTCCATTCTTAACATCTAGACAAGGTATAATTCTATTTTTAAGCATCTATTTCTTTTGCAAGTTCATCCAGTTTAATATCACCATCATATATAGCCTTACCAACTATAATTCCTTCAATATTTTTATTTCCTAAATCTTTTGCCTTTTTAATATCATTAATTGAGGAAACTCCCCCAGAAATAATCACTGGACAATTTGAATTATTAGCAACGTTTTCTGTTTCATCAAAATTTGGGCTTAGCTTCATGCCATCTCTATTTATATCTGTATAAATTAATCTGCTAGCACCATACTCATTTACGTCTTTTAAAAATTCTAAGGTTTTTAAATTAGAATTTTCTTTCCATCCAGATACAGATAAATATCCATCTTTAGCGTCTAGACCTAAAGCAATTTTATCTGGAAATTTTTGACAAGCTTCTTTTAAAAAGTTTTTATCTTTTATTGCTGCACTACCTAAAATAACTTTATCAACTCCAGCATCATTATATTTTTGAATACTTTCAAAGTTTCTGACACCACCACCTATTTCAATTTTAAGATTAAATTTTCTTACAATTTCCTCGATAATTTCAATGTTTACAGTTTCCCCTGTTAATGCTCCATCTAAATCAACAATATGCAAGTTTTTAAAACCATGGTTTTTATATTTACCAGCTTGTTCAATTGGGGACATGTCGTATACGGTTTTATTATCAAAGTCTCCTTTGACTAACCTCACGCACTTTTTGTCTTTTATATCGATAGCTGGAAATATTTTCATCTTTATTTCATTTTTATAAGACTAACCTGATCCGACGCATCGGAGCCTCTCAAGGCAGTCCCAAAATCACCACGTCTTAATTCTTTAACAATATCATCAAATTTAACAAGTTTTATTTTTTGATATTTATTATTTTCAATAAGTTCTAACTCAAAAGGATCTCGCACTAAGTGATGAACGAATTCAAATTTCCATTTTTTTATATCACCAGTATCATAGTTAAAAGCACTTCTGATACGTTGAGCTTGTTCAGAAATAAATTTTTTCCAGACCCATTTTTCAACACTTTCTTTTAATTCCTCCTTTGATTTTTTTTTTGCGTTGTTACTAGTTATATAGCCCACTGGCTTGAATGAGACTTGAATCTCTATATGTTTTTTAATTAATTTAAATCTAATATTTTTATCTTCCTCTTGATACTCCTCTACTAACGCCAATAGATCAATCTCGTTGAGACCAATCTTTGCACTTCTTATTGTAAAATGCCTATTTCTTCTATACCACTCCTCAACTAATTTTTCGTGATTTATTGCCATTTACAATCTTATAAAATTATCAATTATCTTAAGACCAATTTTATCACTCTTTTCAGGGTGAAATTGAGTTCCAAATATGTTTTCTTTTTCAGCAGCACAAACTACATTTGATGAGTAATCAGTTGTTGCTGAAATTACAGATTTATCCTCAGGTACAAATTCATAACTGTGAACGAAGTACATGTGAGAATTATTTTCTATGCCTTTAAAAATCTTACTATCTTTAATTATATTAATTTCATTCCAACCAATGTGTGGAAGCTTAAATTTACCGTCTTGGTTGTCAATTTTAGAGACTTTACCTGAAATCCATCCTAAGCCTTTAGTCTCAGTTTCTTCGTAACCAATATCTGCAAACATTTGAAGACCAACACAAATTCCAAGAAGCGGTTTTTTACTTTCTAATGCAAATTCATTAAGAGTATCTATCAAACCGTTAATACTATTAAGACCATCAATACAGCTTTTGAAAGATCCTTGTCCGGGTAATACAACTTTATCGCTAGTTTTTATAGTTGCAAGATCTGCTGTTACATCAATGTTTACTTTATCTTTTGCAACTTCTTTAAACGAATTTATTACTGAACTTATATTGCCTGAATTATAGTCAACAATTGTGACATTCATTAAATTTATAATGAACCTTTTGTAGAAGGTATTGTAGTTTTATTTCTTGGATCCATTTCTAAAGCAGCTCGTAATGATCGTGCTAATCCTTTAAAGCAAGATTCGATTATGTGGTGGCTGTTATCGCCGTAAATATTTTCAACATGTAAAGTAATTCCTGCAGCTTGTGAAAAAGCTTGGAACCACTCTTTAAATAATTCTGTATCCATCTCACCTAATTTTTCTACTTTCAATTTTACTTTCCAAATTAAATAAGGTCTGTTTGAAACGTCTATCGCAACTCTAGTTAATGTTTCATCCATTGGTATCATCGCATGTGCATATCTTTTAATACCTACAAATTTTTTAGAGGCTTTTTTTAAACATTCACCAATTGCAATTCCAGTGTCTTCAGTTGTGTGGTGAAGATCAATATGCGTATCACCTTTAGCTTTAATATTCATATCCATTGAAGAGTGTTTTGATAATTGCTCAAGCATATGATCTAAAAATCCTATGCCTGTGTCAACTTTGTACTTACCCTTACCATCAATATTTAAATCAACACTAATGTTAGTCTCTTTTGTTTTTCTACTAATTTTGGCTTTACGTTTCATAATATGAAAAAGGTATATATCTATTATTGAATTATGGCAATAATTCTAGCCTTGGTCTTGAACTATTGTATTTAGTATCCATCTATATCCCATGACAACAATAGTATTAGTAAGAAAAAACAATGAAGTAGTAGTTGCTGGTGATGGCCAAGTTAGTATGGGAAATACAGTAATTAAGAAAACTGCAAATAAAGTTCGTAAGATTGAGAAAAGAAATGTGATCGCAGGTTTTGCCGGTTCTACAGCAGATGCCTTAACATTATTTGAAAGATTAGAGTCTAAACTAGAAAAACATGCTGGAAATTTAGCAAGAGCTGCTGTTGAATTAGCTAAAGATTGGAGAACAGATAAATATTTAAGAAGATTAGAAGCCTTGATGGCAGTTGGTGATAAAGAAAATAGCTTTATTATTTCAGGAACTGGTGATGTTTTAGAACCTGAAGGAGACGTTATTGGAATAGGGTCTGGCGGAAATTACGCATTAGCTTCTGCAAAAGTATTAATGGATACAGATTTATCCGCAGAAGAAGTTGCTAAGAAGGCAATTAAAGTTGCATCTGAAATATGTGTTTTTACAAATGATAATTTGAATATAGAGAAAATTTAAATGGAAAAATCAAACGTTACAACATTACCAAACGCTAAATTAAAAAAAGAAAAAAATAATATTCAAAATTCATTATCTCCAAGAGAAATAGTTTCTGAATTAGATAGATTTGTTGTCGGACAAAATAATGCAAAAAGAGCCGTTGCAATTGCTTTAAGAAATAGATGGAGAAGACAAGCTCTAGAAGGTGATATGAAAGATGAAGTACTTCCAAAAAATATTTTGATGATGGGACCAACAGGAGTTGGTAAAACAGAAATATCAAGGAGATTATCAAAATTAGCTGAAGCACCATTTGTAAAAGTTGAAGCAACAAGATTTACTGAAGTAGGTTATGTTGGAAGAGATGTAGAGCAAATCATAAGAGACCTTCTTGAAATTGCTATTGCAATGGAAAAAGTAAAAAAGAGAAAAGAAGTTCATGCTAAAGCACAAAAATTAGCAGAAGATAGAGTTCTTGATGCAATAGTCGGGAATAAAGCTAGTGTTGCAACAAGAGAAAGCTTTAGGAAAAGATTAAGAGATGGTGACTTGGATGATAACGAAATTGAAATAGCCGTAACTGAAAGTGGTGGTGGAATGCCGTCATTTGAAATTCCTGGTATGCCTGGTGCAAATGTTGGTATGATTAATATTTCCGACATGCTTGGAAAGTCTATGGGCCAAAAAGCAAAGAAGAAAAAAATGTCAGTCAAAGAATCTCATGAGATTTTACTTAATGAGGAGGCTGATAAATTAATCGAACAAGATAAAATTATTAAATCAGCAAAAAATACAACTGAAAATAATGGAATTGTGTTTTTAGATGAGATAGATAAAATTTCAGCAAGAACTGATAGGGTTGGCGGAGATGTATCAAGAGAGGGAGTTCAAAGAGACTTACTTCCCTTAATAGAAGGCACAACAGTAAGTACTAAATATGGTCCAATTAAAACAGATCATATATTATTTATAGCTTCAGGAGCATTCCAGTTAGCAAAACCGTCAGATCTTTTACCTGAGCTACAAGGAAGATTGCCAATTAGGGTTGAACTAGATGCGTTGAATAGTGAGGATTTTAAGAGAATTTTAAAAGAGCCAGATAATAGTTTGATTAAACAATATAAGGCTTTGCTAAAAACTGAAAATGTTGATTTAGAATTTACTGAAGATGGAATCGATACCATTGCAACAATTGCAAGCGAAGTAAATACAACAGTCGAAAATATTGGTGCCAGAAGACTACATACAATAATAGAGAGAGTTTTAGATGAAATTAGTTTTACGGCAACAGACAGAGCTGGAGAAAAAATTAGTATTGATTCTGAATATATTAAGAAAAATATTGGTGAGTTAGTTAAAGACGCAGATCTTTCTAAATTTATACTTTAAATAAATTTTTTATTTTTGCTTTAATAGATCTTATTTTGTATCCATAAAATTTGCGTTGAAGATCAAAAAATGATATTTTTTTATTTTCGATATATTTATTCCTTTCTTTGATTTCTATATTTTCTTGCCAATAAAGTTGAATTGTTAGACTATCCTCATAATACTTTACTAATTTATTTAATGAGCCTACAGATAAAAAACTCTGTATCGGATTAATTTTTCTTGAATAGAACAAAGTTTGAGAGGAGTCATCAAATTCTAACCACCATTTGTGGGCATATTTTTCCTCTACAAAATCAAACACTAAATTATCAGCGAGCTTGGTGGGTAATTCAATATAGCCTGATTTAGCTACTCTTTCTATTTCTGATTTAAATTTTACTATATCTTCAACATGCTCAAGTACGTGACTTAAAATAACATAATCAAATTCCTTATCGCGGAAAGGTAATTTTTTACCAATATCTATCTTGGTAAAAGTTAAATTTTTACTTTTAAAAAAATCTTGATAATCAAATATATCAGCATAATGGTTAGCTTCTTTCCAGTAATTCTCATTTGAACAACCTAACTCTAAAATTTTTAAATTGGAATTTTCTTGGAGGTATTTTTTTTGAACAATTTTACTTGTTCTCTTGACTGTCATATTAATTTTTATTTTTTTTCAAGATTATATTAAAATTTCCTTTTAAAGGACTATTAATTGAATTTAAATCAATACTTAAAATTTTAACCATAAGCTCTTTATTATTTTGAATAAAATCTGGTACAGAGTGTTTTAGAATACTAAGATTACTAGACTGATATGGATTTTCATTATTTTTAGACCTCGACCCCTTACCTGTAATAATATTAATTTTTTCAACATTTTTATCAAAACATTCGTTAATAAAATTAAATATTTTTTTATTCGCTTCTTCTAAGCCATATCCGTGTAAATCTATAGAAACTTGAGATCGAAGATTTATGCTATGAGATGATAAAATTTTATCTTTATCTTCTAACTTTTCATCGCTTTCAATAAAGCTTTTCCAAACTTTTTTATCTTTATCTGATATTTTTTTTATCAACTAAGCCTGGGTATCTATTATTTGCCAGTTAGGGTTTCTTGAGGTGCTATCTTTAGTAAATTTCCAAGTATCTAATACTTTTTTAATTTTTTGGTCATCTCCAGAGACAACTTTATTATCCTTATCCTTAATACAAGATATTATCTCACTTACAAATTCAACAGTTACTTCAAGCATATTTTTATTTTGATTGTGCTCTTTGATTTCTGCAGAATTAATACCTATAAATGTGGTCTCAGATTTTACATTTCTTGCTTTTTTATCTTTGATTGCTTCATCAAATTGGTCATATACATTTTTAGCTAAAAGATTTTTTATTGATTTTAAATCTCCCTTAGAGAAACTAGTAATTATACTTTCGTAAGCAATTTTTGCACCATTAATAAAGTCTTTTTTTGCTGCATCGTCAAAAGTATCAGCATTTAAAATAGGAGAGTTTTTTGTTTCTGGGACCTCCTCGTGAGGAAAACTTGAATTAATATTTTCTTCAAAACCTGTTTTTTTTCCCAAAATTCCTCTTAATCTGAGGAAGATAAAACCCGCTATCATTGCTAATAGTATTATATCGATGTACTCGAAGCTATAACTCATATAGTAATAATATTTACTATGTTGATTAATTTCAACCTGCAATTTACATTATAGACAAATGAACACAGCATTAATTCTTATTTTAGGTATACCTCTTATTGAAATCTACCTATTTATAAAGGTGGGATCAGAAATAGGGGCATTAAATACCATTTTACTAATTTTAACTACCGCAATTGTGGGTATTTGGTACGCAAGATATGAGGGATTTAACACATTACGTTCAGGAATGTCTCAATTAGTTAAAAATGAGCTTCCACTTTATGAAATAATTTCTGGAGCAGCAATTGCATTTGCTGCTTTGCTGCTAATATTGCCTGGATTTGCAACTGACCTAATTGGTATTCTATTAATATTTCCGTTTACAAGGAAAATAATTCTTAGCAAATATTCAAAAAAAAAAACAAAGACGAAAAGTAATGTTAAAGAAAAAAATTATATTGAAGGAGAGTATGAGGATATAGAGGATAAAGATGGACGATAAATACAAAATAATTGTAAGTTATATTCAAGATTTATCAGTTGAAATACCCGGTCCAGAAAGTTTACTTACGATAAGAAATACAATTCCAGAGTTTCAAATGAAAGTTGATATAAATTCAAAACCAATAAAAAAAAAGATGATTGAGGTGGCAACTACATTAAGTTATGCAAATCCAAATAAAAAAAAGAAAACAGGAATTTTTCAAATCAAATACGCTACTGTAATTAATATTTTAGATTTAAAAATTAAAAAAGATGAACTTGAAAAAATAATATTATGTGATTTACAAACAAAAATATATCCTGAGTTGGAACAAAAATTTTTAACTATTCTTAGAAATGCTGGTCTTCCAGATTTAAAGTTTGGAAAAAAAATTGATTTTGAAGAACTATATAAAGCAAAACTTAATTAAAATAATTTTTTTTTAAGTTTTTTTTAAGAAATTCTTTATGATTTGAAAGTTCTTCTTCACTAGGAGTGACAATTTTTTTATAATAATTTAATACACTGTTAGTTGACGAAATCTTTATCTCATTACTATCATTTAAATTTAAAGTTGGTTCTTTTTGATCAATTAAATTTATATATACTTTAGCAAGTAATTCACAATCTATTAGGGCAGTATGCTTTTCCCTCCTAGAATTATCAATTCTAAATCTTCTACACAGTGCATCTAAACTAATACTTGACCCTGGAAATTTATTTCTAGCTAATTCTAATGTATCAATAACATTTAAGTTATTAATTTTTTTTTTACCAATTAAAGATAATTCATTATTTAAATGACCAATATCAAACTCCGCGTTATGAATTATTATTTTTTTATCTTTTATAAATTCTAAAAAATCATCTGCTATTTCAATAAATTTTTGCTTATTTGATAGAAATTCATCAGAATATCCGTGAACTTCAAATGCTTTTTCTGATACTTTTCTTTCTGGGTTTAAATAAAAATGAAATATATTTTTTGTAGGTATTAAATTATCCAATTCTATACATCCAATTTCAACAATTCTATGGCCGTCTCTTACAGATAAACCTGTTGTTTCAGTATCTAGAACTATTTCTTTCATTTAAAATTTCTTTTTTAATTATATTAATTTTTTTTTTCATAATATGAAGGGAGTAATTATTATTAATTATATAATTAGCTAATTTTTTCTTTTTAGATAGATTAGCCTGATTTTCTTTAAGGTTTTTAATCAATTTTCTATTAAAAAAAGGTCTTTTTTTTATCCTCTGTAAAACCTTTGAATTTTTAGCTTGAATAAAAATTATTATATCTTTTTTTTCATTTAGTTTGTTTTCAATTAGCAAAGGAATATCTAGAATAACCAATTTGTTATTTTTATTTTTCGTTATAAATTTTTTCATACTTTCCCGAACCAATGGATGAACAATTGAAGATATTAATCTGAGATTTTTTTTATTTGAGTTAATGGCTGATATAAGCTCTTCTTTTTTTATAGGAAAAGTCTTAATAAATTTTGGTAATTTTTTTTTTAATTTATTAAAACACTTTCTACTTTTTTTATAAATATATTTAACTTCATTATCTGCATTAAATACTGGACATCCAAACAACTTTGAAATGACAGATTTACCTGAACCTATACCGCCAATTATTGCAATTCTAATCATCCCTAATTTTTTAAAAATCCAACTAATTCTTGATTTATTTCTGGTTCAACATTATGCCAAATACTAAAAGCTTTTTTGGCTTGAAATAAAAACATATTAAAACCATTCTCACTTAAGTTATTTTGTGAATTTCCTGCTTCTGAGAATTCCGTCGAAAATGGAGCATAGATAATATCATAGAAGAACTTATTCTGACTGTACTTAGAAAAGTCTAAACCAAAAGAATCATTTTTTTTAAGACCTAAAGTTGTAGCATTTATAATTATATCAGACTCTGGTAAATCCCCCCATTCAATAATCTCTATTTCTTCAAACAATTCTTTTAAATGATCAGCTTTTTTTTGAGTTCTATTACTTACAAATATTTTAGATGCATTCATCCTTAGTAATGCGCAAATGATTGAAGGCACTACACCACCAGCACCTAATATCAGGACTGTTTTATCACTAACATTGTATTTTATTTTTTTTATACTTAATTCAAATCCATCTATATCAGTATTGTTTCCAATTAATTTACCATTATCCAATGAAATGGTATTAACTGATTGTGTCCTTAATGCATCACCACTTAAAATATCTAAGTAAGGTATTATTGATTTTTTAAATGGGACTGTAACATTTAAACCATCTAAGTCCCCCTTTTTAATAGAAGTACATAATTCAGGTAAATCTTTTACATTTGCTTCTAGTTTTCCATAAATTCCACTTAAATTATATGATTTTAACCAATAATTGTGGAGCTTTGGTGACAATGAATGTTCAATGGGATTTCCTATTACTAAAAACTTTTTCATTTCTGAAGTTCTAAATACTCCTTAATTTTTTTAATAGGAAGACCCATTATCGTATCTTCATCCCCATCAATATTTGAAAATAATGTTCTTCCTTCTCCTTCAATTTGATAAACATTATATGCATATAATTTTTCATCACTTATTTTATCAAGATAATCTATTAGTTCATTTTCAGAAAAATGTTTCATTGTTAAATATGCTTTATCTGTGTAATTCCAAACCATTGAGCCATTTTTAGAGATACAAACTGAACTTATTAAAGAGTGTTTTTTTCCATTAAGTTTTTTTAAAATTTTAAGTGCTTCACCCCTACTCTCTGGTTTTGATATTAGCTCACCAGTCAAATCAATAACACTATCAGCTCCTAAAACTAGGCTATTATTCATTTTTTGACTTACTTTATTTGCTTTTAATTCAGCTAGACTTTTTGAAATAATTTCTGGAGAAGCTCCCTCTTTTAATAAACTTTCTTTAATTGGTTCTTCATCTACATTTGATGCCTCAACATTGCATAGTATATTATGATTATCTAGTATTTCCTTTCTAACTTTGCTTTTTGATGCCAAAATAATATTAAGCATTTTTTTTATTTTTTATTTCATAAATTTTAATTACAGAGGCAGCTGTTTCTTCTACCGATTTTCTTGTTACATCTATCGTTGGCCAACTATTCTCTTTGAATATTTTTCTAGCACTATCTAATTCATCCTTAATTTTATCAATATTTACATATTCGCTGTTTTGATCTTCTTTCAATGAAGTTAATCTATTTTTTCTTAAATCATATAATCTTTCAGCTTCGGTTACCAAGCCGATAACGCATGGGAGAAAATTTTTTTCAGTTACTTTAGATGGTATAGAGTTCTTGTTTACCAACGGAATATTTGAAGTTTTAAACCCTCTATTTGCTAAATAAATAGAGGTTGGTGTTTTACTTGTTCTACTAACACCTAGCAAAATAATGTCTGATTTTTCTATGTCATCTATTTGGTTACCATCATCATGATTCATTGTAAATTGAATTGCTTCTATCCTATCATAGTATTCTTCATTTAAAATATGTTGACCGCTTGGTACATGAGAAGCTTTTTGATTTAAAACTTTTGAGAAGTTTAAAATTAGATCTCCCAAAACTCCAAAACATGGTATTTCCCTTTCAAAAGCCTTTTCTGTAAGATACTTAGCTAATTTACTATTTACAATAGTGTATAAAATTATTGAATTTTTATCTTTTTTAGCTTGTTTTAAAATACTTAAGGTTTGACTTTCAGTACGAGTAAACGAAAAATGGTTAGTTTCATATTCAAAATTAGGAAATTGAGCTTTTAATGCTAAAAAAATTCTATCCAAAGTTTCCCCTGTTGAGTCTGATATTAGATAAATTTGATATAAGTTTCTCATGTATAAGATGTTTATAAACTATTAGTAAAATAAGAAAAATGCAGATTTAGTTTTTTAACTAATTGAACTTAGTTTTTTTCCCATTAAATTAACTAAATTATAAGCTGTGATTATAATTATACATAATATGGATTAAATGTGAGAAAACTAATAAAGCCTTATAATACAATACTAATTAAGGGTCTAAACTGTGTATATTAAGTTAATTTAAGTATGGAATTGACTAATTTACGTTCTTCACAATACATAATACTAATAAAGTAAATAATATATATCTATTTATATGAATCCCATAACTAACTGCATTAAGAAACAAGATACTAAAACAAATCCTATATGGTTAATGAGACAGGCAGGAAGATACTTGCCAGAGTTTCGAGAGATTAGAAAAAAAAACCAAGATTTTATAAAATTATGTTTAAATAGCGAGTTAGCATCGGAAATTACACTTCAACCTATTAAAAGATTTGGATTTGACGGAGCAGTAATCTTCTCAGATATTTTAATGTTACCTTATGGACTTGGCCAAAATGTAGAATTTGAAAAAAATTTTGGACCTAAATTAGGAAATATAGATCTAGAAAAAATAAAAAATATCGATGAAATAAATTTTACTGAAAAAGTTTATAAAGTTTATAAAGCAATCTCAAAAACATCAAAAGATCCTTTAATGAAGAATAGGGATATGATCGGATTTGTTGGGGCTCCGTGGACCATTCTTGTTTATATGATTAATAAATCTTCTCCTAAAAAAGGGTTATCAAATGAATTTTTTAAAGATGATTTTTTAATTAATAGACTTCTAGGAATTGTAGAAAAATTTTTAAAACTTCATATAAAAAACCAAATTGAAGCAGGAGCTCAAATTATTCAAATTTTTGATAGTTGGGCTGGATTACTAGAAGATAAAATTCCAGAATATATTTATATACCAACCCTTAACATTGTTGAATATGTTAAGGAACTAGGAGTTCCCGTTATATGTTTTCCTAGAGGTATAAAAGATTACAAAAATTTTTGTGAAATTGTCAAACCTGACGCTGTAAATATAGATTATGATGTTGACCGAAAGAAAATACTCAATGAAATCAAAATACCAATACAAGGCGGTCTTGACCCAAAAATATTATTAACTGATCAAAAAACTCTTAAAATAGAAGTTGAAAAATATCTTGGTATTTTTAAAGATCACCCGTACATTTTTAATTTAGGTCACGGAATACTTCCTGAGACTAAAATTGAAATGGTTGAGGAACTAATCAAGATTGTAAGAAATTTTAAATGACACCAGACCATCCAAAAATAAATTATGGCAAAACAGGTATTTTAATTGTTAATCTTGGTACACCTGACTCAACTAGTTGGTTAGATATAAGAAAATATTTAAAAGAGTTCTTGTCAGACAGACGAGTAATTGAAGTAAATCCTTTAATTTGGCAGGTAATTCTTAACTTATTTATACTTACGTTTAGACCTTCTAAAACAGCTAAAGCTTATAAAGAAATATGGATGGAAGATAAAAATATGTCTCCTTTAAGATATTTTACAGAGAGGCAAGCAGAAAAACTATCTTATCAAATTAGCAATGAAGATTTAATTGTTGATTTCGCTATGAGATATGGAAATCCAAGTATTAAAGGTAAAATTCATGGTCTTCAAAAAAAAGGTTGTGAAAATTTAATTATACTCCCACTTTATCCTCAGTATGCTGCCGCAACAACAGCAACAGTTTGTGATGAAGTTTATAGAACTTTAATGAAAATGAGGTGGCAACCAAATCTTAAAATAATACCTCATTATGAGTCTGAACCATTGTACATTGAGGCGATTAAAAATAGTATTTTAAAAAAGATTAGTGAAATTAATTGGAAGCCAGATTTAATAATTGCATCTTATCATGGAATTCCAAAAAAATATTTTGATAAAGGTGATCCTTATCATTGTTATTGCCATAAAACTACCAGATTAATTTCAGAACAGTATTCAGATATTGAAATCAAGACTACCTTCCAATCTAGATTTGGTCCTCAAGAGTGGTTGCAACCTTATACAGATAAAACTTTTGAGACTCTACCTAAAGAAGGTAAAAAAAATATTTTGGTTATTTGCCCTGGATTTTCATCTGATTGTGTAGAAACTCTAGAAGAAATATCGATCCAAGGAAAAGAAAGTTTTATCAAGTCAGGAGGTGAAAATTTTGAAATGGTACCATGTTTGAACGATAGTGAAGATCATATTTCATTGTTAAAACATCTAGTTACAAAAAACTTATAACTTATGAGTGGATATCTATTATTTAAATCTCTTCACTTAATTGCGGTTATTTCTTGGATGGCTGGACTATTATATTTACCAAGAATATTTGTTTATCATGTAGAAAACTTTGAAAAAGAACAAGCCACAGAAATCTTTGAGACAATGGAAAGAAAACTTTACAATTATATAATGAGACCAGCTATGATTTTATCATGGCTTTTTGGAATAATTTTAATTTGGATTAATGGCATCGAAAGTTTTGCTTATTTATGGGTTCAACTTAAAATCTTTTTTGTTGTAATATTGACTATCTATCATGAATATCTTGGCAAATGCATGCGTTTACTAAAATTGAAAGAAAACAAAAAATCATCAAAATTTTATAGAATTATCAATGAAATACCTACAGTTTTGCTTATTTTCATTGTTTTCATTGTAGTTTTTAAGCCTATCTAGGGTTGAAATTTTTATATCAGTATATATATTTAATTCATCTTTAATAAAATTTCCACACATGAACATTCAAGAATTAAAAGAAAAAAGCTCTGAAAAATTAATCACTGAAGCGGAACAACTTGGCATAGAAAATGCTAGCACTCTACGTAGACAGGAAATTTATTTTGCAATTTTAAAAAAACTTGCAGAAAAAGGTGAAGAGATTACTGGTGGAGGAGTTTTACAATTACTTCAAGATGGTTTTGGCTTTCTAAGAGCAATGGAATCTAACTATTTACCTGGTGCTGATGATATATATGTAAGCCCCAGTCAAATTAGAAGATTTGGCTTAAGAACCGGAGATAGTGTTGAAGGTCCTATAAGATCTCCTAAAGAAGGAGAAAGATATTTTGCACTTCTTCAAGTAAGTAAAATAAACTTTGAAGCCCCAGATAAATTCAAACATAAAATAGCTTTTGATAATTTGACACCGTTGTATCCAAATAAACAATTGGGGATGGAAGTGGAATCAAATAAAACTGAAAAAAAACCTGATCTAACTCCAAGGTTAATTGATTTAGTTAGCCCAATAGGAAAAGGTCAAAGATCTTTAATTATATCACCTCCAAAAGCTGGTAAAACTATGATTTTGCAAAGTATAGCAAATTCAATAACAGCTAATCACCCTGAATGTTACTTAATGGTTTTATTGATAGATGAAAGGCCAGAGGAAGTCACAGATATGCAGAGAACAGTTAAAGGTGAAGTTATAAGTTCTACTTTTGATGAGCCCGCTCAAAGACACGTTGCTGTTGCTGAAATGGTTATTGAAAAAGCAAAAAGATTAACAGAGCATAAAAAAGATGTAGTAATACTTTTAGACTCTATTACGAGATTAGGAAGAGCTTATAATGCAGTTGTTCCAAGTTCAGGTAAGGTTTTAACAGGTGGAGTAGATGCAAATGCACTTCAAAGACCAAAAAGATTCTTTGGGGCTGCGAGAAACATAGAGGAAGGTGGTTCATTAACAATTATAGCTACAGCCTTAATAGATACTGGAAGTAGAATGGATGAAGTAATATTTGAAGAATTTAAAGGAACTGGTAATAGCGAAACTATTTTGGACAGAAAAATATCTGAAAAAAGAATATTTCCAGCCATTGATATAACAAAATCAGGAACAAGAAGAGAAGAGTTAATTTTTGATAAAAATGATCTTCAAAAAATGAATGTGCTAAGAAGAATTATAGCTCCCATGGGCTCTATGGATGCAATTGATTTTATAAATTCTAAATTAAAGACAACAAAAAATAATGCAGAGTTCTTTAATTCTATGAATAAACCTTCATAAATTTATAAATAACCTAGTTCTTTCATCTCTTTTTCAAATTCATTGTTAATTTCTTCCACAAGTTTTTTGCTTAACAATTCCTTCCAATTATTTTTTGGTCCAAGATAAAAAAATTTCTGTCTGGCTCCATCTTGATTTATAGAACTTTCTGAAAAACCATGTTCTTTTTCCATCTTTTCCAATTTATCAAAAGAACTTAATTTTATTGCATTTTCAATTGCCTCCTCACTGAAACTGCTTCTAAACAATTTTCCCAAAAAATTCGCAACTTTTGTAAACTCTTTGTGAGTATTTTGAATTAGGTCTTCATATTTTACCAGTATGTAATTTTTTTTCATATTTTTCCATGATAAATAATGTGTTTTCCAAGAGCCTATAAATTGTGGCAGAGGATGTTTATCTTTTGTTAAATATTTCTCTTTCTCTTTTTCAGATAAAGTTAAAATTTGGTTCTCTAAGAACAAGAACTTTTTTGCTTCTTCATAAGAATCTAAGTTATAGTGATTTTTTAATGATGAAATAACGTTTCTTGGATCTCTTACAATGTGGATTGATGCTAAAGTATTTTGTCCATTTGTAAATGGATAATCCTTAAATTTACCTAACATGTTATGTGTTTTAAAAAATCTAGAATTTTTGTCTGAATTGATTGTATCCTGGGATTTTATCCAATTTTTAGCAACCTCATCCAAATCCAGTGTATCTGATAAGAGCCCCCTAAATTGTGATTTTTCTGGATAAGTCATAATTGCTTTCAAATGGTTCAAATTAAGTTTTTTTTTTTTTCCCATTAGAAGAGAAACTATAAAAAATCTTAACCAGGTATTTCCACTTTTAGGATATGATGCAATCCAAATAATCATATTTAAATATATTCCAATTCTCTCATTTCTGTTTCAAACTCTTTACATATTTCATCTGAAATATTTTTATCAAGCATCTTTTCCCAATTATTTTTTGGTCCAAGATAGAAAAATTTTTCTTTTTTTCCTGTTTTTGAATTCAGTACACTTTCAGAAAAACCATCTTTTTCCTCAATTACTTTAAGTCTTTCAAATTTACTTAATTCAATAGCCTTCTTAAATTTTTTTTTGCTAATTTTTATTTTAAGAACTCTCTCTAAATAACTATGAACTTTTTCAAACTCTCTTATTGGATCAGCAATTAAATTTTCATACTTTATTAATAGATAATTTTTTTTTAGTAATTTCCAAGATTTGTAATGAGTACGCCAAGATCCGATAACTTGAGGGAGAGCAAAATTCTCATTTGCTAAATATTTTGATTTGTTAAATGTACCTTTCCTTTCATCAAATAGAAATTTTTTTGACTGTTCAATATTTTCATGATGAAAATGATTATTAAGTGATGTAATTACATTTCTTGGATCTCTAACGATATAAATTACTCCTAGTGTATTATCTTTGTTAGTAAAAAGATTGTTATCAATTTTACAAAGTGCATTATGTGTTTTAAAAAACTTCACACCTGGATTTTGATTAATTATTTCTTGGGATCTTTCCCAGTAATTAGAAATTTCGTTTAAATTTTCGTAATTTATATTTTTGATGTTTAATCTTTCATACTGAGCCTTTGTTGGAAACTGTTTTATCTTATCTAAATCCTTAAGATTTATATCTTTCTGATCTTTTAAAAGTAGTGAGAGTATAAAAAATCTAAGCCATGTATTCCCACTTTTAGGATATGATGAAAGCCATATAATCATTTAGAAAATTATATAATTATGGATAATATAAAACTATAATAATAAAATGACTATATACGCTTTATCATCTGGATCAGGCATCTCTGGCATTGCAGTCATAAGGATATCTGGATCCAAAACTGGGGAAGTTATTAAATTGATCTCTAAAGGCCAACTTCCCCGACCAAGGGAAGCAACTGTAAGAAAATTCAATAAAATCAACAGTTCTGAGCTTATAGATGAGGGAATATTAGTATGGTTTACAGGCCCTCAGAGCTACACAGGTGAAGATATGGCCGAAATTCATGTGCACGGTAGCATTGCTGTGGTCAGAGAGATTTTAGACCAACTTTCTAAAGTTGACGATTGTCGACTAGCAGAACCTGGTGAATTTACAAAAATTGCATTTCAAAATGGAAAAATAAATCTTCTGAAAGCTGAAAGTATCTCTGATTTAATTTCTGCAGAAACAGAAATTCAAAGACAACAAGCAATTAAAATAATGAGTGGGAAAAGTTCTAAAAAATTTAATTCATTAAGAGAACACCTTTTAAAAATTTTATCAAACGTTGAAGCTAAAATAGATTTTCCAGAAGATGATCTTCCAGAAGATGTAATCGAAAATATTAAAATAGGTTCAGAAAAAATAAGAAAAGAAATTGAAATAATTTTAAATGACCAAAAAGTTGGAGAAAGAATTAGGGAGGGTTTTAAGATTGCAATAATTGGTCCTACGAATGCAGGAAAATCTTCTTTATTAAACTATCTATCTAACAGAGATGTAGCTATCGTCTCAGAAATTGCAGGAACAACTAGAGACGTTATCGAAGCCCATTTAAATTTAGATGGTTATCCTGTTATTATTTCTGATACTGCTGGAATAAGAGAATCTGAAAATGAGATTGAAAGAAAAGGAATTAAATTAGCTCTTAAACGTGCTGAAGATGCTGATTTAAACATCATACTTATTGAGCCAAAAAGTGTTAATTTTACTGGATTTTTGAACGATTTGATGAGAGAAAAATCAATAATCGTGATTAATAAAATAGATCTTGGTTACACTAATATCAATCCTCAAATTTCAAAATTTAATCCGATTTTTTTATCAATTAAAAATGAAACAAACTTAGATGAGCTGATAACTAGAATTAAAGATAAACTAAAAAATAAATTTGTTAGTTCAAACGAAACTCTAATTACTAGAGAAAGACATAGACAAAGTTTAGAAGCTTGTGTTCAAAATTTAAAACATTTTGAGGAAAAAAATTCGAAAGAAGATTTTGATAAAGCTGCGGAGGATTTGAGGTTAGCAACAAGACATCTAGGTATGATTGTTGGTAAAGTAGATGTTGAAGAAATATTAGGTTCCATTTTTAGTGATTTTTGTATAGGCAAATAAGTACTAAATTTGCTTGTTTTTAAGTACTTTAAAGTGTTTTCTTGTAAATTTTGAGATCAATAATAAATTAAGTCTATGAAAAATGAGTTGTCATTCGATGTAGTTGTAATTGGTGGTGGTCATGCTGGCTGTGAAGCTGCTGCAGCATCTGCTAGATTGGGCGTAAATACTGCCTTATTTACCCATAAATTTGATACTATTGGTGAGATGTCATGTAATCCAGCTATTGGGGGATTGGGCAAAGGTCATCTTGTTAGAGAGATAGATGCACTTGATGGTGTAATGGGTGAAATTGCAGACAAATCAGGAATACAATTTAGATTATTAAATAGAAGTAGAGGACCAGCTGTCCGCGGACCACGTACCCAAAGTGACAGATCATTATATAAGAAATATATGCAAGAAAAACTTGTAAATTACTGTAATTTAAGCATTTTTTCAGATCCTGTAATTAAGTTTATTTTTGATAAAAACGATATAATTGGTTTTATTACACAAGAAGGCAAAAAAGTAATATCATCAAAAGTAATTTTAACAACTGGAACTTTCTTAAATGGCTTAATTCACATTGGCGAAGAAAAAACACCTGCAGGAAGATTTAATGAAAAACCTTCAACAGGATTAAGCGAACAATTAGAAAAATATAATTTTAAAATTGGAAGATTAAAAACAGGAACACCACCAAGATTGGATGCAACGACAATTAGTTTTGATAAACTCGAAGAACAGCATGCAGATGAAGATCCATATTTTTTTTCTTTCCTTACAAAAAAAAATATTAACAGACAAATTTCATGTAGGATGACTTATACCAATCAGGTAGTGCATGAGATCATTTCTAAAAATATAAAAAGTAGTGCTATATACTCTGGCAATATTCAAGGAGTTGGTCCAAGATATTGTCCCTCAATAGAAGATAAAATTGTAAAGTTTGCTGATAAGCAAAAGCATCAAATATTTTTGGAGCCAGAGGGTCTGAATGATAAAACTATTTACCCTAATGGAATATCAACTTCTCTTCCTGCTAATATACAGCAAGAAATATGTAATAATATCAATGGTTTAGAAAATGTTAAGATTTTAAGGCCTGGATATGCAATAGAGTACGATTTTGTGGACCCTCGGGAACTATTTCTAACTTTAGAGACAAAAAAAATAAAAAATCTTTACCTTGCAGGACAAATTAATGGAACTACAGGCTATGAAGAGGCAGCAGCACAAGGACTGATAGCCGGAATAAATGCTGCTCTCTCTATTAAAGTTAAAGAACCATTTATCCTTGATAGATCTGAGGCATACATAGGTGTTATGATAGATGATTTAGTTACAAAAGGAGTTGCAGAGCCTTATAGAATGTTCACCTCAAGGGCAGAATACAGGCTATCTTTGAGATCTGATAATGCGGATATAAGACTTACCCAAAAAGGAATTAATATTGGTTTAATATTGGATGAAAGGAAAATTATATATAAAGAGAAAGCATCTAAACTTGAAAAAAGTCTTAAAGATATGGAAAATTCCTTAATTTCTCCCTCAAAAGCATCAAAATATGGAATTAGTATTGCTAAAGATGGCGTTAAAAGAAATGCAATAGAGATTTTAAGTCAAAAGTCAGTTAATATGACTAAAATTAGGGAAATTTGGCCTGAAATTAAATATGTTTCACGTGAAATTGATGAGCAAATTGAAATAAAAGCGCATTATAAAGGATATTTGAAGAAGCAAGATGCCGATATTTTAGCATTTAAAAGAGATGAAAATCTTAAAATACCAGAAAATCTAGATTATGATCAATTTTCTGGATTATCAAATGAAGTAAAGTCAAAATTTAAGGAAATAAAGCCAAAAACACTTGGACAAGCCCTCAGAATAGATGGGATAACTCCAGCAGCAGTATATATTTTGTTGTCTCATGTAAAAAGAAAGTCTATTAAGCATATAGCTTGATTGATTCGAAAATAATAAAAACAGATAAAATCTATCTACCAAATGTTTCACGTGAAACACTTGAGGAGTTAGAGGAATATTCACAATCAATTTTGAGTACAAACAAGAAAATAAATTTGATAAGTTCAAGTACCGAAAAGTCAATAAACACAAGGCATATTTATGATAGTGCACAAACTATTGATTTTATTGATAAAAATGATATATATGTATGTACTGATCTTGGCTCTGGTGCAGGACTTCCTAGTATAGTTTTAGGTATTTTGATGAAATCGAAAAAACAAGGTTTTAGGATAATTTTTTATGAAAAGAGTTATCATAAAAGCAATTTCTTAGTGGAGATGGCAAAAAAGTTTAAATTAGATGCGAAAATTTATCAAAAAAATATATTTGAAGAGAAAAATTTAGTGACTGATGTAATAATTTGCCGAGCGTTCAAACCTTTGCCAGTGATTTTTGATATTGCAACAAAGAATTTTAAAAACTTTAAATACATAGTCATGTATTTAGGAAAAAGTGGAAATAAAATATTAAAAGATGTCTCCATGAAATGGAAATTTGACCTAGAGGAAATGAAAAGTCTTACAAGCAAAGAGTCATCAGTAATAAAAATTTCAAATTTAAAAAAAAAAATATGAATAGAAAAATTATTTCAGTGATAAACCAGAAAGGGGGAGTGGGCAAGACCACCACTGTCATCAATCTTGCTGCTGGTTTGTCGATGAAGGGAAAAAAAATTCTTGTAATTGATCTTGATCCACAAGGTAATGCCACGACAGGTCTTGGATTATCCAATGCAACAAGTTCTGATCAAACAATTTACAATGTATTGAATGGAAATAAAAAAATTTCAGAGGTAATCCAGTCAACAAGTTTTGAAAACTTAGATTTGATATCATCAAATGTTGATTTGTCTGGCCTAGAGGTGGAGACAGCAGGCGACAGCCGAAGGGCCTTTAAATTAAAAGACGAATTAACCCCAATTTTAAACAATTCTGAGCCAGCCTATGATTATGTCATAATTGACTGTCCACCATCTTTAAGCCTCCTAACAATAATGGCATTGGTAGCCTCTGATGCGCTCGTGGTACCACTTCAGACAGAATTCTTTGCTTTAGAGGGGCTCACTCAGCTCTTGAAAACAATTGAGAGGATAAAATCGAACCTTAATCCATCTTTAGACATAAGAGGAATACTTCTGACAATGTATGATAAGAGAAATAAATTATCTGGAGAAGTAGAGACAGAGGCAAGAAACTATTTTAAGGATAAAGTTTATAGCACTGCTGTACCAAGAAATGTTAGATTATCAGAAGCACCCTCGCATGGTGTTCCAGTTTTAATTTATGATAAGTCATGTCCAGGTAGCAGAGCATATTTTAGTTTTACAGAGGAATTTTTAAACCAAGATAAACCAGTGGAGAGTGCAGCATGATTAATCCGTTTAAATCAAAAAAAGGACTTGGAAGAGGATTATCTTCCTTAATAGGAGATAGTGAAAAAATTGATGATAAAAAAAACATCTCTATAAGTTCACTAGTTAGAAATAAGTACCAACCAAGAAAAAAATTTGACGAAGTTAGTTTAGAGGAGTTAACCAACTCTATAAGAGAGCGGGGAATTATCCAACCTATAATTGTAAGACCATCTCTTGATGAAGAAGATAAATTTGAAATAATTGCTGGAGAACGAAGATGGCAAGCAGCCCAATTCGCCGGGCTTCATGAAGTACCGGTAATAATAATTAATGTAGATAATCTAAAATCATTAGAATTTGCAATTGTTGAAAATGTTCAAAGAAAAGATTTAAATCCAATTGAAGAAGCTGAAGGTTATAAAAGATTAATAGACGAATTTAGTTATGATCAAGATAAAGTGTCTAAATTCATAGGTAAAAGTCGAGCGCATATATCAAATTGTTTACGATTATTATCTCTTCCACAAGAGATTATAGAATTAATAATTGAAGAAAAATTATCACAGGGACATGCAAAAATTTTGGTAGGATTAGATAATGCTATTCTTTTAGCAAAGAAAATTATTTCAAAAAAACTATCAGTTAGACAAGCTGAAAGTTTAGTACGGATGTTGAAATCTAGTTCTAATAGTATTTCTATAAAAAAAGATCCAAATATTGTTAGTCTTGAAAAAGAGTTAACAGACAAAATTGGGATGAGAGTTTTTGTTAAAAATAAAAGAAATAATTCTGGAACTATTAGTTTAGAGTATAAAGGGGTGGATCAGCTTGATAGATTAGTAAATATTATTAAGCAAAATTATTAGTATTACTTACAAAATTTGAGACAAAAAGCATTGAATTAGAAGCATTTTTCTTAACTAATGTTTCTAAGTCATTGATTCTAAATATTATTTCTTTCACTTCACTAGTTGACCATGATTGAGCTTGTTTTTTTACAATGTCTTTTTCTTTCCAAAATATAGGGGGTTTAAAACTAGATATCACTTGATCAATACTCGTATTATTATCAATTTCATTTCGTATTTTTAAAAGTCTTTTACATTTATTTAAAATTGTTCTTATAATTAAAATACAGTCTTCTGATGAATAATTATTCTCGTTAAGAATATTAGATACTTTCTTTGAATTTTTAGCTAAATAATTGTCTGATAATTCAAATACACTATAATTTTCTGCAAGGTTTGAAAGTTTATTTACGTCGTCTATACTTAATTTACTTTTACTTAATGATAAATTTTTTAATTTTGATAATTCATTTTTCAAGTTAATCCTGTCACCCTTGGATCTTTCTATAAGAATATTTTTAATCTCTTGTGATAAACTAAAGCTATTTAATTTTAAAAAATTTTGAATAAAATAATTCAATGCTCTAGCATCGTCTTCATACACAGGTGTACAAATTAATTGACTTTCTTTTTCAAATAAATTCCTAAGTTTTGAATTCTTCTCTAAACTTGAAGATTTGATAATAATCTTTGTTTCTACTATTTCTCTATCCAGTAAATCATTTATTAAAGTGTATAGTTTGTCTGTAGCTCTAGAAATAATGATTATTTTTTTATTTTCAAATAAAGATTTTGTTAATAAATTTGAAACAAACTCATCAAAATTATTTAAAACTTCATGCTCATCATATTTTAAAACGTCACCTTCAAAAACATTAAGATAAATATTATTTATTAAATCTTGCTTTATTCCCTCATTGACACCATAAATTAAATGTAAATTAGAATTAATGGATTTTAATTTGTCTATTTCAAAACTTTTAACTATCATTTAAATTCATTATTAATGATATAACAACATCAAATATCTTTTCTGAAAGATTGTCTATAATTATTCTCTCATTTTGTTCAAGTTCAAACTTATCAGAAAGATTATTATAGATATAATTTTTGTCTATTTTTCTTGTGATTAAAGTTTTCTGATTATTTGAAATTATAATAGTTGAGGATAAAACTAATTCAAATTTTAGTGGATCTCCTTGAGCGTCTTTTGAGAAAACTCTTCTTTCTTTTTTCGTATCAATGCTCAGATTATATTTTTTCCCAGATGAAATACCTTTATTAACAATTAAGTTTAGATTATTTTTAAGGTTTCTATTAACATCCTTATCACCTAAAAGTGTAACTTCATTAATCTCAAAACCGTAGTCTTTATTTGAAAACACTGGCTCATATGAACATGAATTTAATAAGAGTAATGAGATTATTACTAGATATTTGATTTTAAATTTATTCATTTACAAGCAAATTAATTAATCTGTTTTTTACAAATATAATTTTATATATTTTTTTATTTTTTAAATATTTTTCTGATGCTGTATTTAATTTTATTCTATCCATCAGCTGATTCTGGTCAAGGTCTCTACTTTCGTTTAAAATCAACCTTTTTTTACCATTAATTTGTACAACATAGTCAATATTATTTTCATAGATTAAGTTCGTATCAGCATTTGGCCATTTTAGTTGATCTGTAAATCCTAATTCTAATAGACATTCAGATGCAAAATGTGGAATTGCCGGTGTTAATAATATTAGTATTTTTTTATAACACTCTTTAAGACTCTTATTTTCAATTTTTCTTTCAATTTCTTTATTAAAAAAATTATATATCTCATAAATGTTTGCTATTATTACATTATAATTAAAATTCTCAAGATTTGTTGTAATTTTTTTAATTATTTGATTTGTAAAATTTTCTAAACTTTTACTTTCTTCAATCTTGCCGTCATTATCTTTAAATTTATTTTTAATTTTGTTGTGAAGAACCCATAATTTCTGCAAAAACTTATATGAAGCCAACATTCCTTGTTCGGACCATTGAACATCTTTTTCAGGGGGACTATCAGATAAAATAAATAACCTCACCGCGTCAGCACCATAGCTGTTCATAATATTCTCAGGATCTATAACATTTTTTTTTGATTTTGACATTGACTCAGAGGGGCCAACTTTAATCTTATTATTCGGTTCACCTTTTTTTTGGTATTCATTTTTAACTAACTCTATTTCATCAGGACTTACCCAATTATTATTTTTATCCTTGTAAGTTTCGTGGCAAACCATTCCTTGGGTAAACAAACCCTCAAATGGCTCACTAAATTTGAAATTTGTATTTTTATAACCCAAAGCTTTTGTAAAAAAACGTGAGTAAAGTAAGTGAAGAATTGCATGTTCAACTCCCCCTATGTATTGGTCAACAGGCATCCAATAATCAATATCTTCTTTTTTAAACCCATATTCAGCATTTTTTGGTGAGCAAAATCTTATATAATACCAGGATGAACAAACAAATGTATCAAGAGTATCTGTTTCTCTCGTATATTTCTCCCCATTTATAAAAATATTTTTCCATTTCGTCTGTGAATCAAGTGGATTACCTTTTGAATTAAGATCAACATTTTCGGGAAGTTTAACTGGTAGGTCCTCTTTTGGGATAGTTTTAATATTTCCATTTTGGTCATAAGCTATTGGTATTGGGCAACCCCAATATCTTTGCCGCGAAACACCCCAATCTTTTAATCTGAAATTTATTTTTTTCTTACCAATTTTTTTATCCTCAATAATATTTATTGTTTTTAAAATTGACTCATCTGGTACTTTTAAGCCATTTAAAAAGTTTGAATTTATTATAACCCCAGGTCCTGTAAATGCTTCTTTTTGAACTTCAAATTTATCATCTTCATCGTTTGGTCTTACAACTGTTTTAATTTCTAAATCGTATTTTTTTGCAAAATCAAAGTCTCTTTGGTCATGAGCTGGACATCCAAAAACAGCTCCAAAGCCATAATCCATTAATACAAAATTAGCGAAGAAAACAGGTACTTTTTGACTAGGATTTAATGGGTTAATTGCAACTAAATTAGTTTTGAAACCAATTTTTTCTCCAATGGCAATCGCTTCTTCTGTAGTTCCAGTTTTTGAGCATTCCTTTCTAAATTTTTGAAATTTCTTATCTTTCTCAAAATATTTTGAAATTTTGTGATCAACTGAAACTGCTAAAAATGAAAATCCAAATAAAGTATCGGGTCTAGTTGTAAAACACTTTATTTCTTTTACAGGAATATCTCCTTCAGTTTGAAAAGCTATTTCACAACCAAAAGATTTTCCAATCCAATTTTTCTGCATTATTTTTACCTTATTTGGCCATTGCTCTAATTTATCCAGACCATCAAGAAGTTCTTGTGAAAATTTTGAAATATTAAAAAACCATTGGTTTAATTTTTTTCTTTCAACGTTAGCTCCAGACCTCCATCCTTTACCATCTATTACTTGTTCGTTTGCAAGAACTGTTTGATCTACAGGATCCCAGTTTACGTAGTTTTCTTTTCTATAAACAAGGCCTTTTTCATAAAGTTCTAAAAAAAATAATTGTTGATGCTTATAATAATCTTCAGAACATGTAGATATTTCTCTATCCCAATCTATTGATAGCCCTAGCCTTTTAAGCTGAGCTTTCATTGTAGAGATATTTTTATTTGTCCAATCTTTTGGATCAAGATTATTTTCTCTTGCTGCATTCTCTGCTGGCATACCAAATGCATCCCATCCCATAGGATGCAGAACATTAAATCCTTTTAATGACTTATAACGAGATAAAACATCTCCAATGGTATAATTTCTTACATGTCCCATATGTATCTTCCCAGAAGGATATGGAAACATTTCTAAGCAATAAAATTTTTCTTTTGATTTATCTATCTTTGACTCAAAAACTTTTGATTTTAACCATTTTTCTTGCCATTTGGATTCTACGGTTTTGAAATTATATCGGTCCATTTAGAAAATAATTAAATATAATGTTACTTAAAATTACCCATCACCAGGGGTACTCATTATATAAGGTTTAAAATTTTTATCTTTTTTTTCTTTTTGGTAAATTGCTGCCTTATTCAAAATTTCTTTTTTGAGTTCTGCAACCAATGTTCCAGTTTTTTGTGATATTTTACAATTAGTAACTTGATTACAATTTTTATAGAAAATTTTTACATCTAGAGCATCCGCTCTCACTTCATTTGTTAAGAAACGAATTGAAATTTTTATAGACTCATTAATATTTTCTCCGTCTGAATACCAATCAGTTATTATAATACCTCCACTATAGTTGACGGATGAAAGAGGCATGAAATCTATCGTGTCAAGAGAAGCTTTCCAAAGTTCATTTGCGCTTGCAAAAAGAAAATCCCCTCCTTTGCCTTTGTCGTTTAAATTATTTAATCTAAATCCACGTCCCTCTTCTAAATTTTTTTTTACTCTTGCTTTAGGATCTGGAGGATTTTTTCTTGCATCTCCAGCAGGTCCGCACGAGCTTAAGGCGATAAGTACAAATCCTGCAACTAGTAAAATTGCTATATTTCTTAATTTTGGCATTGCTTTTTCTTAATTAGTTAATTTTAGATAAAAATCATCAAAATATACAAGAATTTCTATAATTAATCAGAAAAACCAATAAAATCAATAATTTTATTGATGCAAAAATGCAACACTTATCTAAAATTTAAGATTAAATTTTAATATTAAAAACAATTTTTTTAAATAATTGGTAGAGATTACTTGTTTAATATTAAACAATTAACGAAAGGTAATAATATGAACAATCTAAAAAAAGTAGGATTGACAGCATTGGGTACCGTTCTAGTAGCAGGTTCAGCGCAAGCAGCAGAAATGTCTGTTACTGGAAGTGCTTCAATGAGCTACAACGGTCAAGATAACAACACATTAGGAAATGGTTGGACAATGACTGACTCAGTCACATTTGCGGCAAGTGGTGAAATGGACAACGGTATGAGTGTTGCACTTACTCTAGAACTTGACGGTAACGTTATGGATACTAGAACAATAGCACTAACTACTGACGGTCTAGGAACAATTACATTCTCAGGTGATGGTACTTCAGGACCAATCGGTTCTTGGGACGATGTAACTCCAACTGCTAACGAAGAAGCACACGGATCTACATTAGCTGGTACAATGGCTGGACCAACTAATGCTGCAGGTACTAACGACATATTTGTATATGACTACACTGTAACGGATGGTTTAGCATTTAAAGCTTCTTATACTCCATCAGATGCAGGAACTGAAATCGAAAGTTCAATGGACTATGGTTTATTGTACACAGGTATCGATGGTTTATCAATCTATGCAGCAATGGGTGAAGATAATGGAAGTGTTGCTAAACTTGATAACTCAGTATTTGCAATTAATTATGCAATGGGTGCATTTACAGTTGGTTACCAAGCTAACGAGTCAGACTCTACAGCAGCAAGCTCAGACGAAGACTTTACAGCAGTTGGTGTATCATACGCAGTAAGTGATGATCTATCTGTATCATACAACATTTCTGAAATTGACTTTGAAGGTGGAACAAACAACCAGGAAGCTACTGGTGTAAGTTTCTCTTATACTTCAGGTGGAATGACTATTTCAGGATCACATCACCAAGTTGATAACGTAGGTGGTGCTGCAGCTCAAGATAATACTGGATACGAACTTAACTTCGGTTTTGCATTCTAATTACAGTTAAATTATTTAAGAAAAAGGCCTCATTTATGGGGCCTTTTTTTTGCCTCAAAGTAAGAAATACCAGCAAAGCCAACTGCATTACTGAGTTCAACCAATTTAATATTATTTTTCGAAATACCACCTAAAGCAATTATCTCATTTTTAGTTAATCTTGATGTTAGTTTAAACTTATTGAGACCTAAAAAATTTTTATTTTTCTTAAAAAGTGACGATACAAATATTTTTTTTACATTCTGTTTTTCTTTAATCTTGATCTCTTTTAAATTGTGTGCAGACCCAATTAAAATAAATTTTTTCTCATATTTATAATTTAAATGAATTAGATCTTTATTAAAAGAAGGAATGTATGCGCCATCTAATTTCAACTTAATAGAAAGTCTAATATTATTGGATAAAAAAAATTTGATCTTTTTTACTCTACAATAATTTCTTAAATGAATAATATCTTTTATATTATGATCTTTTTTGTAATTTCTGTAAATTATTGTAGTATTTTTGTCTTGTTTATCGATATTACTTTTTTTAAATTTATCTATAAAGTAATATTTATCTAATAATATTTTATGCATACAACTGTTAAAAATTTAATATCTATACAAAATTCAATCAAATCAAAACTATCAAATTTAAAGGATAAAAATAGAATACCTAAAATAATTGCAGTTTCCAAAACTTTTAAATTAGATCATATTTTACCGTTAATCGAGTATGGCCATCTAGAATATGGTGAAAATAAAGTACAAGAAGCAGTGGAAAAGTGGACTGATATTAAGGAAAAAAATAATAGAATAAACTTACACTTAATTGGCAAACTTCAGACAAATAAAGTTAAATTTGCTTTAAAAATATTCGATTTTATTCATTCACTTGATAGTCAAAAACTAGCTAAAAAAATTTCAGAAGAACAAAAAAAACAAAATAAAAAACCAAAAATTTTTATTCAGATAAATTTAGGTGAAGAGACTCAAAAATCTGGTATAAATAAAGAAAATTTAACGGAATTTTATAATTTTACAAAAGATCTTGGGCTTAACATTATTGGAATAATGTGTATTCCGCCATTTGACCAAGATTCTTCTAAATTTTTTTCTCAAATGAGTAAACTGAGTAAGATGATAAATCTTCAAGAAATAAGCATGGGCATGTCTTCAGATTATTTAAATGCTCTAGAGTTTAATTCTACTTATTTAAGAATTGGATCTAACATATTTGGTAAAAGAGCTTAAGTTAATTTAATTTTCGTTTTTCTATTGATCAACTTTATTAAAATTAAAAAATCTTTTTTTTTAAGTGCCACACATCCTGATGTGGGCCTAAAATTTTTAGTTAAATGTAGAAAAATTGCACTTCCTTGACCTAATTTTCTATTATGACTATTATAATTAATAGGTATGATAAGATCATATTTATTATCTTTTCTAAATAATTTTTCATGTCTGATATTTCTATTAACTTTTATTAATTTATTATAAAATTTTTTATTTTTTACATCATCACACCAACCCATATTTTTTGTAATAGGAATACATTTAAGTTTTGTAAAGGGTTTTGAATTTCGATCTTTCCTATAATATAAATTACCTATTGAAAATAAGCCTATTGGTGTTTTTTTATCACCCTCAATCTTTTTTTTAATTAACCCCCCTTTTCCAATACAACACCTAAAGAAAAAATCATCATATTTAAGTGTTTCTTTATTTTTAAGTATAATTGTCATATTCTAACTATATATGAATAATCAAACATTGGTAATTTATGATTTCAAAATTTTGTATGAAATATTAAAGGAAATCGAAAGCATTTTAAGTTTCAAGTTAATCAATATTACTAAAAATGAAAATAATAAACTAAGTGAATTTAATAAAAATCATTGCTTAATAATATCTAATAAAGAAATAAAAGATAACGATAATATTATAGTAGTGAATGCCCAGCCGATTGAAATATCTAAATTAATTGAGACCTTAAATATAAAATTTTTAAAAAATAAATATAATGGACAATCTGAAATAAATTTAGGAAAATATAAATTAAACTTAAACTCTAGAAAAATATTTAGTAATGAAAAGGTTTTAAATTTGACTGAAAGGGAATCAGACATAATAATATTTCTAAAAAATTCAAAAAAACCAGTAAATATAAGTATATTACAGTCTGAAGTGTGGGGTCATAATTCAAAATTAGAAACACACACGGTAGAAACTCATATCTATAGGCTAAGAAAAAAAATTAAGAATGTTTTTAGCGACAATAATTTTATCAAAAGTTTAAAAACCGGATACATTATTTGATGAAAAAAAAGAATGTAATTGCTAAAGATTTGCTTACACCAAAATATAAATCTCGTGTAGTTAAACCCAAGAAAGGCAAAGGTAGTTTTAAAAGGAAGAAAAAATAATCTTTTACAGTCTAGCACCTATTTGTTGTATAACTTTTGACGACATTTCAGTTCCTTTATCTAAGCTTTCTTTTAATGACACATTATTTACGTGTCCATGTAAAAAACCTGCTGCAAAAAGATCTCCAGCTCCAGTTAAATCAACAATCTTAAGACCTTGCTTAATACCACATTCAACAACTTCATCCCCACTAATTGCAACTGCACCCTTTTCACCTCTTGTTAAAACAATTATTTTACCAAGAGACTTTGAGAAACTAATTACTTCATCAAAAGATTTTGCATCTATCAAAGACATTATCTCTTGTTCATTTGCAAAAGTTATATCTAATTTGTTTTTAACAAGTTCTAAAAAATGAGGCTTGTGTCTATCAACACAAAACTGATCTGATAAAGACATTGCAACTTTTTTTGCGCTTTGAATTGCTTTTTCAAAAGCTTTTTTGGGTTCACCTTCGTCCCAAAGATAACCTTCTAGAAGTATTGTTTCACTTCGTTTAATTGCATCTGCACTTACATCGTTTTCATTTATTTTGCCCGCAGTTCCTAAAAACGTACACATTGTTCTCTCTGAGTCGGGTGTAACTAATATTAAACATGTTCCAGTAGGCAGTTCCTCTTTTTTCTTTGAATAAAAATATTTAACATTCTCCTGTTTTAGACCATCTTCATATTTTCCACCAAGGTCATCATCATTTACTTTACCAATAAATCCGACTTCGTTTCCTAACTGAGATAAACCAACTATTGAGTTAGCAACTGATCCACCTGAAACCGTTTTTTCAATTTTAAGATTTGATAATAAATCTTTAAACTCATTATCATCAAAAATTAACTTCATGGTACTTTTAGTTAAATTATTCTTAATGATAAAATCATCTTCTACTTTGCAAATTACGTCTACAATTGCGTTTCCAATTCCTAATATTTTCATTAATTATGCTTTCTTAGTTATAAGTGGTTTTTTTCTCTTAGGATAACAAGTAGTACAGATTTTACAAGATAAACCATAGCACTCTCTTGCTTTACAATATTCTCTTCCATAATAAATAATTTGAAGATGTAACTTATTCCAATATTTTTTAGGAAAAAGTCTTTTAAGATCTTCTTCTGTTTGAACGACATTCTTTCCATTAGTTAAACCCCATCTTTGTGCTAGCCGATGAATATGGGTATCTACCGGAAAAGCAGCATACCCAAACCCTTGAGACATCACTACACTAGCTGTTTTGTGACCTACACCAGGTAATTCCTCAAGTTGTTCAAAGGTTTTTGGAACTTTCCCGTTGTATTCTTCGACTAAAGTTTTTGATAAATTATAAACACTTTTTGCTTTAATTCTAAAAATACCAATACTTCGTATTAGTTTTTCAATTTTTTTTCTTCCTAATTTAACAAAGTGTTCAGGCTTATTATATTTTGGATATATATTTTTAGTAACATTGTTAACATTCACATCTGTGCACTGTGCAGATAAAAGAACAGATACTAGTAAAGTAAAAATATTTCTGTGTTTAAGAGGAATTGGGGTCTTTGGATATATTTTGTTTAAAGTTCGAAGAACAATTTTTGCTCTTTGCTCCTCACTCATTTAAAATTTAAAACATCGCGCATAGAATATAAACCAGGTTTTTTTTTCATTAACCATTTTCCAGCTGTTAAAGCTCCTTCGCTATATAAAGCCCTATCAAATGCTTCGTGATTTAATGTAATGATTTCTTTTCCACTTGAAAATTTAACTTCGTGTTCACCAACTGTTTTACCTCTTCGTATTGAGTTAAAATTTATTTTTTTTCCGTAAGGAAAACTTTTTTTATTGAGATATTTTTTTCCAAGTAAATTATAAAAATCTTTATTTTTGCCAACAGCAATTCCTTTGCCTAACATTAAAGCAGTTCCAGAAGGATGATCGATTTTATGTTTATGATGAACTTCATATACTTTACTTAAAAAATTGTTTCCTAATGATTTAGACGTGATTTCAGTTAAATACATCAATAGATTTATACCTAAACTCATGTTGCCAGCTTTTAGTATTGGAATTTTTTTTGAAAATTTTTTAATTAGGCTCTCTTCTTTTTTAGTAAATCCAGTTGTACCTATAACAACCCTTTTTTTAAGTTTTGAAGCAATTTTAAGAATCTCAAAAGTACAATTAGGGACAGTAAAATCGATAATTAAATCAATATTTTTGAAGGAGTCTTCACTATTTAAACTAAGTTTAATTCCAGAAATTTTTTTTTTTATTAATCTATTTTCTGTAAGAGTTCTTAGTTTGAAATTTTTATCAACTCTTGAAGATTTTACCAGTTGTTGGCCCATTCGTCCCATGCAACCAGATATCGCTAAATTTACTTTGCTCATTAAATTAATTTAATATATTTTTTCAACAATATACAACAATTATGCTTATTAAATACCAATTAAAACTACTTTTGATTTTATTTTTTTTCATGTTTATCAATAAATCCAAAGCTGACTTTTTTAAAGATATTACATCTTTGATTGAAAACAATGATTTTAGGTTAAGCTATGGTGTTTCTGTTACAGATGTAAATCAAGACAATAAATATGAATTTGTAGTAACTGGATTTGGATTTTCAAACTTGGCATTGTCTTATCAAAATGGAAAATTGATAAATATAAATAAAGATAAAATTTTTGACGATGTTAATAGAAAAACCATAGGAGTTGCGGCCTGCGATATAGATCAGGATGGTTATGAAGAAATTTATTTTTTAAATACAGATACATACAGTGGAGAAAAAAAATATTCAGATAGATTGATTGATAATAGTATCTATGGTTTTAATGATTTATTTGAAAAAGATATTAATAAAAAAAATTTAAACCTAACTGCTGGCAGATCAGTTGTTTGTGTGGATAGAAACGGAGATGGAAAATATGGCATATATGTTGCAAATTATGGGGGTCCAACTAGGTTTTATGAGTTAAGTACAGGTCAAGTATTTGATTTAGCCAAGAAACTTAAACTGAATAAAATAACTGGTGGAAGGGCTGTAGTGGCAGGTAATATTTTATCTGGAAAAACTGATATATTTGCTGCAAACGAGAGAGGTAAAAATTTTTTATATTATAATTCTGATGGTTTCTTTCAGGATATAGCAGAAGATTATAAAGTTGATGATCAATATGAAAATGGAAGAGGCACAGTTTTGTCAGATATACTTTACAGAGGTAGATTAGATGTAGTTACCTCTAATTGGAACGGTTATCATAGGGCCTTTGTATTAGAAGATAACAAATTTAAAGATATTGCCACACCAACCTACAATATTCCAACTAGAATTAGAACTGTAATATCTGCAGACTTTGACAATGACGGTTACGATGAAATATTTATGAATAATATTGGTGAACCAAATAAATTATTCAAGATCAGAGAAAATGGTTTCTTTGAAGAGATAGCAATTCAAAATGCATATGAGTCTAACGGTTTAGGGACAGGAGCGGCCGTTGCAGATATAGATGAGGATGGAATTTTAGAATTACTAATTTCACATGGAGAGTCTGGCATGCAGCCATTAACAATGTATAAGGCAGATATAAAAACAGATTTCAATTATATAAGAATTAAACCTATAAATAAATTCGGTGCACCAGCAAGAGGGGCAACTGTTATCTTAAGTTCAAATTTAAGAAAACACGCAAAAACGATAGATGCTGGCTCAGGGTATTTATGTCAAATGGAGCCTGTTGCTCATTATGGTTTGAGAGAAGGTGAAAAAAATATATTTATAAATGTTATTTGGACTAATGGATTATCACAAACATTTAATGTAAATGAATTAAATAAAACAATAGAAATAAGACAGAAATAATATGATAGATATAATTATTATAAAAAGTAAAAAATATAAATTTTTAAAAACTATTTTTATTTTTTTTCTAATAACTACTTTTTGTTTTATAAAACCATTGTATTCAAAAGACTTTAATTACTATGAGGATCTTGCTAAAGATTGGATAAAGATTTTTCCTGATCAAAATAGAAATGCCGCTGGTCCAAAATTTTTTAAACATATTTTAGATAAAAAAATTACTCATCAAGATTTTATAGAATATAATAAATTATATTGCGCTGTTTCGGGTTCTTTAATATCTCCAAACAGTAAACCAGATTTTATTTATTTAAAAAGCTCAGAAAATAGTGATAAAATATGCGGTTTTTACTATAAATGCTGTTTTCCATGCTCATGTGATTTAATGAAATATTCTCAAGTTAAAAACATGAAATATAAATTCTTAGATGGAGAAAAAGAATTTTCTGTCCTAACTATTAAAAACCCATGTGGAAAAAAAGATTTTCCTAGAGAAGTAAATAGAAATTATTTCTGCAACGGAGACAATCTGGACAATAACCAAGTTGTTTCAATAGATAATAGACTTGTTATTGGTCTTTTACATAATTCATCAAAATGCAATGAACAGAGTATTGCAGCCATAGATAAAGATGAATACACAGGACGCTATTGTGAATTAAGAAATAATGCACCATTAGAACAGGTTCAAGGTGGTATGGGTGATATTTTTATTAAAATGGCAAGAGATTAATTATCTTCTGGAACTTAAACTTGCATGTTTTTGAATTATTAACTTCGACAATTCTTTAGCTTGGTTTGATTTTTTCACTTTCCATATTTCGTCTCTAGCAATTCTGGTTGTTTGTTGATTATTAACAATTGGTAATGGATAATCTTTTCCTAATTCAAAATTTATACTTTTTTGATCAATATAAGTTAGTTTCCAAGGCTCGTGTATTAATTTACCTTGAATATTTTTTAACTCTGGTACCCATTTTTTTATAAAATCTCCATTTGGGTCTTGATCTAATGATTGTTTAATTGGGTTATAAATTCTAATCGAATTAATTCCTGTAGTTCCAGACTGCATTTGAAATTGAGAATAATGTATCCCAGGCTCATAATCAGTAAATAATTTTGCAAGATGTTTAGAGGTTTGTTTCCAGTCTAACCACAATTGATAAGATGCAAATGAAACCAACATAGCCCTCATTCTAAAATTGATCCAACCATTTTGTTCTAAATATCTCATACAAGCGTCAATAAATGGATAGCCAGTAAAACCTGTTCTCCAAGCTTCATAATATTTTTCATTAAAATCTTTTCTCAATACATCAAAAGCGCTATTTAAATTCTTATACTCAATTTCTGGTTCATCATACAGTTTTTGAATAAAATGGCAGTGCCAAGCAAGACGACTTTTAAAAGCTACGAGTGATTTTCTTTTATTAATTGCACAAACTGTTTTTAGTTTATCTGTAATTTTTCTATGGATTTCTTTTAAAGATATTGTTCCATAAGTGATATGTGGACTTAACCTGGAGCAGGCAATTTCCCCACTTACTGGAGATGACATTTCTTTCTGATAATTCTCAGACCTTGTCTCAATAAAGCTATCTAATAGTTTAATTGCCTTATCTCTTCCACCGGGTTGCATTAATTTTCCATTGATTTTATTTGTTTTTACGTCTTTGAAATCAAAATTATTATTAATGTTTATAAATTTACAGTTAAACTTATAAGATTTTTCATCAGACTGAATAAATTCATTCCAATTGTAAGCCCATTTAAATCTCTTTCTATGATTTAAATCAATCCCAAATTGGTTTGTCTGTATCCATTTTATTTTTAGGTCATTAAATAAATCTTCACAATTTTTATCCAAATCCATTAAATATTTATGTTTAAAAATTACATTTGAGTAAATTTTATTAATAGAATATTCCTGTATTAAATATTTTAATATGTCTTTAGTGTTACCGTAATAAATAGATAAATTTGAATTATATTTTTTTTTTAACTTTTCTTTAAGATCATTTAAGCAGTCTTTTATAAATCTCAAATGAATAGAGCTTGATGTCTCTAATTTAAAAAGTTGTTTATCAAAAATAAAAATAGGAAGAACATTTCCATCTTTTATTGCCTGAGCAAAAGCACTATTTTCATAAACTCTTAGATCATATCTAAACCAGACTATCTTATTCATCATTGAAACTTTAAAGTGCTAGATTATACCAATTCCCTCTTTATAAAAATAGGCACCAAGAATTAGAATAGCCAAAACGTAAATAATTCCAAAAATTGTATATTTAATTTTTTTTTTCATTTAATTTTTCCAAAAACTTTTTGCTTTTTTAAAGAATTTTTTAATACTAGGATTGGACTTTTCATTTTCAATTTCTCTAAATTTTTCAAGTAATTCTTTTTGTTCTTTATTCAACGACACTGGCACTTCAGTATTCACTTGTACATAAAGGTCTCCATAGTCATTTCCTCTCATTAATGGCATTCCTTTTTCTCTCAACCTAAACTGTTTTCCACTTTGTGTTCCAGCAGGAATTTTTATTTTAGCTTTTCCACCATCTATTGTTGGTATTTTTAATTCAGTTCCAAGTGCTGCATCTGCAATGGAAATTGGGCATTCAAAAAATAAGTTTTCTTCTGATCTTTTGAAAAGTTCATGAGAATTTACATTTATAAATAAATATAGATCACCATTACTAGCTCCCCTTGAACCTGCTTCCCCTTTACCGGATAATCTAATTCTAGTTCCATCATCTACTCCTTTTGGAATTGTAACAGAAAGGCGCTTACTTACTTGCTTTTTACCTTGACCTCTACAACTTGTACAAGGATCAGTAATTTGTTCGCCTGAACCAGCACATTGAGGGCATGTTTGCTGAACAGTGAAAAAACCTTGGCTAGAACGTACTTGTCCGTGTCCTCCACACATAGAACATGCACTTGCGCTTTGTCCAGGTTTTGAGCCTGAACCACTGCAAGTATCACATCTATCTGATGTTGAGAATTTAATATCCTGTTTTTTCCCTGTATAAGCTTCTTCTAAGCTAATAGAGAGGTCATATCTTAAGTCAGAGCCACGGTTGTTAGATCTTCTTGACCTTCTCCCGCCCCCACCAAAACCTTCACCAAAAAAGTCCTCAAAAATATCTGAAAATGAGCCAGAAAAGTCAAAGTTTCCAAAACCACCTCTTCCACCTCCTCCACCATTTTCAAATGCAGCATGTCCAAAGTTATCGTAATTTTGTTTTCGTTCTGAGTTTGATAGAACATGATAGGCTTCAGAAGCTTCTTTGAATTTCTCTTCAGCTCCTTTATCGCCTTTATTTTTATCAGGATGATATTTTACTGCTTGCTTTCTGTATGCGGCTTTTATTTGATCTGAACTAGCACTTTTATTAACACCCAAGACATCGTAGTAATCTCTTTTTGCCATAACTAGTTACAGACAAATGGTTGATAGTTTAGGCGCTTTTTTCTTTATCGTCTTTTACTTCTTCAAAGTCTGCATCAACAACATTATCGTCTTTTTTCCCTTCATCTTTTGCATCTTTAGGTGCATCACCAGGTTTTGTACTTTGTTGTGATTTGTAAATAGCTTCTCCTAGTTTCATTGAAGCTTGAACCAAATCTTGAGTTTTCTTTTTTATTTCTTCAACATCAGTTCCTTTTAATGCATTTCTTACATTTGCTGATGCATCTTCAATAGCCTTTTTATCTGCATCAGAAACTTTACCACCATGTTCTTTCAAGTTCTTTTCAGTAGAATGTAGCAGAGTGTCAGCTTGATTTCTTGCATCTACAGCTTCTCTTTTCTTTTTGTCAGCTTCTTTATTTGTTTCAGCATCTTTAACCATTTGGTTTATTTCTTCATCACTTAAACCACCTGATGCCTGAATTTGAATTTTTTGTTCTTTACCAGTCCCTTTATCTTTTGCGGAAACATTAACTATTCCATTAGCATCAATATCGAATGTAACTTCAATTTGAGGAACTCCTCTAGGAGCTGGAGCTATACCCACTAGTTCAAAATTACCTAAAACCTTATTATCTGAAGCCATATCTCTTTCACCTTGTAAAACTCTAATTGAAACTGCAGGTTGGTTATCTTCCGCTGTTGAGAAAACCTGACTTTTTTTAGTTGGTATTGTTGTATTCTTTTCTATCAACTTAGTTGAAACTCCACCTAAAGTTTCTATTCCTAGCGATAGTGGTGTAACATCTAACAATAGTACGTCTTTAACGTCTCCTTGTAGTACTCCTGCTTGAATAGCAGCACCCATTGCAACAACTTCATCAGGATTTACAGATTTGTTTGGTTCTTTTCCAAAGAAATTTTTGACTTCCTCTATTACTTTTGGCATTCTAGTCATTCCACCAACAAGTATTATTTCATCGATTTCGCTCGCACTTAAACCAGCATCTTTAAGAGCTGTTTCACAAGGCGGAATAGTTCTAGAAATAAGATCTTCAACAAGAGCCTCAAGTTTTGCTCTGGTCATTTTCATATTAATATGTTTTGGACCAGTTTTGTCAGCTGTAATAAATGGTAAATTTATTTCAGTTTGAGCAGCAGATGATAATTCAATTTTTGCTTTTTCTGCAGCTTCTTTAAGTCTTTGTAATGCTAATTTATCTGATTTTAAATCAATACCATTTTCTTTTTTAAATTCAGTTAATAGGTAATCAACAATCGTATTATCAAAGTCTTCACCACCTAGGAAAGTATCCCCATTCGTTGATTTAACCTCAAATACTCCATCTCCCAACTCAAGAATTGATACATCAAAAGTACCTCCACCTAAATCATAAACAGCAATTTTATTGTTTGTTTTTTTATCTAATCCATACGCAAGTGATGCTGCAGTTGGTTCGTTAATAATTCTTAAAACTTCTAAACCTGCTATTTTACCAGCATCTTTAGTTGCTTGTCTTTGAGCATCATTAAAATAAGCTGGAACAGTTATTACAGCTTGAGAAACCTCTTGCCCTAAATATTTTTCAGCAGTCTCTTTCATTTTTTGAAGTGTAAAAGCAGAAATTTGGGAGGGCGAATATTTATTACCCTTAGCTTCTATCCAAGCATCACCTTTATCTGAGTTAACAATTTTAAAAGGTGCAGTTTCAACATCTTTTTTAACAGTAGGATCATCAAAATTTCTTCCAATTAACCTTTTAACGGCAAATATTGTATTTTCTGGATTAGTTACTGCCTGTCTTTTTGCAGGTTGCCCAATTAATTTCTCATCATTGTCAGAAAATGCAACTACAGAAGGGGTTGTTCTCGCACCCTCAGCATTTTCCAAAACTTTTGCTTGTGTACCTTCCATTACAGCTACGCAAGAGTTTGTCGTTCCTAAATCTATTCCTATTACTTTGCTCATTATTTAATTCCTAACCGTCATATAAGTGCTAATTGATAGACTACAACCGTTTACAAAATTTAAATTTTGGTTGATTTTATTGGTTTTTTTCATCTTTGGGGTCTTCTTTTTCTTCCTCTATTACTTTTTTCTTTGAAACACCTACTAAAGAAGGTCTCAATAATCTGTCTTTCATCATAAATCCTTTTTGTATTTCTTGAACGATAGTTCCAGGTTCTTTTGCATCATCCTCAATTTCCATCATCGCTTGATGGAGATTTGGGTCAAGTTTTTCATTAATTGATTTAACAGGTTCAATATTATTTTTTTTGAATATTGAGAGCATATCACTATTTATAATATCTAAATGTTCTATGATTTTTTTAAGTGCATCTGTGTCCTTTAATTTTTCATCATTTTCCAATACAGCTTTGGATCTTTCAAGATTGTCTAACAAATTGAGTGCCTCTTTAGCAAAAGAGTAGCCACCATATTCATAAGCGTCTTCTTTTTCCTTTTCAAACCTTCTTCTCTGATTTTCCATCTCAGCGAATGTTCTTGCTAATTTATCTTTGAGTGTTTCTAGCTCTTCTTCTGGGGTAAGTTTTTCTTCCTTTTTTTTTTCGGACTCTAATTTCTTATCTTGATTTTTTTGATCTACATCATCATTTTCCGTTGATTGATTATTTAATTCAGCATCTTCAGCTGTGCTTCCATCTATGTTTTCTTTTAATTCTTCATTGTCCATATTGTTTATATGGTAAGAAAAAGTATAATTTCCAGATGCCTAAAAAAAAAATTAGAGAAATATTCATTGGCTCAAATAATAAAGGAAAACTGAAAGAAATAGCCGATCTACTGCCTCAAAGTTTGAAAATTTATTCAAATTTGGACTTTAAAATACCTAGCCCAAAAGAAACTGGAACCACATTCAAACAAAACTCTCTTTTAAAAGCAAAATATTTTTCAACAAAAACTAACAAAATTTGTATGTCAGATGACTCAGGTATTGAGATTGATATCTTAGATAAAGCACCAGGGGTATATTCAGCAGATTGGTCAGGAAGAAAAAGAAATTTTAATTTTGCTATTAAAAAAGTTTACAGAGAAATATCTAAAAAAGATAAAGATTGGAAAAAAAAGAAATTGAGCGCAAGATTTATATGTGTTCTTACTATTTTTTGGCCAAATGGTAAATTTATAAGTAAAATTGGTAAAATAGAGGGTAGGATATCTAATTTGAAAAAAGGAAAAAATGGTTTTGGATATGATCCTATTTTTATTCCTAAGGGAAAAAGGTTAACTTTTGGTGAAATGGAGCCTGAAACAAAATATAAAATAGATCACCGCTCTGCTGCATTTAAAAAAATTAAAAGATTTTTTTAAATTTATTATCTTCAATGCTATAGAAGTTTAGTTGATGAGTAATTGTATTTTTGCTTATCTCAAAAATTCCTATCTTTCCTTTAAATTTATTTTTTTTGTAAAATATTTTTTTTGAAATTTTAAAATTATTCTCATAAATTAAAAAGTATAATAATCCTACTAAATCATAACTTAAAAATGATAGTTGATCTCCATCTAAACCATAAGCATTTTTGAAATCATTCATAAACAGCTCGTAATTACTTTTATTTATTGAAGGAAAATATATAGGATGTAGTGAATTTTCTTTTAAAAGACTCTCATCAAACCATTGATTCAAGGTTATATAAGAAATTCTTTTTGAAGAAACATCTGTATAAAGAAGAGATGTAGCAACACTTTTTAAGTTTTCGTCAAAATCAGCTATAACTACTGAGTCAAAATTAATCTTTCCTAATGTATCTCTTTTCTTTAGGCTTTCTATTTTTATCTCTTTGTCTTTAAACGATAAACCTTCTAACCTTTTAATTTCGTCTCTTAGATTATTTTTTCTTGTTTGATATTTTGTTAAATCTTCAATTTGTTTAGTAAGTTTAGTTGGCTCTCTATCATAATAGAATACTTCTTTATGTTTAATATTTGTTTTATTTATTGCCAACTCTATCTCTTTCTTAAATTGAGATCTTGGAATTAAAAAAATACTCTTTGATAAATTATTCTTTTCATTAAATTTTTTTATTGTTTGTAATTGTGAAATAGCATTAACACCTGCGCTGATGACATTTTTTGGATTACCAATTAATTTGTTTGTAAAAGATATAAAAGTTATATCTTTTAGATCATCAAGGTATTTAGTGCTTTCGTTAAATACTGGTCCAATTATTATTCTTACGCCTTTTCTATGCAGTTCCTTAGATACTCTTAGTGTATCAATAGGATTTGATTTTGTATCTCTTGGAATAATCTCAATTCTTTCATCGTTTATTTTATTTACAGCCATCCTAATTGATTTAATAATCTTTTCACCAATTAGAAAATTATCTCCACTTAGAGGAATAATTAGCCCAATCTTAATTTTTTCAGTTGCATGTAAATTCTGACTAAAAATACAAATAGTAATAGTAGAATATATAAGTAATTTATTTAAAGTGTTCATTTAAGTTTTAATAATATATTAAAATAAATAATTCATATGAATTTAAACAACAATAAATTTAAACCTGGGCTATATTGTGTTGCAACACCCATTGGAAATATGGGTGATATTTCCTTCAGAGCTATCAAAATTCTTCAAGAAAGTGATTTAATTTTATGTGAAGATACAAGAGTAACAAAAAAAATACTTCAGAAGTTTGAAATAGATAAAAAACTTATATCAAATCACAAATTTAACGAAAAAAAAAATTTAGATAAAGTATTGGAATTTCTAAAAAAAAATCAAATAGTGTCTTTACTTTCTGATGCAGGAACACCAGCTGTTTCAGACCCTGGAAGAATGCTTGTTAAGGAATGCATAAAAAATAGAATTGATGTTTTTCCAGTTCCAGGTGCATCTGCAGTAAGTGCTGCAATATCAATTAGCGGTTTTTCTGATAACTTTTATTTTTGTGGATTTCTTCCAGAAAAACAAAATCAAATTAAAAAATTATTTAAAAATTTGGCATTAATTGAAGGTTCAATTGTATTTTTCATATCACCAAATAAACTTGATAAAAGAATTGATGACATAAAAGAATTTTTTTTTAACAGAGATATTATAATTTGTAGAGAAATCACAAAATATCATGAAGAATATATCAGAACTTCAGTTAAAGAATTATCAAATATAAATTTCTCAAGAAAAGGAGAGATTACTGTTGTTATTTCAGAGACAAAACAAGAAAAATTAAGTTTACAAGAACTTGAAGAATCAGATAAGAAAAAAATTAATCAATTAATTAAAAAAATGTCTATAAAAGATATTGTAAAAAGAGTTTCAGAAGATAAAGAAATTCCAAAAAAAATAATTTATAATTATTGCCTTGAAATAAAAAATGAAAATTAAAAAAATTATAATTTTATTTAGTTTTTTAATACTCACAGGATGTGTTGGATATTCTTCAACAGGTGTTTTAGGAACTGGAGTTTCTATTGCACTAGATCCAAGAAGTCTTGGTACGCAAATAGATGATTCAATTATGCAACAGAATTTAAGAGCAAAATTATTATCTACTGATAAAAGTTATATTATTTCAGTTAAAACAAAAATCCTTGATGGCAGAATATTCCTTACTGGAAAAGTTAATTCAGTTGAGGATAAACTTAAAGTGACAAAGCTAGCTTGGGAAATTAAAGGAGCAAGATCTGTTAATAACGATTTACAAATTAAAGAGAAATTTGATTTTAAACGCTCGGCAAAAGATTTACTTATAACATCACAACTAAGAGTAGCTATGATGGAAAACAAAAAAATTAAATCAGTTAACTACAATATAGATACCTACAAAAAGAAAGTTTATATCTATGGTATAGCTCAGAACAAAATAGAACGTGATCAGGTGACAAAGGAAGCTAGACAAGTTTTAGATGTTCAAGATGTAATAACAAGTATTTTTCTAGTAGACGATCTTAGAGTTGTTAAAAATTAAATATATTTTACTTATTTTTAATATATTTTATAACCCCAGCTGAATATGCAGCAACAGATGCTAAATCTAATATTTCAGACGTAGAAGATCTTAAAGGAGCAATTTCTATTGGTTGTGCTAGACCAATTAATAATGGACCAACAATCTTAGCTCCTCCTAATGTTTTCATAATTTTATTTGAAATTGCTGCACTATGTTGACCGGGCATTATTAAAATATTTGCATTTCCAACTATCTCTGAAAATGGATATAAATCAGAATATTCTTCATTGAGAGCTACATCTGGTTGCATATCACCATCAAATTTAAAATCTACTTTTCTATCTTTTAATATTTCTACAGCATCTCTTATATGTTTCGTTCTACTAGTTATTGGTTGTCCAAATGTCGAATGAGATAAAAATGCTACCTTAGGATCAAATCCAAATAATCTTGCAACTCTTGCTGATGATATTGCTATATCAGCCAATTCTCCAGAGGAAGGATATTCATTTACAGAAGTATCCCCAATAAAAACAGTTTTTCCTTTGCTAACTAACATATTTAGTCCAAACATTATTTCGCCTTTTCTTGGAGGAATTACTTTCTTAATTTTTTCAAGTGATTGAGAATATCGTCTAGTATTACCCGTTACCATTGCATCCGCATCCCCACATTCGACCATACATGATGACCAGATAACCCTGTCATTTCTAATCATTCTATCACAATCTCTCTCAAGGAGACCTTGTTCTCTGTGCATTTTCTGAAAAAGAAATTTTACATACTTCGCTCTCAATTTTTTATCAGTAGAATTAACAATTTTAATATCAAGGTTTTCTTTATAACCTATTTCTTTTAGTCTCTGTTTGACAATATTCTCCTTTGCAACAATTATTGGTGTACCTAGGCCTCCATTTTTAAATGCAATCGCAGCCTTTAGTGTATTTTCATCCTCACCATCTGCAAAAACTACAGTTTTTTGATTTTTTTTAACTTTGGTATTTATCCCTTGAAGTATAGTTACTGACGGATCTAATCTTTGTTTTAATTGTTCAGAGTATAAATCATAATTTTCTATTTTTTTTCTAGCAACTCCACTTTTTATTGCAGCTTTTGCCACTGCAACTGGAATTACACTTATTAGTCTTGGGTCAAATGTAGATGGAATAATATAATCTTTACCATATTTGGGTCTGTCCCCCCCCATTGCTGCCGCAACTTCATCTGGGACTCTTTCTCTAGCTAATTTAGCAATTGAATAAGCTGCAGAAATTTTCATTTCCTCATTTATCGTTCTTGCTCTTACATCGAGAGCACCTCTAAATATATATGGAAAACCAATTAAATTATTAACTTGATTTGCATAATCCGATCTACCTGTTGCTATAATTGCGTCTTTTCTAACCTTATAAGCTTCCTCTGGTAAAATTTCTGGATCAGGGTTAGCACATGCAAATATAATTGGATTTCTTGCCATTTCCTTAATCATTTCTTTTTTTAGGATCCCTGCAGAGGATAATCCTAGAAAAACATCTGCATTTTTCAATGCATCACTTAAAGTTTTATCTTTTGTCTCTTTTGCATACTTTAATTTCCACTTATTTAATCCCTTTCTATCAAAACTAATTACCCCTTTACTATCTATCATTGTTAAATTATTTTTTTTTACTCCTAATTTCAAAAATAAATCTGAACATGCCATGGCAGACGCTCCTGCACCGTTTACAACAACTTTAACTTTAGTAATATTTTTTTTTGTAATATGAATTGAATTAATAAGTGCCGCAGAAGTAATAATTGCTGTCCCATGTTGGTCATCATGAAATACTGGTATATCAAGTACTTTTTTTAAATCTTCCTCTATTATAAAACATTCTGGTGCAGCAATATCCTCAAGATTAATACCTCCAAAACTGACAGCAAAATTTTTTATACTATTAACTATTTCTTTGGGATTTTTGCTATCGATTTCTAAATCAATAGCATCTATATCTGCAAATCTTTTAAACAATACTGCTTTGCCTTCCATTACAGGTTTTGATGCAATTGCTCCTAAGTTACCTAATCCTAAAATTGCAGATCCATTACTGATTACCGCAACCAAGTTACCCTTAGTTGTATAATCGTATGCTTTTTCTGGATTTTTATAAATTTCTTTAACTGGTGCTGCTACGCCTGGAGAATATGCTAAAGCTAAATCTCTTTTTGAAGTCATTGGTTTAGATGAATTTATCTCAATCTTGCCAGATTTATTTGAATTGTGAAATTCGAGAGCCTCTTTATCAGAATAATGTTCAATTTTATTTTTTTTCATTAGATAAATTAAATATACTATTAAGGTAAAATTAGGACTAATATGATTTATGAACCTTATTAAGTCAACAAGCACATTTAGTCTATTTGTTTTGTTAAGCAGGGTTCTTGGTTACATAAGAGATTTTTTTATAGCAATATACCTAGGATCCGGGCCTTTAGCAGATGCTTTTTTTGTAGCATTTAGAATTCCAAATACCTTTAGAAGATTATTTTCAGAAGGAACCTTTAATGCAGCTTTTGTTCCTTCTTATTCCTCAACTCTTTCTAAAGGAAAAAAAAATGCAAATACATTCGCAAACACTATTTTTAATTTATTGTTATTAGGATTGTCCTTCACAATCTTAATAATTGAGATTTTCATGCCAGTTTTTATTAAAATCATTGCTCCTGGATTTATAAATGATCCTGAAAAATTAAATATTGCAATTAATTTAACCAGAATTACTTTTCCGTTTTTGTTCTTTATTAGTTTAGCATCTTTTTTTTCAGCGATTTTAAACACACATAATAAATTTGCAGCTGCTGCAGCAGCGCCAATAATTCTTAATATAATGTTAATAATTTGTTTGTTATATGCTGAAAATTTAAATGATAATTTAGTTTATTACTTATCATTTATAGTCACTCTCGCTGGGTTTCTTCAATTTATTTTTTTGTTAGTATTTGTTAAAAAATACTTTGTAATAAACATAAATTTTAATTTTAAAATAAACGAAAAGGTTAAAAATTTTTTTAGTAAACTTTTACCAAGTATATTTTCATCAGGAGTCACTCAAATAAATATCTTAGTGGGAACAATTATTGCATCTTTTCAGGCAAGTGCTGTTTCATATTTGTATTATGCTGATAGAATTTATCAGATAAATCTTGCTATAGCTGGAATTGCAATAGGTACAGTGATACTGCCTAATCTAAGCAGACATATTAAAAGCAATAACTCTCTTAAAACTATTGAACTACAAAATAAAGCTTTAGAGCTAAGTTTATTTTTAAGTTTACCCGCAGCTTTTGCTCTTATGGTGGGTTCGGAACAAATAACATCTGCTTTATTTGGTTATGGCTCTTTTGATAAATTGAGCGTAAGTAACTCTGCAAAAGCTTTATTCTATTTTTCTTTTGGACTTCCAGCATTTTCTTTAATTAAAATATTTTCAACATTTTTATTTGCAAGAAATGATACTAAAACACCATTTAAGTATTCTTTAATTTCTGTAATTTTAAATATTATAATTACTTTGATGTTCTTTTCTAAGGTTGGTTTTGTTATAATACCAATCGCAACTACAATTTCATCCTGGTTTAATGGGATTATTTTATTGGTCTTCGTAATCAATAAAAACTACTTTAAATTCCGTAAAAATTTTATGTATCAAATATCAAAAATTATTATCTCAAATACTGTTACAATTTTTATATTTTATATTTTAATAAATTTTTTTCAGAGCTCATTAGACTATGTAAATAATTATAAATTTATTTTGATGGTTTTAATAGTTTTATTAACTGCAATTTTATACATTGGAGTTTCAATTATTATAAAAGTCTTTAAAATTTCAGATATTAATTTAAAGTATTGAATAATGCCCAAAAAAATATTTTCTGGTGTTCAGCCTACAGGCAATCTTCATTTAGGTAATTACCTAGGTGCAATAAAAAATTTTGTTGATTTAAATAATGATGATCAAAATGAATGTATTTTTTGTGTAGTAGATTTACATGCAATTACTGTTAAGCAAGATAAAGACGAATTAAGAAGCAATATTAGAGAAACAGCTGCTACATTTATAGCTAGCGGGATAGATCCAAGCAAAAGTATTATTTTTAATCAATCAAAAGTTCATGCTCATGCAGAAGGCTCTTGGATGTTAAGTTGTATGGCTCCAATGGGCTGGTTAAACAGAATGACACAATTTAAAGAAAAAGCGGGTAAAGATAAGGAAAAGGCCTCTGTTGGTCTTTATATTTATCCAATATTAATGGCTAGTGATATATTGCTTTATGATACTACACATGTGCCGGTTGGAGAAGACCAGAAACAACACCTAGAATTAACTAGAGATATTGCACAAAAATTTAATAAAGATTTTGACTGTGATGATTTTTTAAAATCTCCAGAACCATTAATAAAAAAAAACTTTTCAAGAATAATGAGTTTAAAAAATGGTTTAAAAAAAATGAGTAAGTCAGATCTATCAGATCTTAGTAGAATTAATTTAACTGATACTAAAGACGAAATTATCAATAAAATAAAAAAAGCTAAAACTGATTCTTTTCAAATTCCTAATGAAGGCCAAAATTTAAAAGATAGACCTGAGGCCGAAAATCTTCTTGGTATCTATTCAAGTATTTCAGATCAAACTTTGGACAAAACTTTAAAAGAATTTGGGGGTAAAAATTTTTCAGATTTAAAAAGTCAACTAGCTGAAGTGTTATCAAGTAAAATTTCTCCAATTTCTGATGAGATAAAAAAATTAACAAATGATTATGAATATTTAGACAAAATTCTAGCAGAGGGTGCGACTAAAGCTGAAGAAATTGCAGGAAAAAAGATAGCAGAAATGAAGAAAATAATAGGTTTTTAAAATTCTTTAAATTTGAAAATTTATGATTATATAAATTGTATGTTTATTCAAACTCAAGAAACACCAAACCCAAATTCTCTTAAATTTATTCCAGGTAAAAGAGTATCAAATGATGGACCTTATGAGTTTTTACATGAGAATCAGACAGAGATTCCTTTATTAAAAAACATTTTATCAATAAGTGGTGTTACAGGAATATTTTTGAGTCAGGATTTTTTATCAATTAATAAAACCCAAGACGAAAAATGGGAAAATATAAAGCATATAGTTATTTCACATTTAAATGAATTCTACGATGAAGGTAATGAATTTATTATAAACAAAAAATCAGAATTAGATAATAATAATGATTACGGTGAAATTGAAAATAAAATTATTAAAATATTAGAAACTAAAATAAGACCAGCCGTCGCAAGAGATGGAGGAGATATAACATTCAAAGAATTTAAAGATGGAAAAGTTACAGTTATGTTAAAAGGTAGCTGTTCAGGTTGTCCATCTTCAACTTTAACTTTAAAACAAGGAGTTCAAAACCTTCTTTGTCATTATATTCCAGAAGTTAAAGAAGTTTTAGCTGTATAATATCTTAGCTATCATTTATAAGAAATCAAAAGAGATATGAAAAAAAAAAATTTAAAAAAGCAACAGGATAACAGTAATATAAATTTTTTTAAAACCTTATTAGCAAGTTTAGTTATAATCATAGTATTTTCAGTTTTACCAAACTCAGTCAGTTTCATAAATAATAATATTAAATCAAATGAAGTTATTTTTAATTCTTCAAAGCAAAGTTTTGATAAAATATTAGATAAGCAGAATACAAAAAATAAAATAATTAAAGACCTTACAAAAGATAGATTTTCATGGAATATTTTTGAGGATATTGATGTTTTTGGAAAGGACGAAGATGATGAAGATCCTCAAAGATTAAGTGCTTCAACAATAGAAGAATTATTTAAAGATAATGGATACAATCTAGATACTGTTAAGAAAACTAAACTAGTCAATGTAGGTAACCAACTAACAAAACTTCCTAAAGAGCTTAAAAATATTCAAAGCCCAAAAAAAAGAAAAAAGCTATTTATTAAAATCGTATTACCATTGATTATTGAGGAAAATCTTAAAATAAGATTTGATCGAAAAAAACTTTTCCAAATTTTAAATAAGAATAATACCTCAACACGAGATAAAGCATGGCTAGAACTTAAGTTTAAGCAGTATGGTGTAACAAATAATGATTTAGCAAAACTTAAAATAAGAATGGATGAAATTCCAGTTTCACTAGCAATAGCGCAAGCGGCTAAAGAAACTGGCTGGGGTAGCTCAAGGTTTGCCCAAGAAGGTAATGCATTATTTGGACAATGGACTTGGTCTGGTGAAGGTATTAAACCGTTAGATGTTGAAAAAGACAAAAAACACAAAGTAGCAAAATTTAAAATTTTAAAAGCCTCAGTAAGAGCATATAAAAGAAATCTAAATACACATCCTAGTTACAAAGAATTTAGAATTGAACGAGCGATTCAAAGAGATAATGATGAAAAATTAGATAGTTTAAAATTGGTTAATTTTTTAGAAAAATATGCAGAAACAGGTAAAGATTATACCGAAGTTCTTAAAAAAATCATTAATCAGAATGCTTTAACTGATTTTGATGATGTAGATATTTTGCCAACAAGTTTAAAAATGAAAAATTTAATTTAGAGTAAACTGAGCTCCAAACCATCTCCATCCATCCTTATCTTGCATAGAACAATTAATTCTTCCTCTTCTTGGTAAAAATTTTTCAGTAAAAATAACTTCAATTTTATCTTTTTTATAATTTAGTTTGGAATTTTTCCACTTCCCACCTTCATTTGAAAAACAATTTATTTTATTAATTTTGGGTTGATCATTAAAAAATTCTATTATTAGTTCTGGTGGATTATTAGTATCTAATAAAAATTTTTCTTCTGGAAAGATAGATTTATATTGAATTGGAAGAAGATTTATCAAAAATTTAAATCTTTCTAAATCTCCATATTTTTCATTTATTGGGAATCTGGGTAACTCATATTTATCTTTATTTAAATCTATAACCCCAGAGTGCTGACCAAATGCATAGTCAAAATTTTTAGTAATATATTTTTTTTGTTCTAAACTATACTCCCCAAATGGATATGAAAAAAATTTGGGATTGTATCCAATATTTTTCTTAAATATTTTTATTGATTTGGCAATATCTTTTTTAAATTCTTCAAATTTAAATTTTACTAAATATTCATGTGAGTGTGAGTGATTCCCAATAAATACAAAATCTTCTTTTGATATCTTAATTATCTCATCCCAACTCATATAACCTTTTTTTCCAACAGTTTCAGTTGAGACAAATAAAATGAATGGAATTTTGTCTCTTTTAAGTATTGGCCACGCATTCAAATAAAAAGAAGCAAATGCGTCATCGACAGTAAGTAAAATTTTTTTCTCTCCACTTATTTTATTAAATTCTAATTCAAAGTTTTTTGGATTCAAAAAAGAAAAACTATTTTCTTTAATAATATTTAAATGTCTTTGAAATATGTCAATTTTTATATTGGTTGAGGGATACCTATTTTCCTCAAATCTATGGTACATCAAAGCTAAAATTCCCATTTCATCAGGTTCATATTTTTTGTTTACAGTATATGCATAAGCATTTAAAAAAAATAGATAAATGAAGATAAATTTAATAATTGATGCGGCTAATGAAAAAATTGTTTTTGTGATCATTGCTGGTAAACAATCATATACCAGCAGACTTATAAACAGTAGAGAAAACTTTGATAAATTTATGAATTTACTTTTAAACTTTATAAACAAAAAAAAATTAAAGATAAGTGATATTCACAGAATTTTCGTCAATTTAGGGCCTGGAAAATTTACCAGTCTTAGAATTTCATTATCAGTAGCTAAAGCTATATCATTAGCGAATAGTGCTATTTTGGTTGGTTTTAAATCCCAGGATTTAATAAATAAAAATTACAACAACTTAATTAAACTTGATAAAAATAAAAGTTTGATAAAACCCTTATATTCGAGTTAGAATAAATAATGTCTGAATCTATAGAACAAATTTGTCTTAAGAAAGGTGTTAAACTTACTGACCAGAGAAAAATAATTGCTAAAGTTTTATCTGAGTCAAAAGAAGTATACGGTGAGTCTGATCATCCAGATGTTGATGAATTATACCAAAGAGTATCTAAGCTTGATTCAAAAATAAGTATTGCTACAGTTTATAGAACAGTTAAACTTTTTGAAGAGTCAGGTATACTTACCAAGCACGATTTTAAAGGTGGAAAAGCAAGGTATGAAACATTAGTTGAAAGTCATCATGATCATCTTATTGATATTAAATCAGGTGAAATTATTGAGTTTGTTGATGAAGAAATAGAAAAACTTCAAAAAAAAGTTGCGGAAAAATTTGGATATAAATTAGTAGATCACAAATTAGAGCTTTACGGAATTAAAAAAAGTAAATGATAGAAATTTCAGGGTCTTTTTAAAAGTTAAAATATGCTGAATGGAAAAATCTTCATAAAAACTTTTGGTTGCCAAATGAACGAGTATGATTCTAATAGAATCTATGATTCTGTTAGTAAGTTGGGTTTTACAAAGACCACAAACCAATCAAATGCAGACTGTTATATTTTAAATACGTGTCACATACGTGATAAAGCCAAAGAAAAAGTTTATCATGAAATTGGTAGAGTTAAAAAATTATATAGAGATAAAAAAAAACCAATAATGGTAATTGCAGGTTGTGTTGCGCAAGCAGAAAATGAAGAGATGGTGAAGAGAGAACCATATATAGATATTGTATTAGGACCTCAATCATATCACAAAGTTAATGAACTGTTAAAAAACCATATCGTAAATTTAAAACAAGAAGAAACAGAATTTGATACTATTTCAAAGTTTGGATATTTTGATCAAATTAAAAACAATAATAACAAAATATCTGCTTTTTTAACCATTCAAGAGGGATGCGATAAGTTTTGTCATTTTTGTGTAGTGCCGTATACAAGAGGACCTGAGTATTCTAGACCATTTAATAAAATCATAGCAGAAGCAGAACAATTAATAGAAAATGGCGCAAAAGAAATCACATTGCTTGGTCAAAATGTTAATGCTTACTCATATAAAGAAAATTTTAAAGATTATAGACTATCTAATCTAATAAACCATTTAGACCAATTTTCAGAATTAGAAAGAATAAGATATACGACTTCGCACCCAAGAGATATGACAGATGATTTAATTGACTGTTATTCTTATAGTAATAAATTAATGCCATTTGTTCATTTACCTATTCAAAGTGGTTCAAATAAGATGTTAGAGTTAATGAACAGAAAACATACTGTTGATGATTATTTAAAAGTTTATGAAAGATTAAAGAAAATCAATTCAGAGATAGAATTCTCTAGTGATTTTATTATTGGTTATCCTAGAGAAACTCAAAAGGATTTTGAAGATACATTCGAACTAATAAAAAAAATTAAATTTATAAATTCCTTTTCTTTTATTTTTAGTCCTAGACCTGGAACAAAAGCTGCAAAATTAGAAATGATTGAAAAAAATATTGCTAAAGATAGACTGACATTAATTCAAGAGGAATTATTTAACAATCAAATAGAAATTAATAAATCATTTGAAAATAATATAATTAATGTGCTTGTTGAAAATAAAATGGAAAAACAAAATAAATTATTTGGAAGAAATAAATATATTTCTCCTGTAATTTTTAATGGAAATGAAAATCTTATTGGCAAAGTTGTAAAAGTAAAAGTTCAAACTAGTAACCAGAATACTTTATTTGGTTTATTGGATAAAAAAATGGAAGCTGCTTAAATTGAGTAAATTAATCAAAAAAAATATTATTTCAGAATTAAAATATGTATATTCTGAAAATAATACTTTAAGCATAATATTTCAAAACAATGATTTGTTACTTGGTGTAGCAGGTGAGTTTAACAATAATTTAAAGGAATTAGAGAAAATTACAAAAACTAACTTGTATTCAAGAGGGAATTCTATCCTAGTAAAAAGTGATCCAGATA